>JBCAZE010000063.1:0-16090 GCA_039700805.1 Pseudomonadota bacterium | reverse complement strand
TCTGAGGAACTACAGTCGCACATAGTAGTGACGCCTCGGTATGCGAAGGCGTGGCCGTAAGTGTCACAGGAGAACGGAAATGAAAGTTCGTGCATCAGTTAAGAAAATCTGCCGTAACTGCAAGGTAATTCGTAGAAACGGCGTATTGCGAGTGATTTGTACCGACGCTCGTCATAAGCAGCGTCAGGGCTAATCCTGCGCCAAGCAACGGTAGGTTAAGAGGAAATTATTGTGGCCCGTATAGCAGGCATAAATATCCCGGTAAACAAGCATGTCGTTATCGCTCTGACGAGCATTTACGGCATTGGCCCGACGCGCGCTAAAGAGATTTGCGCAGCGACTGGTGTGGCTGAAAACGTGCGTGTTAAAGAACTCGCAGAACCAGAAGTCGCCAAGTTGCGTGACGAGGTAGCGAAGTTCACGGTGGAAGGCGACTTGCGTCGCGAGACTTCGATGAACATCAAGCGTCTGATGGACCTTGGTTGCTATCGCGGTATTCGTCATCGCCGCGGATTGCCGCTGCGTGGTCAACGTACGCGCACGAATGCGAGAACCCGCAAGGGTCCGCGTCGTCCGGTTCGCAAATAACGGTTGAAGTAAAAAGCTTGGGCGTCGTCAGACTGGCAGCGCCGAAAGAAAGCAGGAAACACTATGGCTCAGCAGAAGACATCGCGTAAAAAAGTCAAACGCCAGGTTCAAGACGGCATTGCGCACATTCACGCGTCTTTCAACAATACGATCATCACGATCACCGATCGCCAGGGCAATGCCTTGTCATGGGCGACAGCTGGTGGTTGTAACTTCCGTGGTTCGCGTAAGTCTACGCCGTTCGCAGCGCAGGTTGCTGCCGACAAAGCAGGCCGCGCTGCATTGGACTATGGCTTGAAAAACCTAGACGTTCGCGTCTGGGGGCCGGGTCCAGGTCGTGAGTCTGCGGTCCGTGCACTGAACGCCTGCGGATACAAAATCCAGAACATCAATGATGTTACCCCGATCCCTCATAACGGATGCCGCCCACCGAAGCGGCGCCGCGTCTGATCAGGACTTAAGTCATGGCAAGATATATTGGCCCAAAATGTAAGCTGTCCCGCCGCGAAGGTACGGATCTGTTTTTGAAAAGCGGCGTTCGTCCGCTCGAGTCGAAGTGCAAGCTCGAAGTACCCCCAGGTGGTGCTCCTGCAC
This sequence comes from Pseudomonadota bacterium, assembly GCA_039700805.1. Lineage (GTDB taxonomy): Bacteria > Pseudomonadota > Gammaproteobacteria > Steroidobacterales > Woeseiaceae > CALBPI01. Next base: position 14,908 of record JBCAZE010000063.1, on the reverse strand, counting down.
GTCGTCCGCGCACGTCTGACTACGGTCTTCAGTTGCGTGAGAAGCAGAAGCTGCGTCGTATGTACGGTGTACTCGAGCGTCAGTTCCGCAACTACTACAAGAAAGCGGCCCAGCGTAAAGGCTCAACAGGTGAAAACCTGCTGCAACTGCTTGAAGGCAGACTGGACAACACGGTTTATCGCATGGGTTTCGCATCGACTCGGGCAGAAGCACGTCAACTCGTTAGCCACAAGGGCATCGAAGTGAACGGTAGCGTCGTCAACATTCCTTCTTACCAAGTAGATGGTGGTGATGTGATTTCTGTTCGCGAGAAAGCGAAGAAGCAATTGCGCATCAAATCTTCTCTGGAAATCGCCGGTCAAATGGGTTTCCCAGAGTGGGTGGAAGTGGACGCAAGCAAAATGGTGGGAACATTGAAGAACCTACCGGAACGCGACGATATCCTTCCCGATATCAACGAAAACCTGGTCGTCGAGCTCTACTCCAAGTAACCAGACAGCAAAGAGGATACTGTTCACATGCAGGAATCTATCAACGAATTTCTCAAGCCGCGTGTTGTTAAAGTCACCGCTGCTACCGATTCTCAGGCGCGTGTCGTCATCGAGCCGTTCGAGCGTGGTTTTGGCCATACACTCGGCAACGCACTGCGTCGCATTCTGCTGTCGTCTATGCCGGGTTCGGCGATCGTCGAGGCTGAGATCGAAGGCGTATTGCATGAGTACACGAGCATCGAAGGCGTTCAAGAAGATGTTGTCGACATCCTTTTGAACCTGAAGCAGGTGGCGTTGACGATGCACGGTCGCGATAGCGCAGAGCTAACCATCGTTAAGAAAGGCCCAGGCCCGATTACGGCCGGCGACATTCAGCTGGACCACGACATTGAAGTCGCGAATCCAGATCACGTCATCGCCAATCTGACCAAAGACGGCGACATCCGCATGATTCTGCGTGTTGAGCGCGGTCGTGGCTACCGTCCGGCGACCAAGCGCGCGACGTTCGAAGAGCAAACTGGCCCGATCGGTCGCTTGCAGTTGGACGCGTCGTTCAGCCCAATTCGTCGCGTGACCTATAGTGTTGAAGCGGCGCGTGTTGAACAACGCACTGACCTCGACAAGCTGTTGATCGACATCGAAACCAACGGCACGATCGATCCGGAAGAAGCGATTCGCCGCGCGGGCAGCATCTTGAAGGATCAGCTGAGTGTGTTTGTTGACCTGCAAGGTCAGGAAGATACGACAGCGGCATCTGCTGAGGCACAGGTTGATCCGATCTTGTTGCGTCCGGTCGATGAGCTTGAGCTCACCGTTCGTTCAGCGAACTGCTTGAAAGCCGAAAGCATCAACTACATTGGTGATCTCGTTCAACGCACCGAGGTCGAGCTGCTTCGCACCCCGAACCTTGGTAAGAAATCGCTCACCGAAATTAAAGAAGTACTGGAAAGCCATGGCCTCGGTCTGGGTCTCCAGGTGGATAACTGGCCGCCGGCAAACCTCCGCGCGGACCGTTCGCTGCTGAATTCCTAATTCACGCAGCCGACAGTATTAGGAAAGTCCCATGCGACACAAGAAATCAGGACGTAAGCTGAATCGCAACAGCCCGCACCGTAAAGCCATGTTCCGTAACATGGCGACCTCGCTGATCCTGCACGAAACGATCAAGACCACACTGCCGAAAGCTAAGGAGCTACGTCGTGTGATCGAGCCGCTGATTACAACAGCGAAAAACGACAGCGTTGCAAGCCGTCGTCTGGCGTTTGATCGTCTGCGTGATAAGGCAGCGGTTGGCAAACTGTTTGCTGAACTCGGCCCGCGCTTCAAAGAGCGTCCCGGTGGTTACCTGCGCATTTTGAAAATGGGCTTCCGCCCGGGTGATGCGGCGCCGATGGCGATGGTCCAATTGCTGGATCAGCCGGAGCCAGTAGAGGCGGACGCTGCAGAATAGGCGTAAGCGTCAATAGAAAAGAGAAGGCTGGTGGGTTCGCTCATCAGCCTTTTTTTATTGGTTCGAGATAGGGCGATTGCTGATGGCGATTTCCGATCTGGTTGGGCGCATCCCTTCGTTGGAGGCATTCGCCCATAGCTTTGGCTATGAACGAATGCCTCCGCCTCGGCCTGCACACAACCATCCGGCAACTCGCTCACCATCAACCGCCCCATCTCGACCCCAGGACGAGCTTATGCCGCCGAGGCCCTGGATAGCCGAGAGCGGCGAGTGGGTCGAGTACACGCCAGCGGTATGAAGTGGCTTGCACTCGACCCTACGCTTCAAGGTTTGCAGCGAGCGCTGAATGCCGAGTCTTTGCGTTAGTGTGGCCCCAACTAGCCAGTAACCCCCGGATTTTTAACCAACTGTTTCGATCATCGACGGTCGGCGTCACCAATTCGGGTGACAATCAGATCAAGTAAGTCTTGATAGCTTCTTCCTATCACTACGGGAGAAGCCGGATGACTGCGTATCGATAGATCCTCATATTGCTATTGTTGGCATTGGCCGGATGTCCGGCTTCCAACAATACCGAGAACGAAACTTCCGACGACGACGAACAAGATCTAGCGGATCTCAATATGAGCCCTGGATTAGTCTTGTTGCGTGAAGACAGTGAGACGCTGCTTCTTGAGAAGAGTTTTTCGGTGCCGGCAGGTACCAATTTCGGCGAGGCCATTAGCGGCATCAATATCGATGTCCAGCCAACGCCGGCCGATCAGTGCAATGTCGGGCGAGTCAACGGCCGCACCGTAACAGACTGCGAAGATTGGGTGCTCAGCGTAACAGACGCAACGCCGGCAACGTATCGGATCGAAGCATTGGTGCCGGCGTCATTTGCGCTTCGAAGTGTCGGCAGTGTTTCGTTCGTCGACGTGTTCCCCAATACACGCGGTACCGCGGCAGTTGAGTCAGTCACTGCTAACGGCGAGTTGTTGCTCGCCAGAGATGGCACCGTGTTATCCCGCGGTGATGAGGCGGTCGCTCGAGGGGAGCGATTCTTCCAACCACGTAAAGCCACACTATCCATCGCTGTACCCGCGAACCAGCTCCCCGGGAACGTGACTCAGGTGTCAGCGACGGCAGTGACTGACTTTCGGCCAGAAAAGCGGTTCGAAGACGATACGCTTGGAGATGTGACTGCATCTTACGGGTTGGCCCTTACCGCGGATAATGAGATCTATGAGTGGGGCTGGCGACAGGCGCAACGCGCGCTGATCGGTGCTGATGGTCGAGATTTTCCTTACAGTCTAGGCGATCCCTTCGTGGAATTTGTCGAATCGGGGGAATCGACGCGTCGGGAAGTGATTCAGACCAACTTGCAGTCAAATGTGCGGCAGATGTCTGAACTCTCGGTGTTCGCGACTAACAACAATGCTGATTGGGTCGATGTTCTCGCATTGGATCGTCCTGAACCCGCGCGTTATGACATCGAAAGCCGCAGCTATTCACTAGACACAGCCTTGCCTTTTCGGTCCGGAATAACGGGAGCCGCGCTCGCAGCTGACGGTCGGGTTGCTATTTGGGGCGATCCGCTGGGCAGTTATGTGCGACTTGATGGTGGACCTCTTGGCGAGAGGTCGATTCTGCGGCCTGATCGCACGATCGCCGAAGACATCAGTCGCGAACCGCGCTGGGTTCAGCAGGTTGGCGATATACGCCAGATCACGACAGAGGATGGAGCCCTCGTGTTGCTCGACGGCGCCGGTCGCGTCTGGTTCGGGAGCGGCAGATCGGTTCTGGATCGAACACGCGCAACATTCGTTCGGCGGGTCACCGATTTGCCAGCCGGCAGCGTTATCCAGATTTCTGGTATGCGCGCCCTGATGGCGGATGGTACCGTCTGGCAGTGGCGCTTGTCAGACAGCGGTGACGCGACACCCGTTCGGCAGGTGCCGGAGATTAGCAATGCCGTTGCTCTGCCCGATCCTGCGCAAAACCTCGCGATTCTCGCCGATGGTTCGGTCGCAACCTGGATTTTCGCAGACGGAACAACCATGCCGACCCGAGCCGCCACTCTCGACGTGCCAGATATCGGGCCAATCGCCGATGTATCAGGTGATGTATTTGTCGATGCAGATTGCGGACGTGGCTGGCGCCGTCTCGTTGATACGGGCGGCAATGTTGTGATGCTGCCGCTCATCGGGCTTGGCGGTGGCGATACTTGCGACGCAGGTCTGCGATCTCACCTTGTACAAATTTTGATTGTCAGCGATCGAACATCAGTAAGCACGGGAGACACTGTCATTACCTCTTCGGACGGCCCGGTAACGTGTGCGACCGATAGTGTCCGCCGTTGCTGGTGGTTGGGCGATGCGAGTAACACGCCATCCTTTACCGTCGATTTGCCTTCCGGGGGTACTGTGCGTGATTGGCGGTGGGACTGCGCATCGACGTCTGCGCAATCAATGCCGGTGCAACTCCGGTCCGCGGGTGAGCCTGGCAGCGCCAGCCTTTGTAAGCTAACTCTGACAAAAGGCGATACCGGTCTTCCTTCCACGCCGCGACGAACGCTCCAGGTCGGAGTTTCCGGCCCGGGGTCGGTCGTCAGCTCTCCGGTAGGCATCGATTGTGGGTCGATGTGCAGTGCTTCTTTCGACTCAGGTACGCGGGTGACATTGACTGCTACGGCAGCCGTAGACGCAGGATTCCTCGGTTGGGTCGACAACGGCTGCACTGACGATCTCGCTAACGCGATGATTACGGTAACTCTATCGGCGGATACGGTTTGCACTGCCGAGTTCGAATCGATAGCGGCGGCCAATTTGCCCCCCGTTGCCCGGTTTACAATTATGCCGTTTACGATGGTTCGCGTTGGCGATCCGATTGAACTGAACGGTAACAACAGTTTCGACAATGACGGCACGGTCGTCGACTGGTCGTGGGATTTTGATGCTGATGGCATTGAGGACGCCAACGGCAGAATGGTCACGACACAATTCACAACGGCAGGCCAGAAGGATGTGACACTGACAGTCACGGATGACGATGGCGCACAGTCGAGTCTGACGCAGGGGTTGATTGTGAGCGCAGGTTTGAGCGCACCGCCTACCGCAAGCTTTACAATTTCACCGAGCAATACTCAGGCACCTGGCAGTACGTTCACGTTCGATGCCAGCGCCAGTACAGATGATGTTGGTATTGTCAGCTATGCGTGGGATCTGTCCGCCAACGGTTCATTCGAAGGTTCTGGGGTCACTTATAGCCTCACACTGAACGACATCGGTATTCGTCAAATGCGTTTGCGCGTTACCGATGCTGACGGGCAATTCGCGGACCAGCTACAGGACGTTATTGTCGAAAATCCGCCACGACCATCGCAGTTTGCGGTCCGTATTTTCGTGAACGGCCCCGGTCAGGTTGATGTATCCCCATTCGCGCGGACCTTACCTGATGGTGCGTGTGACGGCACTGAGTGCTTCTTGTTTGACGTGCCGGAAGGCACGGTGGTCACGTTGGTTGCAGCGCCCTTCACGCCTTCGGTCTTCCAGGGTTGGAGCGCTACGGAATGCGACAACATTCCGAATGCGGATACCTGCGAGATCACCGTGACCAGTCAGCGTGAGGTCAGTGCCACTTTCAACTAATCCTATGTAATGTCAGTGTGTTTACGGTTGGCGGATAACCAAGATCCAATTGCTCATGCGGTAATTCATCTGCCCGCCATTCCTCGCTGATGGTATCTTCGATATCCAAGATCGAGACGCCGTTAGGAATAGTGATGACCGACCCAAACCCAATGCAAAGTAGAGATCACTATGGCTGGTTTCTGTCCATCCCGACACGCTGGATGGACAACGATGTCTACGGGCACGTGAATAACGTTAACTACTATTCGTACTTCGATACGGTGGCCAATTCGTTCCTGCTCGAACGATGTGGCCTCGATTTTCGTAATGGCGGCCTCGTCGGCTATATCGTCCATTCAGAGTGTCATTACAAGCAGGGCGTCGCGTTTCCGGACAAGCTCGAGGGCGGACTGCGCGTGAATCGGATCGGGAATAGTTCGGTGCAGTGGGGCATCGGAATTTTCAAAGCGGGCGAATCATCGGCCGCGGCGTACGGCACGTTCACGCATGTGTTTATCGATCGCACTAGCGAGCAGGCCGTTCGCATTCCCGATGCAATGCGCGAGCCGATGCAAGCGCTGACCGAAGCGCGTTTCGCCTGAGTGTCGTCACCCGCTGGGTCTTGATAATCGTGAAGTCTTGGACCTTTCCAACAACCGGCTTGGCACGCGGCGTCAACTTTGCGCTCTTGTTGTTCACATTGGCCGTGTCTGTCACTACGTCCCAAGCCGGTGAGCTTACCGACACCTGGCGCGGCGTCGATCTTTCTTACGTCAATGAGCTAGAAGCGTGCGGCGCGAAGTATGCCGACGCTAGAGGCAACACAGATCCCTATAAAATTTTCGAGGCAGCCGGGGCTAACTGGGTGCGACTGCGTCTTTGGCATACGCCGGAGTGGACCGATTACAGTACGCTCGATGATGTAAAGCGCAGCATTGCGCAGGCACGCGCGCATGGCATGAACGTGTTGCTGGATTTCCACTACTCCGACGATTGGGTGCACCCGGGGAAACAGTTGGTGCCCGCCGCGTGGCGCGATGTCGTCGATGACACGCAGGCTTTGGCCGCGAAGCTCGCTGACTACACCTATCAGACACTCATCGTGCTCGACAAAGAGGGGCTGTTGCCTGACGCCGTCCAGGTTGGTAACGAAACCAACACCGACCTCGTGATCACCGAAGAGGTTGCCGAGGACGCGCCAATCAATTGGACGCGCAACGTACAGCTGTTGAACGCGGGCATTGACGCCGTGCGTCGTGTGAGTAGAGAAACCGATGCTTCAATCGCGGTGATGCTGCACATCGCGCAACCCGAGAACGTCGCGCCGTGGTTTTCCAACGGAATCGACGCAGGCTTGCATCGGTTCGATCTGATCGGCGTCAGTTTCTACCCGAAGTGGTCATCAACGCCATTCGATGCAGTCGGATCTTTGGTGAAGGAATGGCGCAGCCGTTTTAATGCGGATGTTGTGATCGTCGAGACGGCGTATCCCTGGTCGCTCGGTTCGAACGATGCCGCCAACAATCTTTTGGGGCCGGACAGCCTTGTGGCAGGCTACCCCGCGGACACCGATGGACAGCGTCGTTGGTTGCAAGATCTATTCGAGAAGGTGACCTCTCATGGTGGCGCCGGTGTGGTGTATTGGGAGCCAGCCTGGATTTCTTCGTCGTGCAAGACTCGCTGGGGTGAGGGTTCGCATTGGGAAAATGCGACGTTGTTTGATTTTCAGGGCAGGCTGCACGAGGGGGCGGCCTTCTTGGCGCCGACGGACGACTCGGAATGATGCGGCTGTTCTTCAATCGTCAGTACCGATCCCTCTTATCGAGAAGTTGTGCAAAGCATCTCGACTCTATTAGTCTTTGGGTATGAAAGCCTTTTCGTTTGCGACGACTCGCTCGATCATCAATAAGCCTGGATCCCTCGGCGACATCGCTGTCGTTTGTCAAAAACTTGGTGTTCATCGTCCGCTGATTGTGACCGACGAGGGCATCGTCCGACTCGGTATGCTTGAACGTGTGCAGTCCCTGTTAGATGCAGGTGGTCTTGAGCCGCTTATGTTCACGGATGTCATCGCGGATCCACCTGAGCAGGTTGTCTTCGACGCGTTAGAGATCGTGCGGCGTGGCGAAGCGGATGGCGTTATCGGTCTTGGCGGTGGCAGTTCGATGGACACGGCAAAGGTCGTGGCATTGCTCGCAGGTTCGGGTGAGTCATTGGCCGACGCCTATGGTGTTGATCAGGCTACCGGCCCGCGGCTGCCGTTGATCTTGATCCCAACAACGGCTGGCACCGGATCAGAGGTGACCGCGGTGGCTATCCTGACAACGGGAGAAACGACCAAAGCGGGTATCGTGTCGGATCATCTCTATCCAGATGTCGCACTATTAGATGCCGAACTGACTCTAGGCTTGCCGCCTGCAATTACGGCGGCCACCGGCGTCGACGCGATGGTGCACGCAGTCGAGGCGTATACCAGTGCGCACAAAAAGAATATCTACTCCGACATGCTTGCTCGCGAAGCTTTGAGACTGATCTCCACCAATATTGTTCGGGCGACCCATCACGGTGACGATCTCGAGGCGCGCCAATCGATGTTACTCGGTGCTTGCTTAGCCGGGCAGGCATTCGCTAACGCACCTGTTGCAGCGGTGCATGCGCTCGCGTATCCGCTCGGCGGTCACTATCACATCCCACACGGGTTAAGTAATTCACTGGTGCTTCCTGAAGTACTTCGATTTAACGCAAGCCACGCGGCTAAGCATTATGCTGAGCTCGCCGAAGTCGTGCTGCCTGCCGATACGCTCGCATCCGAACTCGACAGTCGATGCCTGCAATTCGTCGACTATTTTGTTGCCTTGATTCAAGAGCTCGGGCTGCCAGCGAGGTTGTCGGAAGTCGACGTGCCCGCGGCTGATTTGCCGATGTTGGCCCGTGATGCGATGTTGCAGCAGCGCTTGTTGATCAACAATCCTCGCGAAGTGATGGAGGCCGACGCGCTGGCCATTTACGAGGCCTCTTATTGAGCCAGGCGATGCGAAACGCATTGTGTCGTTTTGCGTGCTTGCGCGATCATTGGGCGTCACATGAAAGAGTGTCACAATGCAGCTATCTGATCCCACACTATTAAAGTCTGAAGCCTATATCGACGGTGCCTGGTGCTCACCGGCGCATGGACGGACATACGCGGTCACGAATCCGGCCAATGGCGATGTGCTGGCCCAAGTTGCCTCTTGCGGTGGCGACGAGACACACGATGCGATTGCCGCGGCGGAACGGGCGTTACCGGCCTGGCGCGACATGCCAGCCAAAGCGCGCGCCGGGATACTCAAAAAGTGGCATGAGCTGATGTTGTCAGCGCAGGAGGACCTTGCGCTTTTGTTGACGGCCGAGCAGGGCAAGCCGTTGGCCGAAGCACGTGGCGAGATCGCTTATGGCGCAAGCTACGTGGAGTGGTTTGCCGAGGAAGCAAAGCGCATTTACGGCGATACCATCCCAGGCCCGTCATCCGATAAGCGTGTGGTGGTGATCAAACAGCCTGTCGGTGTCGTGGCGTGTATCACGCCTTGGAATTTTCCCAATGCGATGTTGGCGCGCAAGATTGCGCCAGCGCTTGCGGCGGGTTGCACTGTGGTGTGCAAGCCTGCTAACGAGACGCCGTTGTCGGCATTCGCATTGGTTGAGCTCGCAGAACGTGCCGGGGTCCCGAAAGGGGTGATTAACATCGTGTCCGGCGATACAGAGGCCATCGGTGAGGCACTCACCTCGAGTCCTACAGTGCGCAAGTTGAGCTTCACAGGGTCAACTCGGGTCGGCAAATTGCTGATGGCGCAGTGTGCGGCGACGGTGAAGCGTACGTCCATGGAGTTGGGTGGCAACGCGCCTTTCATCATTTTCGAGGATGCGGATATCGATGCGGCAGTGCAGGGCGCGATGATTTCGAAGTTTCGCAATGCCGGTCAGACGTGCGTTTGCGCTAATCGCTTTCTCGTCCATGACTCAGTACACGATCAGTTCGTCGATAAACTTGCCGCTGCAGTTTCGGATCTGACAATGGGCAGCGGGCTGGATGATTCGGTCTCGATGGGACCGCTGATCCACGAAGCGGCCGCAGATAACGTCAACGCGTTGATTGCGGATGCCACTTCCCGAGGCGCCTCCATTGCGGGAGACACGACGGCCACGGCGCCAGGGCCTGGTTTCGTGGCGCCGACGGTGCTTACCGATATCAATGAAGACATGCGCGTGTTCAAGGAAGAGATTTTCGGCCCGGTCGCGCCGGTGCTGCGTTTTTCAAGCGAAGACGAGGCAATCCGTCTTGCGAATGCCACGCCCTATGGGCTTGCCTGCTACTTTTACTCGAGAGACATAGGTCGCGTCTGGCGCGTGAGTGAGGCGCTCGACTTCGGTATCGTCGGCATCAACGATGGCATCATTTCGAACGAGGCGGCACCGTTCGGTGGCATCAAGGAATCCGGGCAAGGCCGCGAAGGCTCGAAGTACGGTCTCGATGACTATCTCGAAGTGAAGTACCTGTGCATGGGTGGGGTTTCTTAGCCTAGTCCCCTGGCCACCCGGTTTGCGAATAAGGGTCCGGTGACCGGCATACAGACGGCAAGTATTTCTGCTGCATATCGCCCCCTTCACAACGGAATGTGATCGAACCGTTGATTGGGTCGACCTCTGGCGTCAACGTGATGTAGCTGCCGTAAATCTGCATATTCGCATCGGTGCCGTAGTAGATGACAATGACGCCGGTGTCGGCTTGAACGAGTATCTGGTCAATAAAGCCGGCAAAAATATCCTGTCCGAGTTCTTCGGCAATCGTGGCGTTCGGGAATGCACCGTTTTCCAGATAGTACTCCGCGACTTTTGTCTTGAATGGCGCGGACGCGGAGAGTCCACTCGAGACCTGCACGCGGATCGTGTAGTCCTGATAGGCGGGAATCGCAATGGCGGAGATGACGCCAACAGCTGCGATTGTGCCGAAGGACCCACCGGCAAACACATCAAACGGGCTGTGCTCCATCGCCATTTCTATGCCGAGTACCGATTCCTCAGCGACGACGGATAGACCGAGTGCACCGGTGTCTGCCAAACCGAGATCATCGGCTGTTGGTATCTCCCAGATATCCGCTTCGAGTCGCGCGAAGTCGGCAAGCGTTGGCAGGAATGCAAGGTAGCTGTGGTACACCGTTCTCGGGAGGCCTCTCATTGAGCCGGTCATACCGAATAGCGCGTGTTGCAGCGATTGTCCCTGATGCTCGGACAGCCATGCCGCGAGAGTGGTGCTCGAGCGTCGTCTTGCTCTATCGATGAGCAACTGCGGCGTATCGGCGATCACCGCGTAGTTGCCATCAAAAACCCAGAACAGGTGTGTGCCATTGTTGGCGTACAGCGATAGTAGCTGCTGCTCCGGGCCGGTGCCTTGATCTGCCATCATCTCTTCGCCAAACATCGAGATGAGGCTGGGCATCTTCCAGTAGTGAATCGTCACGCCATTGATCTGTTTCTGAACGAGTGGTGATTCCAGTGTGCTAGCTGCCTCGGTCAGTACACGGAGGAACTCGGTCTTGTCGCGGATGCGCAATGCACCGTAAAACCCGACCGGTTCCGATACGAGGATCGCCTCACCGTCTAACTGGGCATACAGCGCTTCGATGTCGAAGCCACCTGTGTTGCGCCATTCTTCGAGACCTGCATCCATATCGGCCAACGCGTCATCCCCACCGACAGCGACCATGTCACGAATCTCTTCGACTGTCGGCAGCGCCAGCGTCAGGGCCAGCGTCGGGTCGCCGGTCAATGGCAAGTCCAACGCATTGTCGACATTCGGGATCAGACCGCGGACACCGCCGGTGTCTGGTAAGTCCGCAAAAAAGGACATGCGGGCTTTGCCGTCGGCAACGCCATAGCCAAACGCGACGGCCTTGGCGTCTTCAAGTCCTGCCTCACGAATTTGAGCAAACACTTGTTCCGGGATCAGCAACTGGCCGGCGATTAACGCCTGTTCCACGTTGATCCAGCTCACCAGGCCTTGGCCGCTGGTATCGATGCGATCGACCAGCGTACTCATCGGGTTGCTATCTGATGACTTCGCCAATGCGTCGCGCGCCTTCAACAACTTGGCGCCTGTGGTGCCGTTGCCAATGGCTACGAGAATTCGTCCGCTGGTCTCATAGCTAACCGCAGCGGGTACCGGTAGCCCGGCTACCTCGGCGATGCCGTCCGCATCCAAAGTAATAGCAGGCAGGCCTCCAGCACTCGCCAACAATGCGTTGATTGCTTCAGACGCCCCATCGGCTTCACGCAATGACGTATTGATCGACAGGATCGACACAGGCGCTTTGACTTTGCTACCCGGCATGGGTCGCACGATGATCTCCAGCGGTGAGCGCTGATAACGAACCAGCCACGCAGCAATCGCGTTGTCTTCTGCGATGTCTTTGACGATGGTCTCATCGAGCCCCGCGGTGACGCGGTTGAACCAATCGACGTAAGCATCGCTCGCTAACGCTGGGCCAAATGCATTGTCCTTAGGTGCGCTGGTGAGCCCGAACAGTGAGGGTATTCTGGTGTAGGCGAGCGTTTCATCGTCGACTCGATCAGCGAGCCAATCTCCGCTCAACGGCAGATCGGCAGCCGCGGCTATATTCGCTTTCTTGGGTGCATCATTGCTCCCGCCGCAAGCGGTAACAAGAATGGCAATTAGTATGGCCGCGAGCTTACGCATAGTCGCTCTCCCCAGTGTTGTTGTTACGGTCATTTTGTCAGGCGAAGCGAACCATGTCACCGTCCGCAGGGATCTGTGCTGTGTGAATAGTCATCCACCCCTTAAAAAGAAAGCGCACCATGCTCTTTGATCTCTTTCAATACAAAGAACGTTCGCACCTGTCGCACGCCGGGAAGTGAGATCAGCATCTTGCTGTGCATGGCGTTGAAGTCCTCAAGATCGCGGACACGGAGCTTTAGCAAGAAATCGAATTCTCCCGCGACTAAGTGACAGTCGAGCAGTTCGGTCATGTCAGAGACGGCTTCCTCAAAGGCGGCGAAACTCTCGGGCGTTGAACGATCCAGCACGACGCTGACCATGACGAGCGCGCCGAGATCGACCGCTTCCGGGGCAATACGCGCACTGACCGCAGTGATTAAGCCGTCGTCAAAAAGTGCCTGTGTGCGGCGATGACAGGTTGCCGGGCTCACCCCAATGGCATCGGCGAGATCCGCGTTCGAGCGACGACCGTCCTCTTGAAGTAGCCGCATGAGGTGTTTGTCCGTTTTGTCTGGTTTGCGCATGCAAGAATCTTACGAATTTATATATAGAAAAGATAGAAAGTATTGTTATACGAAGAATAGTGGAAAAATGTTCCTATTTCTTCGGTGATTAGAAAGCCTCTTTCTTGAGTTTATCGCTATGCTTTGTTCAACAGATGAGGGAGGACTGCGATGTCGCTGCTAAAGAATTTTGACCGTTACCCACTGACTTTCGGGCCGACACCGATAGAGCATTTGCCGCGACTGACAGCGGCCGTCGATGCTGGCGTTGAGTTTTACGCCAAACGAGAGGACTGTAATTCTGGGCTCGCGGCAGGCGGCAACAAGCTACGTAAGCTCGAGTACATCGTCCCAGATGCGATTGCGTCGGGTGCAGACACGCTCGTGTCGATCGGTGGCGTGCAATCCAATCACACGCGCATGGTCGCAGCGACAGCCGCAAAGATTGGCATGAAGTGCGTGGTGATCCAGGAGAAGTGGGTGCCGCATCATGACGCCGTCTATGATCGCGTCGGCAACATATTGATGACGCGCTTGATGGGTGCCGACTCAAGGTTAGTGGATGACGGCTTCGATATCGGTATCCGCAAGAGTTGGGAAGACGCGATTGACTCCGTGAAAGCGGCGGGCGGTAAGCCATATCCCATTCCTGCTGGTGCGTCGGTGCACAAGTTCGGGGCACTGGGATACATCGGGTTTGCGGAAGAGGTGGCCGAGCAGGAAAAAGCGTTGGGCTTTGAGTTCGACTATATCGTTGTGTGCGTGGTGACGGGTTCCACGCAAGGCGGCATGATTGTTGGTTTCGCGGATCAGGGACGTGCAGACCGTGTTATTGGTATCGACGCGTCTTACACCATCGATCAAACGCGTGCACAGGTGCGTGGCATCGTTGATAACGCCGCAGCGTTGGTTGGCTTGGGTCGCGAGATCACCGATGATGAAATCGTCATCAACCCAGACTACGCCTATCCGGCCTACGGTGTTCCGTCGGAAGAGACGAACGAGGCGATTCGCTTAGCAGCGCGCACTGAAGCGATGATGACCGATCCAGTCTACGAGGGTAAGTCTATGCAAGGCATGATCGATCTCGCAAAGAAAGGGTTCTTCCCGAAAGGTGCCAAAGTGCTGTACGCACATCTCGGCGGCGCGCCCGCGTTAAATGGATATAGTTCGTATTACAAGGATGGATAGCGACCTACGGTACCGACTGACCTTGTTTTAGCCAGGAGTGAGTCTTGAAGAGAATGATCTTCGTCGCCTTTGCGGTTGGTTTAGTTTCGGCGATCTGGCTGAAGCTCGTTGATACCCCATCGAAGCCTAGCCAAGACGGTATTAACGGCGGTGAGTCGACACCGATGTTGCCATCTTTACCGGTGTCGCCGGATGCGTTGCCATTGGGTCGGCGCGAGCCGGCATCAACTGGGATAGCCCAGACGAGCGAATTCAAACAGGCGTCGTCGGGTTGGGAGCGCAGTGTCGGATACGATCGCACGCGTGTTCTCGATATGACGGCACTGTTAGTTAAAGACCCTGGTGCGGTGCATAGCTATGCTGACCAAGGAGACATCATCGCTTTGGCGGTACTCGGAGATCACTATGTGACTCAGGAGCCTTCAGCGGCTTTTGAGTTGTACCAGCGAGCGATTTTCCATGGTTCAGTCGCTGCGATGGGTTCGCAAGTTGCCTTATTCGAAATAGCATCAAACCAACCGGATAGTTCTATCGGTAGGGCTTTGACAGCCGGCTTGCCGCACATTTCAGATGAGCGTGACGCCGCTATCGAAGCGGTTGCCTATGCACAACTCCAGTACCAGTGGACTAATGGCCGGTATGGCGCTTCGTCAGTATCCCGAATCATGGAATTTGGGCGTCTCGATCAGGAGGATACTGAGCAGATATGCCGACGCTACAAAGCTATTGGCCAAAATATCGAAAACCGCAGGTTAGAACTGTCGATCCAGGTACAAGCTGCCCCAGGGGCTCCTTCGAGACAAGAAATGTCACAGGAGGATGTTCCGTTTGCTTGCCCATAAAAAAAGGCGGATGGCCAAGCCACCCGCCTTTGATCTTTCGCTTTGAAGAGG
>JBCAZE010000245.1:0-3757 GCA_039700805.1 Pseudomonadota bacterium | reverse complement strand
TTACGAGCAAAACGACGCTTGACTTGGTGAAATGCCCCTCAAGTAGTTGCATGTATCAGCTTACTAACCCTACGGATGTCGAACCACATTCGAAAATAAAGGATATGCATCTTTTCCCAGTGCCAACCGCGCTCGCCGAATGGTATCGGAGAGCTTCCGACTACCCTGGCCCAGATCGGTGCAGCATTCACTGCATAGTGGGGTATTTTGCGCACGGCGATACTCTTCATCTATTGGTCTTTGATCAAGTGAAGCGCACAAACAAGAATTGCCGTTCGGATCGAACACTGTGCGCACTAGTAGAGATCTTTGAGGTGCGGTCGCAATCCGGGGCTTCCGTTGGCAATTCGTATCGAGAGTTGGTCAATTCGGTCGGAAGTGTTCGGTCGGTGGGCGGTAGTGAGTTCCTCAGATCGGTAGAGACGGTAACTGCGACATCCGGCTCGAACTATAAGTCCTTACTTCACCATATAGGTTCGGCGCACTCAGGTGGTGAACCGTAGCCCTACGTTTGTCATTGATCGACTGAAACAACGGTTGGGCATCGGCCCGACCTCTGCAAGGAGAACAAGAATGAAGATGTCCAAAACAGCGCTGCGTGGAACCCTCCTCTTCGCCGGGTTTTGTTTGGTACTGGCCGGTTACAGTTTTCTCGCGATGGATGGAAAGTTGGACGGACATTGGAACGAAATAGAACCGCTCGATTCGCACAAATTCCATACTGACAATCACCCACATATGAGTTCTAACTCGAGCTTCAAACTGCGCGAATGTTGGTTTCTTTGTCGCTATGTATTCCGCTCGCCGCAGTTTCTGCAACCACGCGGTTGGGAGTTCATGTCTCTCTATGATCTCACCCCTACAGTCCGAGAGTTTTTGAAGGGTACTGATGGAATGCCCGACGATATCTGTCAATCGGAATGCGTATTTGGTGGTTTCAGAGATAAGAGCCGGAAAGTGCATATTTTCATTATGGACTGGCAAGAACCGAATACGGGGGACTGTCCTGATGGAAAAGATTTATGCGCAAAGTTCTACATGGTTTTGTTGTCTTGGTCAGATAAGCAGAAATCCAATAAAGAACCCGAACTTATTGAGCCGGAGGCTGCCCTCAGCTGGAGGAATCTGGTGGAGCTGTTCTCCGATATCGATGAACTTGAGATTAAGCATATTGGTTCCGCCCACTCTGGCGGCGACTTCGATTAGTCGTTTTCTCGGCGTGTGAGAACAACGTTTTATTCTCATTGCACGGGCGTGTGAACGGGCAGATTCACGCGCCTTTTTTTATGTGTAAGGAATTGGTGAGCCGCGTCACTCATTAGGTAACTGACTCCATCGCGGGGTCAGAACCAAAAAGGAGTGACAAGAAATGAAGCAGCTTTTTAGAGGGATACCGCTTACTGGGTTTTTCGCCATATCGTTTAGCTTGGCATCGATGTCTATGGCCGACATGGTTGATATCAATTGCAGCGTTCCGGCAGACAGTATCGAGATCGATACTCGGAGAAAGAGTTTCAACTTGCCAAAGTTCCGGCAAGAGACGGAAGTGCAGTTTGTCTTCACGAATCTCAATCCGTTTGCCTATGACTACAAGTTCAACGTTGATCGCAAATCGATGGAACGGAGTGCGTTTGAGCAATTCGCCTCCCGTCTTGGGGTCAAACCCAATAAGGATGATGATCAACAAACGGATGTGAATGCCATGCTGATGGCTCCACCCGGAGTGGTTCCTATGAGGGCGGGCGATGCTGGGCCATCTTGTGCGTTGGAATGGCAGATAGCGGCGGCCACCACGTCGCTTGGCCGCAAGGTAGATCACTACAACTCTGCGCTCAGATCTCTTGAACGCACTCGAACATGGTTAACCGGTTCCGACTCGAGTGATGCGAGTTGCAAGAGTATTGTTGGCGCCGCGGCGGCTATCGTAGGCGCAGCGCCAACAACGAAATCATTTATCGATCCGATACGAGAGGGCCGGCAGGATCTGGAGAATCTACTGCAACAAGATTCGGAAGACGGGTGCCAAGTTTTACGAATGAGAGTCGCTTTGGAGGCAAACTCGCTGGAACACCGAATCGATGCTCTCGACCTTGCCGCCGCATCTCAGCTGCTAGAAGCGCTTCCCAAAGACATCGATACGGTATTGTCAGATCCCAGCGCATTCACCCTTGTCCGACCATCCAAAGAGGAATCTTTCGGACCCACCTTTAATAGCTATGAGTACACGGTCAGTTTTCAGCGCAAAGATAAGGACGCGAACGAATTCCCAGAAGCAACTGTCGCGACGTCAGATCTCCAAGTCGGAAAGAACCGCTTCTATGCTTCCTACGGATTGGGTTACAGCTTTGCTAAAGTCGAAACGTTTGAGAGAGTGCCGACCGTCCTAGATGAAGAAATGACCGGAAACATCGTCGGTCGCGCGTCCTCGGACCGTTTGGGTGCCGGTTTGGTTGCACAGCTCAACATGCGAGTCGGTGCTCTTGGTATTTGGGAAGATTCGTTTTGGGGCGTGTCTCTTGGTGCCGCGGTGACCGACGACGATGACGATACGGACTTAGGCTACTTCGGTGGTGTGTTCGCCGCACCAAGTGAGAACCTTTTCCTAACGCTCGGCTATGGTGAGTTTGATAAAACACGCCTTGCTGGAGGTTTCACGATTGGTGACGAGATTCCTGCTTCGTTCGAGGACGAGATTCCGACTGAGAAAAAATCCGAGGGTGCGTTCATGCTGACTTTGACGTTTAACTTCGACTAAGTTCACTGTTCGGAAATTCTAGGCGTCACGGGAATCTCTCGTGGCGCCTTTTTCGTATCGATGAAAGTGCGTCCAAAAAAAGCGTCTTTGCAAGTGCAAGGAATTGCTAGGTCAAGTCACTCCCCTTGTAACCCGAACGCAATGATTCGAAGTCGGGTAGAGGAGAAGAGCGATGCAACCCGAAATCCGACTCGCAACCACAGCAGAAGATCTTCGCGCTTGCCGACGATTCTGGTACGACGTTTACGTGCTCGAGATGGGCAGGCACACCGAGTCCGAATCGATCGTTGACCACGAGCTTAGTGAGCTATGCGACCCCAATGACCAGACGGCGGACGTGTTCATGGCCATAAGCGGCGACGACGTAGTGGGGACCTTGCAGTCTGCGTACAGCAGGAGCAGTGACCTCAGATCCTATGAAGAGTTGTACGGCCTCGCCGATCGCGACGCAGCCGACTTCCTCGGAATTTCAGTCACATCAAAGTTGATGATCGCTCCCGAGCTACGAGCGACGGGCCTAGCGTATCGCCTCGGCGTTGCAACATACCTAAAGGGTCTGCGGGACGGTATTCGCGAGAACTACATAGACACGAATGAACACCTGATTGAGTTCTACTCCCGGCTCGGCTACCGAGAGCACCTCGGCTGGATCACACACCCCGCGTACGGCCGCGTGTATTCCATGGTGATTAACCTGCTCGATGGCAAGCATTTGAAGCGATGCAAATCACCGCTTCTGCGGCACCTGAATTCCTACAACCAACTAGCTACAACAAACGGAGAACGAAACAATGAACAAGTGGCCTGAATTGATGGACGAGTTCCAAGTCGCACTGACAAATTTCTTGCGGTGCGAAACCATCCGACGGATGACCGCCGACGAACTCGGTCCGGCGCACTACCAGGCGATCTTACGGCAGATTTTTCACCATGCTCGCGAGAACCCGCAGATTCAGGCTTTGGCAACCGTCTACTTCCGTGGACCACAGCGAGACATGGTTC
>JBCAZE010000062.1:0-16166 GCA_039700805.1 Pseudomonadota bacterium | reverse complement strand
ATGCCAGCGGCGCCAGAAGTCCACCGGAGACACAGCGAAGTAGGGCAAGTTGAAGTTGGGCGGTATCTTGAAGCCGATGATCAATGCGATGCCGATCGCCATATCGGTGTAACCGGCGAAGTCACCGTATATCTGACCGGCAAATGCCAGGGTCCCGGTCCATGCCTCCAGCATGCTGACAGGACCTTCAGCCTCAAAAAGGACCGCGGCCGGGATCGCCAAGAGATCCGCGATGGTCTTCTTGATCAAACCGGATGTCACCAGCAGCATGCCGTGTCGCGCACCATCCCAGGTCGGAATCGGCAGCGAATGGAACTGCGGCAATATCTGTCGTGCACGCAGAATCGGTCCGGCGACCAGTTGTGGAAAAAATGCGAGTGCGGACGTGAAGTGAACCAGTCCACGACGTGGCTGCATGTCGCCGCGATAGACATCAATCGTGTACGACATGCTCTGGAATGTGTAGAACGAGATGCCAACGGGCAACACCCACGATAACGTTGGCAACGATGCTTCGACGCCAAACAGTGTCAGGAAGTCGGCGACCGACGCAAGCGCAAAGTCGGCGTATTTGAAGAGTGCGAGGATGCCGAGGTTGACGATCACAGACGCGGTGACGAGGAGCTTCTTACGCTGCTGGGTTGCCGCAGCGCCGATCGCAAGCGCCAGGTAATAGTCAATGACCGAGCTACCAACGAGTAATGGAATAAAGGTGTAATTCCATGCACCGTAGAAGACAAGGCTCGCAACTAGAATGAAGTAAACCCGCGGCCGCTTCTCTGTCAGTATCAACCCGTAAATCAGTAGGAAGACGACGAAGAAGACAAAGAAGATCGGGGTGTTAAATAACATGAGTGCCCTGGCGCTTTCCGGATGCTTGTCAGCGGCGACTGGCGTACTGACGATTTTTCGTTCTTATAGAAAGGGGGCGCTGAATTGGTTACACCGAGTGCAGCCAAAAGTTAAGGCCGTTTGGTGTTGCCAATCTAATTGTCCCCAATCCGTATTTACGAAACCACAGAACAACAACGCGATGCAATCGCGATCCTACCGTCGCCACGCAACGGGCGATCAAGGGACATCGGTACGGCGCATGACCAATCAATCGGTTACTTGCACCGATATTTTCATTATCGAGCTCTTGAATCTGAGCAAATCAGCAATTTGTTAGGCGCTGTTGTTTGGGGTCACTGTTTCAGCGTGAGTGCTCGACACACTTTTTGAACAGTTGCCAGTGCATCTATTCTGAGCATTCTATCCAGGCTACGTTCGAGCCGAGATGCGCGAACCGCTGCCTGACTCGCGAACAACATAGAGTTCAAGAGGGCGAGCGACGCGCCACGAAGTCGCGGATAACTAAAGGCGCGCACCGAAACGGTGCAAGGCGTTCTGGCTTTCGCTTCATCTCGTTCCATAAATCAGTGGCTTATGTCGATCTTTGGTGCTGCGCGAGTGCCTCGCGATGTGGCATGCGACTTGCTGACTATCTTGGGATTGTCTTATCGCTTTTGCGCTGCCTAGGGGGCCCGTTATGCGCCGATACATTCACTCATTGACCGCGTCGTTAATCGTCGCCTGTGTATTCACGATATCTGGTGGTGTCGCATTCGCAGAGGAAGCATCGAGTTTGCCTCCCTTGCCGGAATGGCTTG
Source organism: Pseudomonadota bacterium (assembly GCA_039700805.1). Taxonomy (GTDB): domain Bacteria; phylum Pseudomonadota; class Gammaproteobacteria; order Steroidobacterales; family Woeseiaceae; genus CALBPI01. The sequence goes on along the minus strand of JBCAZE010000062.1, from coordinate 14,514 downwards.
AAGAAAAACTAGCCGCTGTGCCAGAAGACAAGCGGGACATCTTGCTTTCCGAGACCACACTACTATTCACGGGCACCTGGGAAAAACTCTTCAACCGATTGGAATCCAAAACGCCGGAAGAGATCGTTGCCTACATCGACGGTATGGTCGAAGTCGGTGAAGCCATCCAGTTCAACCCAGAAACCGATATGGCGTCGATTCCGTTAAACACGGAGGCGGAAGATTTCAATGGCTGGAAAACTCGGATGCCGAAGTCGCTTACTCGAGATCGTGAACCGGGTCCGATCTATCTCAGCTACTACATCGACAACCGCCGCTCGGGTATCAGGACTTTTGCTGGTGCGCCCGCGGCGATTTATCCAGAGGACCTGATCGCCGGAAATGTCGAGGTGGCGATTGTCGGTGCGCCGCTGGATATGGGTTCTTACTATCGCGGCCAGCGCTTCGGCCCCCAAGCGATGCGCAATGAGTACGGTGCGGGCGGCGTCGATATGAGTACGATGGTCAACCCCTCGAAAGAGCTCAGCATTGTCGATTACGGCGATATCGCTATCGACAATATGAGTACTGAACTTTCCGTACACCACGTGCGCGAGCGGATTGCTGAAATCGCTGCGACCGGTGCGCGACCGTTCATCATCGGTGGCGATCACAGCCTCGAGTATCCCGATATTGCTGGTCTTGCAGACGTACACGGCAAAGGTAGTTTCGGTGTCATTCATTTCGATGCCCACTTCGATGCCGGTCGAGATCGACGTCACTACATCACCCATGGACAGCCGGTCTATAGAGCGATCAAAGAAGGCCATGTCAAAGCGAGTAACTTCATACAAATCGGGTTGCGCGGACCATGGCCAGACGCTTGGGGTTTCGAGTGGATGCGCAACAATGGCATGCGCTATCACACGATGGCCGAAGTGGAAAAGAAGGGGTGGAAAAAGGTCATGGAAAGCGCGCTGGCCGAGGCGCGTGAGGGTACTGACAAGTTGTTTATATCGTTCGATGTTGACGTGCTGGACCCGTCGGTTGTTCCCGGCACGGGAACGCCCGTTCCTGGTGGTCTTACGATGCGCGAGGCTATTCCACTGGTCCGCGGGCTTTGTGCACAGAACGATATGATTGGCTTTGAGTTAGTGGAACTCGACCCGTTGCTCGACAGTACCTATCGCTCGGCACTGAATGGCAACTTTATTTTGCATGCCTGCCTAACGGGTGTGGCGATGCGCAAGAAAGGCATCACCGATCCCTATTATTTGTCCGAGTTGACAACAGAACATCAACAACCGGGGGCTGGGCGAAAAGGCGAGAAGGCCGGTGAGACGGAAACCGTCGATCCCGAATACGGCAAGCTCTGGCAGCTCGAAGACGTGAGTGATGAGGTGACCACTGATGAGTAGTCGAATGGGATGGGCGCGTGACCCGCTCACCATTTTCGGGCTCTTCGGGTTGGCGATTTACGCGTACGCCGCAGCCATCGCACCAGACGCAAGGCCCGTCATCGCACTCTCAGAGGATATGCAGGCTGTGATGGTCGAGGATTTTGAGACGCTCACTGGGCGCTTGCCAGACGCTGTCGACCTCGCGAGGTTAGAGCGCGATTATCTGACGGACGAGCTTCTGTTTCGCGAAGCACTGGCGCAGAAGCTCCATCTAAAACATGGCGAGGTGCGGGCAACGTTAATCGAAGCGATGCGCTATCAATTAACGGGAGTCATGACTGAGCCTGGACCAGAGGATCTCGTCAATTACTACGCGGATCACCTGGAGCGTTATCGCTCCGAGCCGACGATGAGTTTCGAACATGTGTTCTTCGAAGACGCGGCGCCGCAAGACGCGCTACAGACGATCGCGGGTGGCGACGTCCTCGTCGGCGATACGTTTATCCACGGACGAAATTTCCCTGACTATGGTCACAGTATGCTTCGCGGGCTATTTGGTCATGCATTTGTTGAATCGATGATCCAGTTGCCCGAATCACAGTGGGTAGGTCCGATCATGTCGGATCTCGGGACACACTTCGTTTTTATTCACGAGCAACGGTCGGGCGAGCCTTTGTCTTTCGGCGCTGTTAGGCGTCAGGTTGAGCAGGATTATCGGCAGTCCAGAATAGACATGGCGATCCAGACGGCGGTGAGTCGATTGGAAGCCGATTACGAGATTCAACGTGCGCCGTAAGCTCATCGCGCTTCTCGCGCTGTTGCCGACTTGGGCGAGCGCCGATGTGTTTCTGCAGGGTGATGTGGAAATCACCACCGGTGAGTACGGCGAATATCAGATGCTTGTGACTGCGCCAGCAGCGGGTCTAACGTCGGGTCCAGTGACATTGCCTGAAGGTTGTCAGATGGTGCGAGAACAACGCTACGACTCAGGTCGTAATGTGTCGATGGCGTTCGACTTTGCCTGTGAGACGCATCTGACTGCCGGTGATGCTATTCAGTTGCCGCTCCGATTGGACGCGGCCACTATCCTCACGCGGGAGACAAGCGGCACGACACGGCGTGTGTTAACAGGTGCTGATCCATTGGTGTTTGAGATGCAAGCACCCACCATGGTGCAGCGATCGTGGCTCGAAGCGGCGGCCGACTATTTCCGCGAAGGCATTTTGCATATCGCTGAAGGTTGGGACCATCTCGCGTTCGTGTTGTGTCTTTGTTTGCTCGTTCGTCGTTGGCGCAGACTACTGCTGATGATCACCGCATTCACGATTGGTCACTCCGTGTCGATGGCGTTGTCCTTTTTTGATGTCGTCACGGTATCGATGGCGCCGACAGAAGCGGTCATCGCGTTATCTATTGTTTGGATGGCGCGCGAGGCCATGCTGAACAACGGTGAGCCAAACAACGAATACGCCAGAGTCACCCATTTGATTGTGGTCGGCGCTTTTGGTCTCTTGCATGGATTGGGTTTCGCGAGCGCGCTGAAGTCTCTCGGTGTCGTAGCGACCGAACGTGCCATCGCGCTGGCCTTTTTTAACCTTGGTGTGGAAGCAGGTCAGATTCTGTTTGTCGGCTTGGTGCTCACGAGTTTGGCGTTGATCCGGTTGCCTGCCGCAAAACGCGTTGTATCGACTGCGGCCCTGGTTGTGATTGGAAGCGCCGGTAGTTTTTGGACGATAGAGCGTCTCGCGACGCTTTCTTGATGATTGTTGATAAGGGAGAGGACGCTATGTCTTCAAGAGTTTTGCATGGGTTGTTGTGTGTCGTATTGGCAGTCTTTGCATCGGGTGTTGAAGCCGAAGAGGCACCGATCAAAGTCGGCGTGTTGCACAGTCTGTCTGGCACGATGGCAATTAGTGAGACCACATTGAAGGACACAGTATTGATGCTGGTCGAGCAGCAGAATGCTCGCGGCGGTTTGCTAGGTCGACCCCTCGAGGCCGTGGTTGTTGATCCCGCCTCGGATTGGCCGTTGTTTGCTGAGAAGGCACGTGAGCTGCTTGAGAAAGAAAAAGTCGATGTCGTGTTTGGCTGTTGGACTTCCGTATCACGCAAATCGGTACTGCCTGTTTTCGAAGAGCTCAACGGTCTTTTGTTCTACCCCGTGCAGTATGAAGGTGAGGAGTCTTCAAAGAACGTCTTCTACACCGGCGCGGCGCCGAACCAGCAAGCGATTCCAGCGGTCGACTATATGAGAGCGCAAGGTGTCGAACGTTGGGTATTGGCGGGCACAGACTACGTCTATCCAAGAACGACAAATAAAATCCTCGATGCGTATCTTCAACAGAATGGGGTTTCTGACGACGACATCATGATCAGCTACACGCCATTCGGTCACTCCGATTGGCAGACGATTGTTGCGCAAATCAAGCAGTTTGGTAGCGAGGGAAAAAAGACGGCCGTCATTTCGACGGTGAATGGTGATGCCAATGTGCCGTTCTACAAAGAACTGGCAAACCAGGGTGTTCAAGCCGCGGACATTCCTGTGATCGCGTTTTCTGTGGGTGAAGAGGAATTGTCGGGCATCGACACGGGCCCGCTGGTAGGCCATTTGGCTGCATGGAACTACTTCATGAGCGTCGAGACGGATGCCAACTATGATTTCATCGATGCATGGCTCGAGTTTATCGACGACGACGATCGAGTGACCAACGATCCGATGGAAGCGCACTATGTTGGTTTCAATCTCTGGGCCAAGGCGGTTGAGAAAGCAGGAACAACTGACGCAACCGCTGTTCAGGACGCAATCATAGGCCTTTCTGTTGACAACCTAAGCGGCGGCACGGCGACGATGTTGCCGAACCATCACATCACCAAGCCGGTGTTGATCGGTGAGATTCAGGATGATGGGCAGTTTCTGGTTGTATCCGAAACCGACGATACCGTCCCTGGTGATGCATGGTCTGACTATCTTGAAGGTTCGAAAGACCTAATCGCGGACTGGCAGCCGCCGCGGCGGTGCGGCAACTACAACACTGAGACCAACGAATGCGTGGGATCCTCTCAGTAGTATTTGTCTTTTTGATGGCGGCAGCGTCCGCCGATGATGCAGGCATTGATGCTGCGGTCAGTCAGCTAGCGGACAGCGACGATGCTGCGCGCATCGTATTGGCGCGTCAGATCATGGCATCGTCGAACCCGCGGGCTGAGGTGATCATTGAGGCGCTTCGTGCAGGCCAGCTCTACGAGCGACGCGATGACGGCGCCGTCATGATCGGTCGTCGCGAAGGACGTGGCTATGAGCTGATCGAACCGGTTAGTGGCGCCGCTGTTGGCGCCGCGCGGCGCCGCGATGTGTCTCGAATTGTCGTGTCGTCAGCGACGCGAACTGCTCTGCAGGCGCTGATCATTGAGGCGCGTGTGACCAATGCATCAGCGGCCGCACGTCGACAAGCGCTCGATGCGCTTCTGGATCAGCCAGACAGTCTGTCTCCGATGTTCCTCGAAGAACGCCTGATGGTCGAAACAGACGCCGGTGCTAAAGATCGCCTCCAGGTCATCGGTCTTCTACAAGATCTCGAGCGCGTCGAGTCCGCGCAAAAAGTTGAGATCATTGATTCGCTGGGCGCCTACACGCTGCCGGCCATCCGAGTTCGCTTGAGCCGCTTGAGCGAGGAGGTCACCGCCGGTGCGGAGGTGCAACGTGCCGCGGCGTTATCGCTTCAGCGTATTGAAAAGCGACTAGCCCGGTACCAGCGAATGCAAACCGTGTTCTTTGGGTTGAGCCTCGGCTCCGTACTTGTGCTCGCTGCCATGGGGCTCGCCATTAGTTTCGGTGTCATGGGCGTCATCAACATGGCGCATGGCGAGTTGATCATGTTGGGTGCTTATACGGCTTGGGGCGTTCAAAGCTTGATGCCGAACGCGATCGGGTGGGCACTATTGCTCGCGTTGCCGGCAGCGTTCGTTGTCAGCGGTAGTATCGGTATCCTCATCGAACGTACCGTCGTGCGACATTTGTATACCCGCCCAATGGATACACTGCTCGCGACGTTTGGTATTAGCTTGATTCTCCAACAGACTGTCCGCAGCCTTTTTGGTCCGTTGAATCGCAGTGTGAGTTCGCCGAGTTGGATGAGTGGCTCGTTCGAACTGGTCAGTGGTTTCTCGTTGACCTACAACCGGATGGTCATTCTCGGCTTTTGCATAGTCGTGTTCTTCGCTGTTTTGAGCCTTGTGCGCTACACACGATTCGGTCTGGAACTTCGCGCTGTATCCCAACACCGGCAGATGGCGCGGACGCTCGGCGTTCGCAGCTCAAGGATCGACGCACTCACGTTTGGATTAGGTTCGGGAATCGCCGGTATCGCTGGCGTTGCGTTATCTCAACTGACCAACGTAGGCCCCAATCTCGGGCAGGCTTATATTGTTGACTCATTTCTTGTTGTCGTGGTCGGCGGTGTGGGCAACCTCTGGGGTACCTTGGTGGCGGGACTGTCCATTGGCGTTGGCAACCAACTACTTGAGCCCGCGACGGGTGCCGTAATGGCGAAAATCTTGTTACTCGTTGCCATCATCTTGTTCATTCAGAAACGTCCCGCTGGATTGTTTCCGCAACGAGGCCGCGCCGCCGGTGACTGAGTTGGGTCCAGCGCAACGCCGTGCCTCAGGGCTATTCTCCGACTGGCTCGTTCGTGGGATTCTTTTCGTGGCGGTCTTGTTGCCGGCATTGAATCTGCTGGTGCCTGTCGATCACCCACTGCATGTCTCCAATTACACGCTGACCTTGCTCGGCAAGTATCTCGCGCTCGCGATTCTGGCGCTATCCATCGATCTGCTATGGGGTTATTGCGGCATCCTCAGTCTGGGTCACGGCGCGTTTTTCGCACTAGGCGGATATGCAATGGGTATGTACCTGATGCGTCAGATCGGTGATCGGGGCGTCTACGGGAATCCAGAGTTGCCGGACTTCATGGTGTTCTTGGATTGGCAATCGCTACCTTGGTTCTGGTGGGGGTTTGATCATTTCCCGTTCGCGGTGCTGATGATCGTTGCCGTGCCGGGCCTGCTCGCTTTCCTTTTCGGTTGGCTTGCCTTTCGCTCGCGCGTATCCGGTGTGTACTTTTCGATCATGACCCAGGCGATGACCTATGCACTTATGCTTGCGTTCTTCCGCAATGAAATGGGATTCGGCGGCGCCAATGGACTCACTGACTTCAAGGATCTTGCTGGCTTCGACTTGAAAAGCCCGGCCGTTCGAAGCGGCATGTTTTTCGTTACGGCGATCATGCTAGTTGCGGCATTTGCCTTCTGTCGCTGGTTGACGCGATCGCATTTTGGTCAGGTGCTTCGTGCGGTACGCGATGCGGAACCCAAAGCAAGATTTCTCGGCTACCCTGTTGAGCATTACAAAGTTGCTGTCTTTGTGATGTCGGCCATGTTGGCGGGGGTTGCCGGTGCGCTCTATGTACCGCAAGCTGGCATTATCAATCCCAACGAATTTCAACCATTGAACTCGATCGAGGCGGTGGTTTGGGTGGCGATTGGCGGACGCGCAACACTCACCGGTGCGGTGGTTGGTGCATTGGCAGTGAATGGTGCCAAAACGCAATTCACCGCCTGGTTCCCCGAGGCTTGGCTGTTTGCACTCGGCGGGCTCTTTATTCTCGCTACTCGATTCTTGCCGCAAGGTCTCGTAGGCGTTGCGAAACGGTGGCGACGATGAAGCCAGTGGTCGACACACGTACCGGCGTCATGCTGTACCTCGAAGAGGTCAGCGTCAGCTTTGATGGTTTTCAAGCGCTCAATAAGCTGTCGTTGACGATTGATGAAGGCGAGCTACGTTGCCTTATTGGTGCCAATGGTGCGGGTAAGACAACGATGATGGATGTGATCACAGGCAGAACGCGTCCAGACAGCGGTCAAGTCTGGTTCGGTCAGAACGTCGATCTTTTGAAGTACCGTGAGTCCGATGTCGCGCAAGTGGGTATTGGTCGCAAGTTTCAAAAGCCTACGGTTTTCGAGTCACATACCGTCGTCGAGAACTTAAGGCTCGCCATCATGGCACGCAAGCAGGTGCTGCGGTCTCTGCGTTTTCGAGTCAGTCAGAGGCAGCACCAACGCATCGATGAGTTGCTAGTGACGATTGGACTCGAAGACCACCAGCAACAGTTAGCGGGCACACTGTCTCATGGCCAGAAGCAGTGGTTGGAGATTGGCATGTTGCTCGCGCAGGACCCGCGGCTGTTGTTGGTCGATGAACCAGTGGCGGGCATGACGCCCAAAGAAACGGAGAAGACGGCTGAGCTACTACAGTCACTCGCAGGTGATCACACGATTCTGGTGGTAGAGCACGACATGGCTTTCGTGCGTTCTATTGCCAACCAGGTGACGGTGTTGCACGAAGGGGCCGTGTTAGCGGAAGGCAGCATGCAAGAGATTCAGAACAACGATGACGTCATTCGCGTTTACTTGGGGGAATGATGCTGTCGATCACTGGGCTCAATCAATATTACTCGGGCAGCCACATTCTGCGGGATGTGTCGCTTGCGCTTGAGGCGGGCAAGATTACGGGGCTGCTCGGTCGTAATGGTGTTGGCAAGACGACATTACTCAACTGCATCTTGGGCTTGATACCGTGTGACAGCGGATCGATGAGGTTTGGCGAACAATCAATTGCGCAGCTTCCGCCAGAGGCCCGTGCGGCTGCAGGCATAGCGCTGGTACCACAGGGGCGGATGATTTTTCCGAGATTGACAGTGACCGAGAATCTGAAAGTCGCGTTCGCAACACAAGCTCGGCATCGGCGCAGCATTCCGGATATCGTTTATGAGCTGTTCCCGGTTCTTAAGGACATGAGTGGACGTCTTGGCGGCGATCTCTCCGGTGGTCAGCAACAGCAGCTCGCCATTGGTCGTGCGTTAGTGCAGGCGCCACGCCTTTTGTTGTTGGATGAGCCTTGTGAAGGCATACAACCATCGATTGTTGAAGAGATTGGTCAGTGTATTCAGCGCTTGAATCGTGAGTTCGGGATGACGGTGCTACTTGTCGAGCAACGTGTCGGCTTTGTACGTCGAACCGCCGACGCCTTCTCTATTATGGAGCGGGGGGCGATTTGTGCGGAGGGCGACATTGGCGAACTCAGCGAGGATCTGGTGAATCACTACTTGCGTGTCTAGCAGCTATCTCGCGTTAGGTCATTCGGACGGGCGCGCGAGCGCCTCATCGATCGACTGCCCCAATGACGCCGCTTGTTGCAACAATGCGTGGGATGGATCGAGACCGTGTTGAAGGTGCGGTAGCGCCTCGGCCAGGTCTTCCTTTGCCGTTGCGTAGGCACCAGTCTCGAATCGGATGGATGCTCGCAACAGTCTCGCGCTTCCGAGCCGAACATTGCCGACTGAGCCATCCATCGATTGCGCCGTTAGCAGTTTGAGGAGTGAGTCGGCGAACACTTCCGCCTGCTCGTAACGATCCAGCGCGCGATAAATTTCGGCGGCTTCCCCTAGCACCTTATTGAGGCCTGAACCTTTGTCCGATGCTGGATATCCAAGTGCGGCAACCAATGCGTCGATCTCAGTTTTGGCTGTGCTGAGCTCGCCTTCAAGTCGATACAGTTTGGCCCATCGCATACGTACCCCGTTCGCAAGCCCGACGGGTTTGCCATCGCTGATATACGTGTCAGCCGCTTCAAGGTGCTGGCGTGCAGCGCCTAGATCCATTTTGTTGAGACTCGCTTTTGCGAGACCGAGCTTCAATGCGCCCGCGACTCTGACGTAGCCTGTTGCGTCGGCGATATCAAATGCTTGCTCGTAGGTGGTTATCGCTTCATCGAAGCGACCGGCGTCGACGAGAAGGTCGGCATATTGAGCGAGCTGAATCGCATTTCCTCGTCCCTCGAACGCGCTGGTTTCCGAGCGTTCCCATAAGTCCTCGAATGTCGCAAGCGCTTCGCGTACCCGTCCCATTTCCTGTTGTGCGACGGCCTTATTGGCAGCGAACCGTTGATACAGCAGTGTCCTGCCTCGACCCGCGTTGTCCAGCAGTCGCAGCATCTGATCGAGGTGATCGACGGCTTCGATTAACTCATCATTTCGAAAGTAGGCTTGCGACATACTGCTAAGGATGAGCACACGCCCGCGAACGCTCGGTACTGGGTGTCTATCAAGTGTGGCCAGTCCTTCGGACAAGATCTCAAGCGCCGCATCGTTGTTGCCAGCCCTGATCTCGATCCGTGAATGTGCCACGGCACACTCGACGGTGGCTTCATGGTTCGGCGATGCCAACGTTTCATAGCGCGCCAGTCCTTCCTCCAGCTGTTTGATTGCTGTTTCTGGTTCGGCCATTTGGTTTGCATTGGCAAGCCCGCACAACGCAGCTGTCAGCATATTCTCGTCGTTGTTTATGCGCGCTAGCCGCTCCGCTTCGATCAGCAACACACGCTCTTGATTGCGTTCCCCAAGGTTTGCATAGCGTTGTGAAACGTCGAACAGCACGGATGACATAAATGGCTGGTCCTCGCCAAACTGTGCCTCGAGCATGGAACGTCCGCGGTCCAAGAGATCGATCGCAGTAAATTCTCCATCCCCCATTTCTTCGAGTATCAGGCTGAAGAACTCGCTTGATGCTTGGACGCGCTGCTGCTGGTAAAGCGCAAGATCTCTTTGCTCTCTCGCCTCGATAGTCTGCTGCGTCGTGATGACTGTCGCACCGATCAATAACAAGAATGTTAGCGCGCCGCCGACGACACCGCCCCAGTTGCGTTGTACGAACTTACGCATCCGGTACCCCGCCCGCTGGCCTGCAGCACGCACTGGGTAGCCCGTGGTGTAGGCATCGAGATCATCGCGTAGGGAGTTTGCGCCGCGATAGCGGTCCGACGGGTCGACTCGAAGACACTGTTCGATGATCAGCACGAGTTCTGCTGGCAGCGATTGACGCATCGCTGATGGCAACGTAACAAGACGCCCTTCAGCGCAGCGCTGAATCGCCGCTGTGAGCGTCTCGCCATCGGTCGGTAAAGCGCCGCCCATGACGATCGAAATCAACAGGCCGAGTTGATAGATGTCTGATGCAGTTGAGATAGGTTGTCCCAATAATTGCTCGGGGCTTGCGTATTGCGGCGTCATTGCCCGCAGCCGTGTTGCATCCTCGGCATCGTCCTCCAACAGCTTCGCGATACCAAAATCGAGCAGCTTAGGTTTGCCGTCCGTACCTACCAATACGTTCGATGGTTTGATATCGCGATGTACGATCAAATGGCTGTGCGAAAACTGAACTGCATCGATGACATCTTTTAGTAAGTCGAGTTTCTCGCTTCGCCGGAGTTGATGTTGCTTGCAATAGTCGTCGATCGGCATGCCATCGACGTACTCCATGATGAGATAGGGCCAACCCTCGTCCGTGATGCCAGCGTCGTAGAGTTGCGCGATACATGGGTGTATGAGCTTCGCCAGTATTTGCACTTCGAGGCGGAAGCGACGGACGAGTTCTGATGAGTCATGGCTTGCAGCCACTACTTTGATCGCTGCCTCCCGATCGAAGTCGCCCTCTGCTCGAGTCGCGTGTAGTACGCATCCCATGCCACCAACGCCGACAACGTCGCCAACTTTATAACCACTGATGACGCGACCACGTAAGGCGCTTTCAATGCTTGCCTTTTCGGCGGGCCATGCGTCAAACGCACCGCCTGTTCTTAGCCGATCATCGGTTGAGTCGGTCATTGGAATGCTCCTCTCGGGCTTGGCCCCACGCCGGTGGGTTCGTCTATCGGCGCAGCGGCCATACGAGCCGTGACGCCGGTTTTTGTTATGTGGCTATAGATTGGCGCTAATGGATGAGTCACGCAACTGTCGATCTCAAGTCCTTTCCGCGCATCGAGTCTTTGATGTTGTGCTGGTAGCCGGTGGCGGGGGCCGTATAATTGTGGGCTTGGAAAGCGTCGTGACTCCCAATGGGAGCGTCGTGCATTTTTTCGATGCCCCCGGCATTCGTTCGTCGGTCGTTTCAATGGAGGAATCCAATATGTCACTGTCTGTCACCGTACTGCTACGATCGCATCGCGATGGTGATAGTCAGGCGCTGAATCAATTGGCGGATTTGATTTATCCAGAGCTGAAAGCGCTGGCGCGCAATCGAAGTCGACACTCGCGAACCGGTGCGACGACACTCGTCAACGAGACTTTCGTCAAATTGTTGTCGGGAGGTGCGCTGACAACCGAGGATAAGCGCGAGTTCTTTGCACTGGCGGCGACAATCATGCGCCAGATTATTGTCGACGAAGTACGCTACATCGTTGCGGGCAAGCGCAGCGGGCAAGATGTCACCCTCGCGGAGACCATTATCGGCGACGACGGCCATGAGCAGGCAGAGTTTCTGCTGCAGGTAAACGACCTGATGGGGATTCTTGAAAAAGAGAACGAACGTCATGCGCGAGTCTTCGAATGCCGCTATTTCGCTGGCTTTACCACTGCGGAGACCGCGGAGGTTCTGGATCTCTCGGTGCGATCCGTCGAACGTGCTTGGTCGGAGGCGAGATCGCGGATCGCCGAGCTCATCGAGAACGACAACGCGTAGACTCTCGCGCATGATGACGTAACGTCGCGATCGTCGAAGACTTCGGTCAGTACTTTCAATGCACCGCCGGCACAGAGTTTCGCTGTCAGGCTGTCGGACATGTTCGACCCTTTCCGTTAACGCAAGCTGTGCGACAGACGCAGCGTGATCATATTTCGGTCTCGGAATTGTCCAAAGAACCCGTTGTCATCGCCGCGGAATGTCAGTGCCTCGATCGACAGTGATGTGCGTTCGCTGAGGCTGTGATTGACCGACGCCGTCATCATGCTGTCCCGATCCGACAGGCTTCTGTAATAACGCGCTTGGATTTCCCATCGGTCGAAACCAATCGCTTTGCGTACGGCAACGGTCGCGAGTCTGTCGCGTGTCGGGCGCACCAGATTCTCTTCAGGGCCGCTGACACGATCCTCGAAATACTGTGCGTTGATAAACGTGTCGAATGGTCCGGCGACATCAAAGCCGATAGCGGCCCGCGATTGGTTACGCCGCGTGCGATCGAGTCCGCCATTCTGGCGAATATTGAACCACCGGTTCGGATGGCGCGCGTATTCCATTCGTGCCACGACAGGTCCAAGGCTGACATCGGCGCTCAACCCATAGGTTTCTCGTCGATCCAACGTGCGTAGTACGCCAGGGCCTTGGTTGTTGACGATCAGCGCGCCGAGCGGCTCTGGATCTCTGCCGCTGAATGCCACGGCAGACAACGTCATCGCGCCGAGCGAGCGGCTGAGTCTTGCACCGAGTCCGGTATCGTTGATGCCGCGTCCGGGTTCCCTTGTATAGACAGGTAACGCTGGCGTTGCGTCTGTCGCACCGAATCGGAATCTCGGCGCACGCAATTCAAACCAGGCCCCCGAATCGGGTATGACATGGCCGCTACTATCGGGCACAACGGCGAACTCCGTTCGCCAGCGTCCGAAACTAATGTCGGCATACGCAGACCACAGCGTGATGCGCGAGTCAGAAAATTCCTCGGTAATAAAGTAGCGAAAGTCCTGTGGGTTGATGACGTCAAGAATCTTGATGCCGTCCATCTTGCCCCAGACAATTTGCTGTTTGCCGAGACGAACCACGCCACGGGGGACCGCGAATTGAACAAACGCATCGCGGAGTTCCAGGCTGCCCACACGACCGAGTCGCTGCGGGCGGCTACCGAACCAGTAGTTCCCATAACCCGGCGTGCCTGGCTCGATGTCGTCGCTGTTGTCGAGACGCATCCGAGCCGAAGTTACTATCGATGTGGTTGGACTCAAACTCACGTCAATAGATGGCAGTAATTCGAATAACGTTTGGACCCCTGCATCGGCATCGGTATCGACACTTTGCGTGAGCGATGCGTCGAGCGAATACGTAACCGAATGTTCTGCGCTTGCCGCTGACATGGCGGCAAGCAGAATGATGTAGCTTGCGAGCTTTTTCATTGTGCTGCTCCAACGTCGAGATGCCCGAGGCCGCGGGTGACGAGGTTCGCATCGAACAAGCGTTCGTCGAATGCGACGCTGGTTTCAATATCTTCGAATGTGATGGCAGTTTTGTGTTGCTTGCGATGCTGCGTGGCAACGATGTGAGTCGCCGTGGGGATGCCATCGATGATCGTTACTTCCGTCACCTCAATCGTCTTTAGTGAATTGCCGCGCGCGTCACTAAACGTGATGCGACGTGGCATCCAATTTCGGGTATCGATATCCGCCTCAAACGCGGCGTAGCCAAGCGCACGCGCCGTTTTGGTATCGATGGCTGCGCCAGCCAATTGATACGTCGTGCCGGTTTCATCCAAAGCACCGTCAGTAAATGTCCATTCATCCATGTCAAATTTGAGCTCGGATTGAATGTCGGCGTATGAGAAATCTGTACCGAAGAATGCTTGGCCGCGTCTTGTCGCCGGAATCCGTCTCGCGCGGCCGCTAGTGGGCAGGTACATCCAACGATTTGCGATGCTGCCTGGACCAGGGTCATCACTAAGAAAAGCCATACCCTCGAATTTGCGTGGTGAGTCGAACGTGATGCGCGTTCGACTGCGATCGTCGTCAACCCATTTGTGAAGGACAGCACGGCGTTCTTCGCTGCGTCCTTTTCGGTTCACCAGCGTCATGACCATTGCTCGGCGACTGGCAACATGTTCTGTGCGATCCGCGACCTGTTGAGCGACGCTTTGCGGGCTGTAAGACTCGGCCATGAGGTCACTGGTTAGCAGACCGAGACACAGTAGCGACAATTGCGCCGCGACACTCGGTGTCGACAGTGTGGGCCGGCGTTCAAACCAACGACGACGCAACAGAAACAGCGCGGGCACGAGCAGCAGCGCTGCGATATAACTTACGAACGCGGCGAGCGCGACTAAGCCGCCGAATCGCATCAGCGTCGGCAGGTTACTCGCAAGAAGAACAGCAAAGCCCAAACCGAGCGCGGCTGAATTAAAGAGACAGGCGCGCGCGACGGGTGGTAGCGCATCGATGATAATTTGCTCGACAGGCTGAGAACTCTCGGCAGCGGCCGTGCGAAGTCGTTCGACCAAGTGAATGGCGAAGTCGATCCCGACGCCCAGTGCGATCGCTGCAAACAT
>JBCAZE010000244.1:0-3803 GCA_039700805.1 Pseudomonadota bacterium | reverse complement strand
AACGGACCGACGACAGGCGCCTCACTCTTACTATCCGCATCAAACGACCAGCCGAATACCGAATCATAGAAGTGCCGCAGCGCGCCATCGTCTTCGCCAGCGATATCGAAAAACACAATTGGTGTTGTCATGATGCACTCCTTATCCGTCCTACAGTCTGAGTCTAGCAGTGTTGTCGTACGACTTGCGCAGATACCGCGCAACGCGATAGCGTCAGACGCTGATTCATTTTCGGAGAATAGTGATGATCATCGTCTGGGGCAGTGTGCAAACGACCGAAGACAACAAAACGGCATTACTCTCGGCTTGCCACGAGCACGTCTCGCGCTCTCGCCAAGAGCCCGGCTGTATCGAGCATGGTGCCTATATCGACAGCGAGAACCCACTGCGCATCACATTCTTCGAACGATGGGATGACGCGGCAGCGCTAAAGACACACTTCGCCGTATCGGAGTCCGCCGCATTCGTCGGCAAGCTACGCGAACTCTCAACTGGCGAGCCCGAGATGGCTGTCTATACCGCGAACGAAGGTATGGATTGATCAGCCCTCGCCGACGACTTCGTAATGGACAACGTGAGGCTCGAATTCCATTAAGAAATCCTGATCTTCATCGTAGTACTTGGCCACCTCGATATCGTCGCCTGCGAACCCGCGAATACAATCGATATCGCGCCACGTTGTCATTGTGATGAAGTGCGTTGCGTCATTCTCCTGTCGCTCCAGAATCTTGACACTGAGGTTGCCATCGACTGATTGATAATCTGGAATCGCTCGCCCAATCAGGAATGAACGATAGGCCTCAGCCTTTTCTGTCGGCACACGGCCGTGCCACATTCTAACGATCACGCGTTGTCATCCTTATCTTTAACGAACAACTATTTGGAGCACCGGAGCGACTGTACAACCTGCTCGATCAATACGCTTGTTGCTGCAAGCGCTGCAACTCCTGCTGATACTCCAGCTGCGCTTGTTGCATTTTCTTCTGGCTTTCCTGGAACATCTGCATCAACTCTGCTTGCGAAGCACCGTTCTGACGCGCATTACGCATCTCGATCTGGATGGCAGTCGTCTTTTCTTGAAACCGCTTCTGTGCCGCGACCGCTTGCTCGTTAAGTTTCTGCATGCGCTGCTGCCGCGTCATCTCGGGGTTAGGCGCGGCAGCGTTACTGCCGTTCGCGGTTGCCAAGCTATCGAATGCGGGCAATGGCACCGGCGCATTCCAGGCGACCGGGCTGGCCGTAGAACGATCAGCGGGTTCGAATGCCGCCTTTTCGACACGCGGCGGTATGGGCGGCCGGACTGCGGCAGTCGGTGGTTCGACGCCCGGTTCGCGCATTACGGTGTTGGTGAGTTTTCTTAAATTTGCCTCAAGCTGTTTGACCGCTTTGCTCCGGCAGTCGCCATTCTCGGTCAGCGCTATAATGCCTTTGAAGATTGCGCCTTTTACGGCGAGGTTGGTCGGTGCGTCACTCCTCGCCGCACCGCGATACGTCGCCAGTCGATCTCGCAACGGGAAGAACTCTGGGTTCAACGTATAAGTCGTCTTGGTTGTGATCCCACCCGACGTCGTCGTGATGCCGAAACCGTCCGTCTCAACAATGACAGGCGACGTGTACGAATAGGGCTGAGTCGTCGCCCCTGCGTCAAGGCACGCATCACCCCAAAGGCCATAAGCATGCATGTACTTGTTGGCCACCACCGGCAGCAACTGCACCGCAGCTGGGCTGATCGCCGAGTCGTAGGCATCCGCCACTAACCCGCCGGCAAGCCTGCGAACCTGCCTGCTCTGACTCTGGTTGAACTCGCTGAGCGCTTCTCGGTGCAGCGCATCGATCTGCCGCACGATCGATAGGTCACCACGGTAAATCGCATTTAAGTACCGACCGCCTTCGTACTCACAGAATGGACCGTCGCATGGACCGAATTGCTGCTTCTCACTCGCCAGCTTAAAGCGCTCAGCTGCTTCGCTGCGAAATTCAACAATGCCGCGGTAAGGCACACCTTCCGGGGTACGAATGAACTGATAGCGCGTGATATCCCACGGGGATTCATCACCGACGCTGTAAGCATTGACTTTAAACCGCAGAATCTCGCCGCAACGACGTCCAAGTACAGTGCTGACAGTGTTGGCGACCGCACTACCGTAATCCCCATAAAACAGCGATGCCCGGGCTTCGTTGTTGACGCGATAAACAAGGTCCACTTCCCGGCTCTCGCAGACGGGTTGTCGCGTTGCGTAAACACGATACATGTCGCGATCGATCAGCAGCTCTGGGCCGCCGTCACCGTCCGCGGCTTCGAGTACATTCGGCAATTTTGCAAATTCAGCGCTCATCGCCGTTACAGTGATCTTGGTATTCTGCGTCGTTGACGGCAAGTCCCAAAACTCTGTTGTGTCGGAATCACCCTGCTCGTCATACGCCGCGCACCATTTGATCAGGATTGGCAGACGGGTGTTGTCCGTCGATACGGACATCGAAAAACTGCCCCAAAGTGGATACCCCTCGCGGTTGGTATCACACTGGCGCTCGGACTCGTGCAATCCCACGTCATAAAACTGACCACGGACACGATACCCGTTGCCTGTCCGCTCGACATGAGACGCCACCATGCGATTCTCAAGGCCGTGACCATAGACCGCTTCGAACTTACCGTCGTTGACACGCCAGTAGGCTTTCGTGAAATACGGACGCGGCCCAGCCATCGCTTGATAACCAGACTGCTCGAGCAACGCGATCAGGCTCGCTTTGGTAATTCGGTTTTCCGGCACCCAACCACTGTCCCGTGACATCGTGAACATCAACGTGTCCATAGTCCGGGTATTCACCGCACCGACGCTGATGACCGCGACCTTCGAACATGACGACAGCACTTGGTCGACCGCCTGACGCGCCTCTTGCACCAGCGCCGGCATCGGATCTTGCCCCCGGGCGGGTCGAGTCATGACTTTCAATTCATAACGCTCGGAACAGGCACCTGCAGAGTAAACCGCATGCGTCGGATTCTTGGGCGTGAACTGTTGAACCGCGGGCAATGATGCCGAAATCGACAGCATCAGTGTCGCGCCGAAAAATAAGCCTCTTCGTGTCATCGTGCGTCCCCTGCTAATGCGCGTTTTCTTGTAGGCCACCAAAGGTATTGGTGGCGTCTCAACCGACGCATCTAGTGGGACATAGGCACCGATGAAAAGCAACAGTCAACCGATGCTCGGATCAAATCGCGTGACGGCAAACACGGTAAGCCGATAGACTCGATAACAAGCAGTCGAAGCGTCAGTCAAAAATGATTTTCCGATACACCGAGAAAAAACTCGCGAAAGAGATTCGTCATATTGCATCAACCATAGATTCATCACTCGACTTCGAATATCTTCCGAAAACGAATGAGATCAGGTTAACAGCCGCGCAAGATGACGCTGGCGGGCCGTTCGTGATTTTTCTAGGTAATCTTTTTAAGAAGGTTGTCGAGCTTCCAAAAAAGGAACGACTCGCCGCTATCAAGGCGTTTTTGGTTGAATCGCTGACACCCGACTCATTGTCTCCAGATGAGTTACTTCAGTCTCTAGCGCTGCGCGTACGCACGAGCTTTGAGATTGACTTCCGGAACAGGAACCTCGCGTTACTCGGGCATGAGGCACCACCGTCAATCGTGGTCAACTACGGTGATGTACTTGCTGAAATCGTATCGGACCGAGATGCATCGATAGCCGTTGCGCGGCAGGATGATCTTCAAGAAATCGATGTGACAGACGACGAAGCCATCCGAATTGCTACAGCCAAAACCCGAAGAATGACCGTCGACC
>JBCAZE010000061.1:2358-16371 GCA_039700805.1 Pseudomonadota bacterium | reverse complement strand
GCTGACGGCCGGGGGGATCTGTTATGAGCAGCACACTTGCTGAGTTGAATACGTGGGTCGACGACATTGCCGCGAAAACGCGAGCGTCGACTGTAGTTTGGTGCGACGGCAGCGAAAGCGAATACGACACACTGGTTCGCCAGATGCTCGCCGACGGTACGCTGATCGCGCTGAATCAAGAGACCCATCCGGGGTGCTATCTACATCGCTCAGACCCGAATGATGTCGCACGCGTCGAGCACTTGACGTTTGTTTGTACTGAAAACGAGCAAGACGCAGGCCCTAACAATCATTGGATGTCGCCAGCTGCCGCTCACGAGAAAATCGACGCGCTGTTCGAAGGTTGCATGACCGGTCGAACGATGTACGTCATCCCCTACTGCATGGGGCCGATCGATTCTCCCTATTCGAAATGTGGTGTGGAGATTACCGATAGCCCGTATGTCGTGGTCAATATGAAGCTCATGACACGCATGGGTACACAGGCGCTACGACGCATCGAACGAGAAGGTCATTTCGTTCGCGGCTTGCATTCCACCGGCACCCTGGACCCAGAGCGCCGCTTCATCATGCATTTTCCGGAATCGATGACGATCAAAAGCTTCGGCTCGGGGTACGGTGGAAACGCCCTGCTTGGTAAAAAGTGTCACGCACTGAGACTTGCGAGCTGGCAAGCACGCCAAGAAGGTTGGCTGGCCGAACACATGCTGATCGTCGGCATTGAAAATCCTGAAGGCGAGACACGTTACATCGCATGCGCCTTCCCTTCCGCTTGTGGCAAAACCAACCTGGCTATGCTGATCCCACCAGCGTCACAGCCAGGTTGGAAAGTGTGGACACTCGGCGATGATATTGCCTGGTTGCACCTCGATGAAGATGGGCAATTGCGGGCGATCAACCCCGAGGCGGGTTACTTCGGTGTCGTACCCGGCACGAATGAAAAGACCAACAAGAACGCGTATAACATGATTCAACGCGACACCATATTTACCAACGTCGCGGTCACCGATGATGGTCAACCGTGGTGGGAAGACAAAGACATCGGCGAACCCGCTTTCGACTGGCAAGGCGCGCCCTGGCAGGCCGGGACGCACGCGGCGCATCCCAACTCTCGATTTACGGTTAGCGCCACAGCGAACCCCGCTTATTCATCGCTATCTGAAGCGCCAGAGGGCGTACCAATCTCTGCCATTGTGTTCGGCGGCCGTCGCAAACAACTCGCACCGTTGGTTTATGAGGCGCACGATTGGCAGCATGGCGTGATGGTCGCCGCCAGTGTCGCATCCGAAACGACCGCCGCGGCAACAGGCAATGTCGGCGTGGTAAGACGAGACCCCATGGCGATGAAACCGTTCTGCGGATACAACTTCGCCGACTATTGGCAGCATTGGTTGTCTTTCGCCGATCGCTCCCCGCGCCTGCCGAAGATTTTCCATGTCAATTGGTTCCGACAGGACGACAGCGGCCGCTTCCTTTGGCCAGGTTTTGGCGAAAATCTACGCGTCATCAAGTGGATACTCGAGCGCTGCGATGGCGCCGTCGACGCCGAAGATACCCCTATCGGAAAGTTACCCTTCGCGCGCGATATCGACACCACCGATCTAGCGATCGAAGCTTCGAGACTCGAGACGCTACTCGATGTTGATTCCAAGGCGTGGATTGCCGAATTGAACGAAGTGGGTCGTTATGTGCAGGAATTCGAAGGGCGTGTGCCAGAAGCACTAGAGTCGACACGACGAACGATCATTGAGGCGCTAGAAAAAGCAGTCTAACGTTGCGTTAAACGTCTCAGCGACGCCACTCAGGCGTTTTCGTTTCTCACTTCAAGCATGTAATGCACGGCGAGCGGTGTGCCAGGCTTGGCCACTTTGCCAAGCCCGATAATCCCTTCGCCGTTCAATTCAATGCTGTCACGGCGCACAAACGACTCACTACCGGCGATGGTCATCACGAATGACCCATTCGTGGATTCGTCGACTAAGAAGTACTTATTGCGGCGTTTCTCAATTCGAGCATGCACTCTCGATATCAAATTTCCTTTGACGACGATATCGTTGTCTTCGGCACGACCGAGTGTGATTTGCTGGCGACTCGGGTCGACGCGAATCTGACGCCCCCCGAACGAAAGTGTCAAGACTTGCTGTGCATTGCTTTGCGACCATCCAATGGTCGGCAACATGCTGGTCGCTTCCTCGCCTTGCTGCCAAAGAATTTCAAACAGTGCGACTTCGTCCTTCTTGCCTTTAACAATGGCGAGGTCGATCTGACGCGCGTTCTTGCCCCAGGTGTCGCTCAGCAGCTCAACCATCGAGCCCGTCGTGACGATTTGCCGCGCCTTTGCCTGGGAAGTCATGCGATTTGCGGTATGCACCGCCGCGCCGAAGATATCATTGGGCTCTCTCGCCACGGTGCCATAGTGACAACCGATTCGGATCGCGATGCTTTGACCGTCCGGAACTAACCCGCTCCCATCCGAAATTTGGCGCTGCATCTGAACAGCGGCGTTAACCGCTGAGTCCGCGTCATCAAAGATGGACATCACTTCATCGCCCATCGTCTTGATGACTGTGCCGCTATTCGACTCTGTCGCCGCGATCATAATCTCAAGACACTTACGAACCACTTCTCGAGCGGCATCATCGCCGAGGGTTTCGTACAGCTGCGTACTACCCACGACGTCCGCGAAGACTATGGCGACTTCAAGTTCCTGACTCATCCTGTTCCGATAGCGTGCCCAGCAATCTCTAACGTCTAAGTGTATACCATAATGTGGCTTTTCCCACCCTCACTGTGGCATCAACCTGTCGCAAGTCGCCGTCAGCCTTTGGCTGGCTCCGCGACGATATAGGCAACCCACGCGGGGTCCGCGTCACCCGTATCGCTCGGTGCGAACTCACCATTCGCGTCGCCGTCCTCGTCCGTTCCTTCCCAGTAGACGGAGACTTTCCCGAAACCCGCTTCGAGCAGCAACTCCTGAATCTCTGGCAACGTCCACAACCGCCAGTCGTAAGTGAAGGCTTTCTTCATCTTAGACCCATCACCGAAGTGGAAATGGATATGCGCAAGCATATGGCCCGTTACTGGCTCAAAACGCTTTTGGTGCCAAACGTAGGTGAATCCATCATGCTTTGTCTTTTCTTTCAATTCCGAGTGAGCCTCGGAACCACCGAACGCATCCAGAATAAACAATCCATCTTCTGCCAGACCTTTACGAACGTTGCGAAAGTAGCGTGATAGCGTTGCGCGATCTTTGAAGGTGAAATACGAGAAATTGAAAGCACCGACGATATCTGCGAGCTCCGTCGTCACTTCCAGCACATCGCCGTGCACGAGCTTAAGCCTGAGCTGTGCCTCGGATGACAGCAACGACACGCGATGGTCTAACCCCCAATCAAGGGTGGCGCGGTCAAAATCAACACCGACCGCATGGTTGCCATTGCGACGTCTCACCCACTCGCAACTAGCGCTGGCCGTGCCGCAAAAATCCTCGCGATACAAGGTCGCCTTTTTGCCACGCAACGCACGATAAGTGTCATCGATGAAATCGATTTCCGCTTCAACATCCTGCACCGACTGCTCATACAGGTCATGTTTATCAGCCGACGCCGCTTGGCTTACCGCGTTGTTTTTTTTGTTCTTGCTCGAGGACATATCGCGCCCTTTAGATGAATCAATTCGTTGAACGTAACCCAACCCTGCGGGCTGAACGCGCGAAATTGTATCCGGCCGAACACGGACTGGCTAGCGGTTGCGGTTCAATACCAACCGTTGGCAACGCCAGTACGCCCAGACGCAACCCAGTGCATTTCGAAAATCCACTAAGAAAAGTTGCTCAACCGGACACCTCAACGCTGCATGGGTCACGCCGCAATCGCATTCCTCGCGGCAAGTGCGTCAAGCAACAAGGTGGGCTTGGCATCTGGCTTATGCGCATTCTCACTGAGCATGCGTCGCCATTGCCGCGCGCCTGGCTCGCCAGCGAACAGCCCAAGCATGTGACGTGTAATGTGTTTTAACAACACATCGCCACGCATGGCGTTATCCGCATAATCGACCATTTCACTGATCACCGCCTCGCGCGTTTTCAGCGCGTGTCCGTTTAAGCGGGCATCGGCTTCCGCTAGCCAGTAAGGGTTGTGATAAGCCTCACGGCCGATCATGACACCGTCCACATGTTGCATGGCCGCCTGCACGGTTTCGAGCGTTGTCACACCACCATTGAGAATAACCGTCAGATCCGGACGGCGGCGTTTCAACGCGTAAACACGATCGTAGTTCAACGGGGGAATGGATCGATTCTCTTTCGGGCTCAGCCCCTTCAGAATCGCAATCCGCGCATGCACATCGAAATACGTGCAACCAGCCGCTGCGACAGTATCGATGAATTCACTAAAGAACGCCTCGTTGTCATGATCGTCGATGCCAAGCCGACATTTGACCGTTACGGGAACGTCGACGACTGCCGCCATGGCGCTATAACAATCCGCAACAAGTGCCGGCTCAGCCATCAAACAGGCGCCAAAACTGCCACTCTGTACACGCTCACTCGGACAGCCGACATTAATGTTGATCGCATCATAGCCAGCGTCGGCGCCTTTTCGAGCTGCCGCCGCCATCAGTGTGGGATCGCTGCCACCGATTTGAAGCACCACGGGGTGCTCACTGTCATTGAAGGCGAGCAAACGCTGATGGTCGCCATGGTGCAGTGCGGCCGCTGTCACCATTTCTGTATAAAGCAGCGTGTTCGGCGCTAGCAGTCGATGAAAAAAACGACAGTGTCGGTCGGTCCAGTCCATCATCGGCGCAACAGACAACCTTGTCGGTAACGGTGACGTCATAGGTCCTCACAAATGAAAAGAGAATACGCTGATCGCTTGCGACTCGCGGAGGCTGATCAGGATTGGTGTGCGCGTGTCTCGGCAATCAGCTGCCTGACGACCGCTGCCAGCGCCGCTTGTTCGTCGTCGCCGTCAGCTTGCGCCTGTTCGAATGTCGCGATCTGACGATGAGCACTCGTGCCCTCTGCCACAACGTGTCGCAGGCTCCCGATTTCCGCGGTGCAACCCAATGCATCGGCATCTTCGGCAACGAGATCCAAAATCTCTTCAAGCAGCTCATCGAAAGGCACCACATTACCCTTCGCAAGGTCAACCATCCCCGAGTCCGTGCCATAGCGAATCGCGCGCCATCGGTTCTCGCGAATCAACATCGGCGTATAGATACGCCAGCGTTGGTTGTGCTGCCGCAATCGATACAACATGCGAAGAATGCACTGCACCAACGCCGCAAGCGCTATCGCATCATCAAGGCGGGTGCAGACATCCATGACCCGTGTTTCAAGCGTCGGGTAGTTATTGCTCGGACGCAAATCCCACCAAATCTTACTCGCATCCTCGATAAGACCCGCGCGTTTCAGGATATCGACGTGTCGCTGATATTCGGCAAAACTCGCGAAGCGCTCCGGAAGCCCTGTCCGCGGCAACGCATCGAAGACTGTTAAGCGATAAGACTTGAGACCCGTGTTGCGACCATCCCAGAACGGCGATGATGTCGACATCGCCAACAGATGGGGTAGGAAATAACTCATCTGGTTCATGAGGTCGATACGAATCGCATCATCATCAATGCCGACGTGAACATGCATACCGCAGATCACCAAACGCCTCGCAGCCGTTTGCATTTCAGCTGCCAATGCCTGGTATCGGTCACGTTCTGTGGGTTTTTGTTGCCACCATCGACTCGAGGGATGCGTCGATGCTGCAATCGGCGCCAGCCCATGCCGATCAGCGATACTGATCACCGTGTCACGGAGCATCGAGAGTTCCTCGCGAGCTTCAGCGACATTGGCACAAACACGCGTCCCGACTTCGATCTGCGAACGCATGAACTCTGGGCTCACCTGGCCATCCGCAGCAGATTGGCACTCGGCCATCATCTCGGCTGGCGGATCAATCGCAAGCTCGCCGGTTTCTTTATCAACCAGCAGATACTCTTCTTCAATGCCAATCGTGAAGCTTGGTTTCCCGGGTTTCATCACAGCCTCCGTTCGTCGTTGATGGCATTCAAATATTGAAGTTCGCGAGAAAAATCTGGATGTATGCTGGATGACGCGAATGGTGTTTGAAGCGCTCGATCTCTAGTGATTGGCGCTAGCGCTTTGGCTAGTCGCTGCGACCAATGCTCAATACCCTCCGGGGTCGACAAATGATCCTGTCGTACCTCGATCGCGACACAAGGATAGCCTTTTCTCTCCGCATGGAAATCGACCGAAAAGTCCTGAACCTCGCGTCCCGAGTAAGGCAAGTTATCGCCCACAGTGATGTCGCCAGCAGCCGCCAACGCCGCCATCAATGGCTGTGCTACTCGGCCATCTTGATCCCACATAATGCCGATATCCCAAGGCCGCTGTTCGCCGGCAAACAACGGGGTAAAACTGTGAAGCGCGATATACACCGGTAGTTGACCACGAGCCCGAATGGCATCCAACGCGGCCTCGACCGTTGCATGAAACGGTGCGTAGATCGCCTCTATCCTGGCGCCAACATCCTCATCGGCTAATGCATCATTCGCGCCGACGACCTCATCCTCCGCATGACTCAAAATCAGCGTGGGGTCCGACAAGCGCCGATTGCAGTCAATGACGATACGGGAGTAGTTCGCTGCAATCGCTGGCACATCGAGCAGCTCGGAAAGCCGCTGGAGCAAGGCACCTGCACCAATATCACTCCCGAAGTGTGTTTCCATTAGGTGTAGCGGGTACGCGTCATCCAACGCTCGCGGCAAACGCTTGCTCGCATGCTCACAGACAAGCAGTACGTTGCTCGATTCCACATTGCCATACAGCCTGGCCGGCGCTGGATCGTCGACCCCGAGCAAAAATCTTGAATCCTGACCAGACACGACGTTATAAGAACGGGCAAAACAACAACATGCTTCGAGTCTAACCGAAGTATGGTCTTTGACAAGCCTCAGCGTGTGAGTTGTTGATTGACGTCAGGCGTGCTGGACAGCCGCAACGAAGGGCATGAACTCTTTCATACTTGCTGGCTTGCCAATCGAATAGCCCTGAACAAGCGGCACGCCAATGCGCGTTAGGACCTCGCGCGTCTTCTCATTCTCAACATGCTCAGCGATTGTCTTGATACCCATGGCTTCGCCAACATTCAGGATCGCTGCCACCATGCTTTGATCCACCGCATCTTCTGCGATGTTTCTGACAAACGTACCGTCAACTTTGATGAAATCGACTGGGAGTTTTTTCAAATAGCCGAATGAAGACAATCCACTACCGAAATCATCGAGAGAGAACAAACAACCCAACGCCTTGAGTTCGGTCATGAAATGCGTGACGCGCGTCAGATCGGAGATCGCCGCCGTTTCAGTGATCTCGAAACACACCGCACCCTTGCGCAAAGGTTTCTCGGTCAGCGCGTCTTTGACGAAATCGAGGAAACGATCATCACTCAATGAGTTACCGGAGAGGTTGATGGACAATGTGTACGCCGCGTCGCGCTCGGGGTCACCCTCGTCCGCATGCCGCAAGGCCTCGCAAACAACCCAGCGATCAACGGCTGGCATGCGATCGTAGCGCTCCGCAGCAGCGATAAATGAGGCTGGGGCGACGCGCTGATCGTCATCACCAATCATGCGAAGTAGCACTTCATAATGTGAACATGTGTCGGCGCCCTCGCGAACGGTGCTTACGATCGGTTGGAAAAACAGCTCGAAGCGATCCTCTTCCAATGCACGGTTAATTCGCGTCAACCAATGCATTTCCTGGTGACGCGCCGTCGCCTCACCGTGCAAATACAAGTGAATTTTGTTTCGACCAAGATCCTTAGCTGCGAAACAAGCAACATCTGCAGCGCTCATCATCGCGCCAACCGTGCGCTCTTGGCCAGCCATGACAACGCCGATGCTAGCGCTTAAGGAATGCACCGCGCCTTGCCATTCAAAACGGTGTTGCTCAATCGTGGAACGAATACGCTCAGCGACCTCCATCGCCGCACGCTCATCAACACGCTCCAGTAATACCGCGAACTCATCCCCGCCTAAGCGCGCAATTGCATCGTTGACCGGCACCGCGAGTTGCAAACACTGGGCGATCTGACGGATCAGCTCGTCACCCGCCGTATGACCGAACGTGTCATTGACGAGTTTGAATTGGTCGAGATCGATGTAGAGCAGTGCTGCATCACCATCGCGTTCGTTCTGAGGACGGGCCAGTGCACGGGCCAATGCGTTATCGAACTCCTGCCGATTCGCGAGCCCTGTCAGTGCATCATGCGCCGCTTGGTAAGACAGCTTCCTGGATAGACGTTCCGCGTTGCTCACCGCATGGAACACCATAACGGCACCGATCACATGACCAGACCCCTCGCGAATGGGGGCCGCTGATATCTGCACGGGAATCTCGCCGCCGGAACGATCGATCAACACGCAAGGTGTGCTCGAACTCACGACACGCCCCTCATGGAGTGCCTGCACCAGCGGATTGTCAATCATCTCGCGACTGTGCTCATTAACCAGCGTTAACAACTCTTCAACGCGCTCGCCCGATAAGGCCCGAATACTATAGCCTGTTAGGTCTTCGGCAACCGGGTTGAGATAGTCGACGCGTCCATCAGCATCGGTGGTAATGACACCGTCGCCAATCGATTTCAATGTCACTTCTGCGCGCTCTTTTTCAGCAAACATTCGACGCTCGGCACGTTTGCGCTCCGTGATATCCGAGATCGTGCCTTCGATGTACTGCTTACCGTCTGGGTACGTTACGAGACGTGCATTCTCGACGACATCAATCGGTGTGCCATCCATGCGAACCATAACGGCCTCGAAGCTCCGAATCTCGCCGGTTTCTTCTACCAAGCGAACGAAGCGTTGGCAGTCTTTGGAGGATTGATAAGTGTTGTCTCGGGTAACTTGCGCCAGAAGACTCTGCTCGTCGGAAAACCCAAGCATCGTTACCAGAGCCGGATTGGCCGATACCAAACGCCCATCGGTGTCGGAGATGTAGACGCCTTCCGCCACATTCTCGAACAAACCGCGGAATCGTTGCTCACTTTGTAGCAAGGCCTGGCTGCTGCGTTCGCGATGGAGTGCAATCGCCGCAAGGCCGGCGAGGTTTCCAAGTGCGTCTAATTCTGTCGTTGTCGGCTCACGCTTTTCGCCGAAGTAAAGGTCAATGGTACCCAGTGGCTTAGCACGGTCTCTGAGCAGTGGTACCGACCATGCACTAACGATGGCTATCCGGCGTGCCAAGCTATGGTGATTAGCCCACGCGTTGTGCGCCATGACATCGCTGGTAATCGCTGTTTTGTTGGTTGCCATCGCAAGTCCACAGCTCAACATCGGCTTGTCGATGGGCACTCGCTTTAGAGTTTTCGTATCGATGGGTGAAAACGCCGGCGCTGCAGCCAACTTAAGGCTGGTCTCTGACGCGTTTAACACCATCAGCGCCGCGCGGCTGCCAGGCACCAGCCGCTCAACCGTGCGACACAAAGAACGCATGATGGTCTTCATCGACGCGCCGCTGGCGATCATCTCCAGCAGTTTCTTCTCACTGTACTCTGCGAGTTCTCGACGCTTACGTTGCTCGATACTTTGAACACTGACGCGCAGTAGTTGTCGATCGGCCGCGGGTAAGCGGCTAAGACGCACCTCGCAGGTCACGCTATTGCCGCTCGTCGACGCATAGGCCCACTCGAAGACAGGCTGCTCACCCTCGAGCGCGCGCTGGACAAAACCTTCAAGGCGCTTCTGCTCCACGCTGGCATCGGGATTGGTTGCACCAAAATCGGCGCGCAGAAATCCACTGGCCAGCAGCCGCTTGCGCGGCATGTTGAATAACTCGCAAGCGTTTTCGTTGGCATCCACAAAACAGTGAGTGTCCGCATCAAACACCAAGATCGCATCGGGCGCATACTCGACGAGCGCACGATAGCGTTCCTCATTGTCAGCAAGAGCGGCAGCAGCCGCGGCGCGGGCCGATACATCGCGCATACAAATCACGAATTCACCTGCAGCGGCAGCCGATAGCCGACTCGCGGTCAGCTCCAGTTGAAAGGTTGTGCCATCGGGCTTTTGCCCGGTGAGCTGCTGCCCACTGATATCGGGCGACGTGCTGTCCAAATCGACGACATACGCCTTGAGCCACTGACTGACCGGAATTTTTGTGTCGAGCCCGAGTAGTTCGTTGATGTGGCTGCCAGCCAAGGTTCGTACTTCTGGCTCAAAGAACTGCACCGAGATCCAGTTCGAGAAATGCACAAACCCTTCCGAATCGATCGTGACCACCATGTCCGCGACGTTGTCGAGCACAGCACGCAAGTCATCGTTTAGCAATCCGGAAAATCGAGCTCGAATACCTGAACTCGACGTAATCGATACGGCGAATTCATCGTCTGGGTTGGCACTATTGTCAGAATAGTCGGGCGCGCTTTGCGTTAACTCACCCGATGAGTCGAGAAACTCGTAGTAGGCATTGATGGCGTCCAGCAGCGTGCCGACGTCGATTCGGCTATCGACGCCGTCGCCTGCAGTCGCTGCATTAAGCTGTGCCTTCAGGATCGGATGCATTTGCGCTCGTTCGCAATGCGCCGCGTGCTGGTCCGTCTGTCACGCCTCGCCCTGTGTAACACCGCCCCGAAGACCCTCCAGGGTCAAGCATGCGTTACCACTCGTTACAGCGTTTACCGACAACTCAGCCGTCGGCATCCGCCACCATAGCGCTCACTGTATGAATAACCGACGCAGGATTCTGTGAAGTAAATCCCGTTTTGAGATCACACTGGGAATATTTTCCCGGAGCGTTTTCGCCGCTCAATACGCAAAGCGCGCGGCGATAACGACACCGATTTAACGTAACGCGGCTACTGTTCGCCTTTCGACACCTGTTGCGATGCTGGCATAGACGACAGAATCTCAACGCCGGTATCGATGATCTCTCCATTTTTCTCAAGCACGGGACCACCCGCCCCGACTTGAACCGGTATTGAAATAGCCTTCGTAAATGGTTGATTTTCATAAAGGCCAGAAATCTGGACGTTGACGTAACTCCGGCCTTCCGCAGAGGGAGTTACGTACGTGTCGACCGCTTCTGCCGCGCCGGTTGTCGCACCCATTTTCAAAGGCATCGATGCAGGGGTGTTCTTCGACAATGCCAGCTCACCGCGCGTCGACATGGCCATAGTGAGGTTGCTGACATCCCGGCCGCTAACAGACATTCGAATCTGCAACGGTTGGTCGACCGTCGGCGTGTTCAGGAACGCATAGTCCACAACGACCGGCACAGTCGGTTTGCCGATCGACGCTTCGCTCACAGTCCTCGCCGCAATCTTGGCTTCTGCAAGCGACTGCTCAGGGGCAGGCGGCAAAGACTCACTGCACCCGGATAGCAGACCAGAACCGATCATCAAGACGATAGAAAATTGAAATTTGTTCATTACTCGCTTCTCCACAATTTTTATGAGGTGACCGACACGTCGAAGCACGTGCGGTTGTCCGGCTGGGTAATCGCCGCCGGACCGCCACGCAAGTAGGAAAACTCATAAAGCACCATGACATAGTCGCCAGGGGTCAGGTTATTCAGTTGGAACGTTTCGCTATCAGCAACAGGGCTATCGCCACCACCAACGAAATCGCCTCGGAACACAAACGCGTCAGGGTCGCTCTGTCCGCTTGCCGGCGGATTGCTCGTCACGATGTTCACGGTGTAATTGCCTGCCGTTGTGACCGGAATCCGAACAAACCGACGCACGGAGAGCTTGTTGCCGTCCTCATCGGGATCAAACACATTGGTGCTGCAGACATTCACTGGGCCACCGGCATCATCGGGCGTCACCACCGAATAAATGGGTAGCACCACATCACGACGCCCAGCAGCCTCAACCTCATTGGTGCCATAGGCATCGTTGTCACCGGTTATTCGTTGCGCGTCGAGCAATGCATCAATCTCCACAACGTTGGCCGGGTAACGCGCACGCAGACTCTCAATAAACGGATAGATCGTCGTAAACGGCGCACCGGCAGCCTGCTCGTTAACCAGAATCTCATAAATTGGCTCAAACCCTAGTGTCACCGAGTCCGACAGATCATCATTGCTGTCGAAAATGTCATAGAGAACGGCCTGCACACTACGCTCGTTGTACCACCCTCGGCTTGTCGAATTGAGACCGCTGTCTTCCAAACTGAAAGAGAAACCGCTGCTTTGCTGACTACCTTGGGTATCGAAATACACGGGCGTGCCCATGATCATCGCCGACACAGCGTTGCCAAAACCTTCACCGAACGCGAGTCGAGGATCCAATCGTTGACTCAAACTATGCGAACCACCGGTTGAGTCGGATCGAGAGAATGTGTCCTCAAAATAATGACCCCATTCATGCGCAACGACATGCGTATCGAACTCCTCTGTATCACTATTGGCTTCTCCCAGCAGGAACAGCGAGTCCAGATCTCCGCGATAGAAAGAGGTACCGATTTCGCCGATATCGATATTGGTGTTACCGCCAACGTTGGGCGTGTTGTTGACGCTCCAGTAGGCATCCAATGGCGGAAAGTTCGCATCGGGATCCACTGAGGTCACGAGCTGCATCGCTCGGTAGATCGTATCCAGAACCGAAAATGGCGCTGCAGCACGCGTCTGCGTATAGCTTGCACCCGTCCAACCCGAGTCGGCTTGCAGGTTCACAACCTGCGAACCCACCCCACTATCGAACGCCACACCGTCCAACACGTAAATTGGGCGTGAAGCGAGTGGTTCAGATGTTGATGACGTGTTGTCACGCACCTCGACATCCCATGATGGCGAGCCACTCCGTTTCAGCTCAGCCCTCACCCGCAAAAAGACGTTTGTTGATGCGGGCGCGACAAACAGGTAATCCCCCTGGTCGTCTAGCGTCGTAGAATCGATAACATCATTCGTCGTCGCGTCGATGAGCTGGATCGTCGCGCCTCTGACAGGCCGCATCTCTTGCTGCGCGTAGTTCAACGCATTGTTAGCGAATGGCACGAACTCGAATTCAACTTTGCCGGACACTGTCGACGCATTGATATCTTCGAACACCGTGATCACGATGTCGTCAACGGAGGTTTGACCGCTCGCGTCGGTCACCGTCAAACGGAATTCCAGAATTTGTACGCCAGAAGTCGCGGGCGCTGTGAAGGATGCTTGTGCTGCGGTCGCATTATCCAAGGTCACCGGCGTACCGGCGATCTGTACCCATTGGTAGGTTAGCTGCGCGATGTCATTGTCATCGGTCGCGGTGCCGGTCAGGTCCACGCTTGTATTCTGCTGAACGTTTCGATCATCACCGACGGCCACGGTGGGTGGCACATCGAAAATCACCGTGACGGCAACTGTGTCATCGGCGCTTGCCCCTTGCGCGTCCGTTGCCGTCAACGTGAATTGCAGGGTTTCATCGGCGGCCACATCCGGTGATGTGAAGGTCGCATCCGCGGTATCTGCACCCGTCAACGTGACCGCAGTGCCTGCGGTTTGCGTCCATGTATAGCTGATGGATGCAGCACCGCCGTCATCCGATGCGGTGCCATCGAGCGTAACAACGACATTACGAGCGACCGATTGATCGTCTCCTGCGAAGACATTGGGTGCGTTGTTGACGGGTGGTGGCGCGGTTCCACCGCCGCCGCCACCGCCGCCGCCACAAGCTGCCGTGAGTGCGACAATTAAGGTTGCAGCCGTTCGCTTTAGCCATTGAGAGGATGTGATATCCGACATCATTTTCGTTGTTCTCCGCGCTGTGCTTCAAGCGGGGGACATCGCAGCCCACCCTTTCCGGCCGTCAAGGCTACCGGTTGGTCGTCGGCAAAACCAGTGATCTGTATCGCAGATTCGTTGCAAAACCGCGACACCGTTCTTATACGACGCCTTCGCCCTTGCTATCATTATGTCTTAACGGATCTGACAGCAATAAAAAGAGGAAATTCGATGGGTTCGAAAAAAATTCTCGTCACAGGCGGTGCGGGTTACATCGGCAGCCACGTGGTGCG
>JBCAZE010000061.1:0-2258 GCA_039700805.1 Pseudomonadota bacterium | reverse complement strand
TACGGCACATCAAAGCTCATGACGGAGTGGATGCTGCGCGACCTTGCGCTAGCAGGCGGACCACGATTTGTCGTGCTGCGTTACTTCAACGTGGCGGGCTGTGACCCCACAGGGCGTTTAGGGCAGTCAACCCCACGTGCCACGTTGTTGACCAAGGTTGCCTGTGAGGCGGCCGTGGGCAAACGCGAGGCGGTGTATATCTTTGGCACCGACTACGACACACCTGATGGCACCGGGATTCGCGACTATATCCATGTGGAAGACCTCGCCGGAGCCCACTTGTGCGCGCTCGACTATTTGCGCGATGGTGGCGATCCACAAGTACTCAACTGCGGTTACGGTCAGGGCTTCAGTGTTCGGCAACTGCTGTCTGCTGTCGAAACAGCGAACGGATCCCCGCTGCCGATCATTGAACACGCGCGCCGTGCCGGAGACCCGCCAAGCCTAGTTGCGAAAGCCGACAAGATCCGCACCCTACTTGGCTGGGAGCCAGCGTTGGACGATCTCGAGAAAATCGTTGCATCGAGCTTGGCTTGGGAGCGCAAGATCGCCGCTGGAGATCCGAGCGCTTATTGGCGCTAGGCCACCTTCGCAATGCGCGCGCCGAGCCTTTTCCGCCCACGATCCATCAACGCGATGGTCGTCACGGGCTATGCCGCCATCATGCTCCCATTGTTGATCGCATTGATCTGGGCGCTTGTGCAGTTGGATCGGTTGTCGACACGCAGTGAAGTTTTGATCCTGGACGGCATCGAAGCGACACAAAACAGTCGCTTGCTGCAAGAACGGCTGCGCATCATGGAGCGACTTGCTCGCCAGTATCAGGTATCGGAAGACAGTGAACTGCTTGAGTTTCTGCGGGCCGATGCAGCTACGGTCAATGCGGTGCGCAGCGAGCTACTGGCACAAACGACGCTGTCGGCAGCCCGACGGCGAGTCAATGATATTGGCCTGAAAGTCGACGGGCTACTAGTCGGACTCACAGAAGAGAACGCAAACACCAACGCAGCGCTGGCCATTGACACCTTCGCGAGCGCCATCACCGATGCGCGCGAGCTCGAAACTGTGCTGAACGAGGACATCGACGGCCAACTCAAAGATTTGCGTTCAGATGCGGAGCAAACACGCACGGCGTTGTTCTGGCAAGCGGGCATCCTTGGCGGTATTAGCTTGCTGACCATGTTATTCGTCACGTGGCGTGTTAGCCGACCGATTCGTCTATTGGATAAAGCAATAAGCCAGCTGGGAGAAGGTCAGTTCTCGCGCGCGATTGCCGTGAAAGGCCCGCGCGATTTGGAGGCACTCGGTCACCAACTGGAATGGTTGCGGCAACGACTCCTTGAGCTTGCGCAGGAAAAGAACAGATTCCTACGGCACATGTCGCACGAGTTAAAGACACCGCTCGCCAATATTCGTGAGGGCACTGAGCTGCTGCTCGACGGTTCTGTGGGGCAGCTCGACGACGCTCAAGAGGAAGTCACCGACATCCTCCGCTCCAACGGCATCCGTTTGCAGCGCCTGATCGAGAACCTCTTGAATTTTAGCGCATGGCAGAATCGCAATGAGGTTCTCGCCGCTAGTGAGTTCCCAGTGCGCAACTTAATCGAGTCGGTATTGAAGGTGCATGCTCTACCTATCCGCACACAAGAAATCCGGTTACTAACAAGCGTGGATGAAACAACCATCAACGCAGACAGAGAGATGATTCGAACCGTATTGGATAACCTGCTTTCCAACGCGCTGAAGTTCTCTCCCAAAGGTGGTGCCCTGCTCGTTCGCGGCACCCGCCAAGCCGACAGTTTTACACTGGAGGTCGCGGACCAAGGACCTGGCATACCAATGGCAGAGCGGAAGAAAGTGTTCGACGCGTTTTTCCAAGGTAAGCAGCAGCCAGGAGGACTCGTGGCGGGCACTGGCATTGGACTGTCGGTTGTACTTGAATCCGTCCAGGCTCATGATGGATTTGTTGACATCAGCGACGAGCAGCAAGCAGTGAGAACAAAACGTGGGGACACAGTGGTATTCACCGGCGCCCACTTCAAGATAGTGATTCCGCAGCAACCTCTCGGCGGCACACAACAGCAAAAGGTCGCCAATGGCTAACAACAACACATCGATGACAAGCTTCGGCAAGGTATCCACACCGCGCATGTACCTGCTACTGGCCGTGATCGCCTTGTCAGGATGCGGTGGCATCGACTCATTGATGGACCGTCGCCAATCAGCGACAAATCAAGAACTTAGCGTTGAACCATCGA
>JBCAZE010000243.1:0-3844 GCA_039700805.1 Pseudomonadota bacterium | reverse complement strand
TGATAAGCCTTCGGTCAGCGCCGCCGGGCCTGGCTGAAGGATAATTGGCGATTTGATTTCGAAGATCTGTTGATTAACCACCGCCGGAACATGCTGCCACCCCTCTCGAGCAGCAACTCGCTCCGGCCTAAATTTTTTGCCGCACCACGAGCCGATAATGATATCCGGCGCCGCATCAATGATGCGTTGCGGCGCCGCGATTATTCTATCTTTCGCGAGTGAACATGCAGCGAGCTCACCAAAGCAATCATCGCCACCGGCAATTTCAATCAACTCCGAGACCCATCGAATGCCACTGATCATGGGGTCGTCCCATTCTTCAAAATAGACGCGAGGTCGCCGTCCTGCATGGCTGACCGGTACCAACTGTGCCTTGAGCGCGGCTGCGTACGTCTCTGCCTTCTGCTGACATCCGATCATGCCGCCCAGCATTTGTATCATCGTCAAAATTTCATCAACGGAGCGATGATTGAATACATGCACGTTCACGCCAGCTCGAATCAGTGCAGCTGCGATATCCGCTTGAATATCTGAAAAACCCAGCACCAGATCTGGCTCGAGCGCGAGGATCTTATCGATTTTTGCGCTTGTGAACGCCGACACTTTCGGTTTCTCTTTACGTGCTCTTGGTGGTCTAACCGTAAACCCTGAGATACCGACGATTCGCCAGTCCTCTTCCAGCGCATAGAGTGTTTCTGTCGTTTCTTCAGTGAGACAAACGATTCGCTCTGGGTAATTGCTCATGGGGAAAATCCGTGAAAGCTGGTAGATTGCGCATATGCTGGCGCTGAACAAAAAAATAAAGTCTCTGCTGTGGCGCAGCGATTACGCGAAAGCAACCCCGTTCAAGCGGTGGTTGATCGGTGTTACGCGTTACATTTATGCATTGTCACGCGACCTGTTCGGCGGCCAACTCTCGTTGCACGCCATGAGCTTAGTGTACTCAACCCTACTGGCAACCGTACCGTTGATCGCGTTTTCATTTTCTGTTTTGAAGGGCCTGAATCTGCATTTGCAACTGGAGCCTCTTCTACTCGACTTTGTATCACCGCTGGGTGAGCAAGGTGAACGCCTGACCAACGAAGTCATGGGTATGGTCAATAAGGTCAGCGGTGGTGTGCTTGGAGGACTGAGTTTGTCTATCTTCCTTTACACCGCCGTGTCGATGGTGCAGAAGGTCGAAACGAGCTTTAACTATGTCTGGCATGTGAGCCAACCGCGGGGAATCGCAAGACGGATCGTTGACTACGCAACGGTGCTTCTGATCGGACCTCTTGTGATGGCGCTGGCGCTCGCATCTCTTGCGTCACTCGGCAACAACGCGCTGGTTCAGTCGGTGACCGATTCGAGCCTCCTGAGCCCACTGATGTCGATCATCAGTCGGGGGTTTCCGCTCGCACTGGTCATCATACTGTTTACCGCGCTGTATAAGTGGATGCCGAATACACGGGTACAGTGGCTTGCGGCGATCATCGGCGGCTTGACTGCCGGCTGCTTGTGGGCGCTGCTTGGGTTTTATTTCAAAACGTTTGTGGTGTATTCCACCCGCGCGCTGGTGATTTACGCGGGATTCGCAATCGCCATCACAACACTGCTCTGGCTCTACGCCAATTGGTTGATTCTGTTGCTCGGCGCTCGGCTCGCCTTTTACTTTCAAAACCGTGCTTACCTACTGATTGGACGCCACGATCCCTCGTTATCTGTGCGCACCCGTGAGTCGCTGGCACTCGATATCATGTCGCGGATTGGCAGCGCGTTTCGAGATCGACGGCAAGATGTCACGACGCGATCACTCGCCAGAGAACTAGCGTTGCCGGGCATAATCGTCGGTGCGGTCGTGGAACAGCTCGAGCAAGCTGGGATGATTGCGGCCACCGATACCGAGGCATTAATTCCTGCAACGGACATCCACCAAATGACACTCAGCGAAATTGTGCGCGCCGTACGAGAAGAAGGCGACAGTGGCCTAGCACAAGCCCCGTCTTGGTCACCGAAAGTCAGCGAGCTCGCGACAACAATCGATAACAAAATTCATCATGCGCTAGGTGATTTGACGCTGGCGACATTCATCACCGCGCCAGACTCAACGGACGACAGCTGACAAGGTTTGCGGTCAGTTGCCAGCGATTGTCATGCCGTCGATCAAAAGACTACCGGTCCTGATCACGCCACGGCTGTCGACATCATCGCCAATCGCACTCAAGGACTGGAACATATCCTTGAGGTTACCGGCAATCGTCACTTCGCTGACCGGGTAGGCAATCGCCCCATTCTCCACCCAGAACCCGGCCGCGCCGCGACTGTAATCGCCGGTTACAAGATTAACCCCTTGCCCCATTAACTCAGTGACGAGAAAACCGTCACTCATCGTTGCGAGAATTTCAGAAAGCCCACCGGCGGTCGGTGTGACGACGGCATTGTGCACACCACCGGCATTCCCGGTCGTCTCGAGACCAAGTTTTCGCGCGGAATAACTCGATAACAACAGCCCATTCAGCACCCCTGAATCGACGATGGAACGCTCACGGGTCGCAACGCCTTCATTGTCATAGCTCGTACTCGCAGCAGCAGCAGGCAGAAACGGAGACTCTTCGATATTGACGTTGCCGGCAAATATTTTCTGACCGACCGCATCCAGCAGGAAACTCGATTTACGATATTGCGCGCTTCCACTGATGGCAGACATCAGATGGCTAAAAATCGTGCGGGCCACATCAGCACGGAATACGACTGGTGCTGTTTGTGTATCGAGCTTGCGTGGCGACATTCTGGCCGCCACCGCCTTTGCCGCCCTGATGCCGACCTCTTCCGGCTGCAACAACGCTGCCGGATCTCTCGCAGTCGTGAACTCGTAGTCTCGCTGCATGTTATCGCCGCTGCCACCGATGACTGAGCAAGCGATGCTGTGACTTGAGCGAAACTGCGTCGCTACGAAACCGTGCGAATTGCCGTACAACGAAATGCTCCGATGCGAGCTGACAGAGGCGCCTTCCGAGTTGGTCACTACCGGATCAGCGTCCAAGGCCGCTGCCTCTGATGCTAGCGCCATGTCACGCAGCGCATCCACATCTTGGGGCCAAGGATGATCGAGCTGTAGGTCAGGAAACTCAGTCGCCATGCGTGTCGCGTCGGCCAACCCCGCGGCAGTATCTGCGCCGGTTTGCGTCGCGATATAGAGCGCTTTGTCGATAGTTGCCGCAATCGCATCGTCGGAGAAATCTGACGTGCTCGCGGTACCTTTGCAATGCCCTCGATAGACGGTGACGCCGAGACCGCGGTCGTCTTGATATTCGATCGTCTCGACATCACGCAAGCGCGCTGTCACCGATACGCCGACGTCACGATGCACCCCGATGGCAGCTTGTGTCGCACCGCCGGCCTTGGCACGAGCCAGTGCGCTATCGATCAGTGTGATGTAGGTTGCCTCAAGGTCTCCCTGAAGACGGATTCCGTTCTTTGCCTGTTGATCACTCATGACTGCAAAGTGTACACGCGCATCGGCAGCTTGAGTATGCAGGCCATGCTATTCTCGCGTCAGCCAATGAGGAGTAGTCGCAATCGTGGATGACAAGCCAAGCAAGTCGGCGCGCAAGCGAGCGGCGCAGGCAATACGGGCTATGGCCGATGAGCTTGTGGACCTCAAGCCGCAAGTGCTTGAGGCACTGATCAAGGACAATGACCTGTTGCATGCTATTCGTGAGGCACAACAGACAAATAGCCACGGCGCGCTGCGGCGACAAAAGCAATACATTGCCAGACTCATGCGGGAGCTGGATCATGACGAGATCCGCGACGCGTTGGATGCGCTTGCCGGAGATCCAGCCAAAGAAAAGCAGCTGTTCCG
>JBCAZE010000242.1:0-3884 GCA_039700805.1 Pseudomonadota bacterium | reverse complement strand
GACCAGATGGTTATCCTCGATGTATTGCTTATTCATCGCACTCATCACAGGTCTCCTAGTTACTCGCTGCCAGCT
This sequence comes from Pseudomonadota bacterium, assembly GCA_039700805.1. Taxonomy (GTDB): domain Bacteria; phylum Pseudomonadota; class Gammaproteobacteria; order Steroidobacterales; family Woeseiaceae; genus CALBPI01. Next base: position 3,809 of record JBCAZE010000242.1, on the reverse strand, counting down.
CAGGCTCTTGACGTAACACGAGCTCACGGAAGCGTTTTCTGGCGCGCGAAATCACACGGTCAAAATGGACCGATGTGAGATCAAGTGCGTCGCAGATCAAGGGCTTATCTTGCTGCAGCACGTAAAATCGCAGTATCAACTGCCGGTCCCGCTCATTCTTCAGCTCCTCAATCAATTGCCGCACGGCGTCTCGCGACTCATCACGGATCAGCACCTCAATATGATTGTCACGATCGTCGAGTACTCGCTCAATACGATCACTGTCGGCATAGGTTTGCCGTCGGGTCTCCTTGCGGATGTTACCTATCAACACATTTACTGCTGTCTTGTGCAAAAAGGCCGCAACTTTAGACGGATCACTGATGTCATTTCGACGCAAACGGTCCAAAACTATGATGAATGTGTCCTGATGCACGTCTTCGGCATGCTGAACATCGCCAACGCGATTTCTCAGCATCGTCATGATCGAACGACTGTATCGTCGATAAAAAGCGTCTTCTGCCGTCGCATCACCTGCTGCTATCCTCGCAACAAGATCAGTCGGGCTTTCGTTGCTTTGTAAAGCGTCCTCTCCCGATTTCATGGCGGTCTCGTTATTCCCTTCGTTATTTATTGTCGAGAACCTCAGCTGAGTCTATCGGAGGCTTGCGCTGAAATCACTTTCCCACTTGCTGGGACTCAGATAACTCTGAATTTGGATGGCATACGCGTCGTTTCGTTCATTCGCTAGGGCCCTTTGCATCATTTGCTTCCAAAGTGGGGGGAATCGCACAAGTGCATCAGAACTCTGGGCAAGGACAGGTTGCGAAGACAATCGTGCCAAAGGAGAAGAGCGATGCCTCTGGATATTCAGCTGGTGAAGGACCGTGATCAGGAAAGGGCCGTACGCCGATTCTGGTATGAAATTTACGTTGAAGAGATGGGCCGTCACGCGGGTCAAAGCTCCTACGTCGATCACACAGAGCGCGAGCTCGCAAATCCATGGAATTTCGACGCCGATTTATTCATGGCAACTCAGCATGGTGAGATTGTAGGCACGCTGCAATCAGCCTATGTCGGCGTTGCGGATTGCAGTCACTACATCGATTTTTACAGACTGGCAGAGCAATCAGTCACGCGCCTCGCACGCGCTTCGATTACAAGCAAGCTGATGGTCTCGAAGACTCATCGCGCTAGCGGTCTGGCCATTGCGTTAGGTCTCGCAACCTATAGAAAAGGGCTGAGTGATGGCATTGAGCAGAACTATATTGATTGCAACAGCCATCTCGTTCGACTCTATACGCGCATCGGTTATCGGGAGCATCTTGGCTGGATTGAGCATCCCGACTATGGGCGAGTGTATTCGATGGTCCTTGATCTTCGTGATCGAGCGCATCTTGAGGCGATTCACTCGCCGCTCCTAAAAACCCTGGACGATTTCAACCTAAAGCAAACCCTAGACTCGAAGGAGAGTATCAATGACAAAGTGGCATGAGGTGATGACGGAATTCCAAGTGGCGCTGGCCAAGTTTCTAACGACCCCAGCAATACAACGGCTAAATTCGGGTGATGTCGAACTAAAACACTACCAAGCGATACTCCGACAGATTTTCCATCATGCGCGGGAAAACCCACAGATTCAGGCATTGGCCACTGTCTATTTTCGCGGCGAACAGCGGGAAACAATCAAACGATTTTATGCACACGCGAGTTCCGAAATCGGTCACGACCAATTGGCTCTCGATGATCTTGTGGCAACTGGGATGGATGTCTCGAGTATTCCGAGTGAGTATCCATTGCCCTCAACGTCCGCGTTGCTCGCCTTTGCGTTCTATCAGATCCAAAACCACAATCCGGTCGGCTATCTTGGGTATTTGTTCTTTCTAGAGTTCACACCGACCGCTATCGGCGGGCGAATGCTTGAACAACTTGCCGCGATTGGCGTACCCGCCGATGCAATGAGTTTCTTGCAGGACCACACCACGATCGATGTACACCACAACAAGATGATGGAGGGCTATGTTGAGGATTTGGTGCAAAACGAAGCAGATCTCGCTGCCGTAAAATATGCGATTCAGACGACGGGACATCTCTATGCAGCGATGCTAACGGACGCGATAGAGAATGCCGAAGAGAATGGCAGCGCGAGATTGAATTATGAGGAACAAAGTCGCGCGGCTTGATTGCCTAATAGGAGTGCCGGTCTTCTGACCGGCACGTTCACCCCGCACTATTCACCACCGTGACTGTGCCATGCAATGCCCGATGCACGGGGCAACGGTCAGCAATTTCCATCATACGTTCGCGGACCGAATCATCGATGTCGCCGTCTATCGTGATGGTTCTCACGAACGTTGTGTGCGTTTCGCCATCGATACGTTCGCTCGATTGTTCAATGCCGACGCGTACTCGCTCGGCCGGGATGTCTTTGTGCCGCGCGTACATTTGTAGCGTCATACTGGTGCAGCTCGCGAGCGAGATGGACAGTAATTGTACCGGCGTAGGACCTTGGTCTGCGCCTCCGACCGATGCTGGTTCGTCTGCGATCAGCCGGTGACGACCACTCTCGATAGCAGTCGTGAAGCTCCCAGCCCACGTTGTTGCGCTAATGCCTTGGTCAGAGATTTCGATTTCGGGCAGGAATCGGCTTGCCCAGGTGGCAAGCATTTGCCCAGCGTAAGCAGCATCACGCGGGTCACTCAGCATGTGGTTGGCTTTGTCGAGCGAAACAAAACTCTTCGGGTGAAGCGCTTGCACAAACAGTTGTTGCGCGTTGTCGATTTCGACCACTTCATCAACCGGAGAATGCAGGATCAGCAACGCCTTTCTGAGAGCGTGCAACGCATCGTGCAACGGGTGTTGTTCAAGGTCATCGACAAACGCTTTGCGGATCGTGAAGCTCCGCCCAGCTAGTGTCACCTCGGCTTGTCCTGATGACGCGATTTCCTCAGCGCTCTCATCGAACAGATGCGCGACATGACTGGCGGTTGCCGGGGAGCCAATGGTCGCGACCGCGACAGCACTCTCTATATGCTGCGACGCAAGGACGGTTGCCGTGCCGCCCAGAGAATGTCCGATCAGCACCGATGGTGGCAATCCCAGCGTCGTTAGCCAATGCGCAGCATCGACGATGTCGGTCACGTTGCTGCCAAACGTGGTTTCCGAAAACTCTCCGTCGCTATCGCCCAAGCCAGTAAAGTCGAATCGGCAAACGACGAAACCCGCTTTGGCTAGCGCTTCGCTGATGGTCCGAGTCGCTCGAAATTTTCTGCTGCAAGTGAAGCAGTGGGCGAACAGCGCGACGGCTTGATGGGGTCCGGTTGGCCAGTCAATGTTGGCGCGCAATGTTAGACCGTCTCGATTCTCAAATTGGCGTTGTTCACTTCTCATCGCGTGCTCCTTAACCGAAGCACGGAGCATAACGGATCTCTGGTGGATATTGCGCGCCGAGGCAGCGTTGTCAGGTAACATGCCGTCATGGAACTCAGCTATTCCGAAGACACGATTGTGGCGGCAGCGACAGCCAAGGGCCGAGCGGGCGTTGGCATCGTCAGGGTATCCGGCCCGGATGTAAGAACCATCGCAGCACGCGTGCTGTCGATGCTCCCACCGCCGCGTCAAGCGACGTTGCAAGTGTTTGCGGATGAGACCGGTGAACCGCTCGATCAAGGGCTCGCGATCTTTTTTCCAAAACCACATTCCTACACCGGGGAAGATGTGCTCGAACTTCAAGGCCACGGTGGTCCGGTCATCATGGATCGATTGATTCAGACGATTTGCCGTTGTGGCGCCCGGCTCGCCGATCATGGTGAATTCTCAGCGCGTGCTTT
>JBCAZE010000060.1:0-16731 GCA_039700805.1 Pseudomonadota bacterium | reverse complement strand
GGCGTAGCGTCGATCGCTCTACGGAGCTGAATGATGCACGATTTGCGCACTGCCTCCGGCTTACGGGTACGAGCGGCAGTTATAGCCATAATCACAATGCTCACGGCGAGCGCATGCACGTCGACGAGCCTATTGGTTGCGCCCGATGAATTGATGCCGCCATTGACCGGTGTCGATGCTGATGCGATAGCCACTGCTGTGGCACCGATTCCGATCGAAGATATTATGGCGCTCGATACCGATATGCGGTTCTTCGCGCGCTCCGCTGTGGGTCAATCGCGCCAGCCTGAGCTTAAAATGAACCGCTTATCGCGCGCTATTCTGCACCCTGGGTCGCTGGGGTTGAGATACCACGATCGGATGACGCGGACGGCTACCGAAGCGTTCTCGACAGCTAATGGTAACTGCTTAACTCTCTCGATTCTGTTCGTCGCGCTCGCCCGAGAAGTGGGGCTTGAGGCGAATTTCTATGAGGTGAATGTACTGCCTGAGTGGACGCTAGCGGGAGATGTGGTCTTCTCGACGCGTCATATCAACGTTGGCGGTCGACTCTCACCGACGACCGACTACGTCATGGACTTTCTTCCTTACGAAGTGAGTCGAAAAATCGATCGGCGAAAGTTGACGGACAAACAGGCTTTGGGTCAGTTCTATAACAACCTCGGCGCTGAGTTCTTAGCAAAGAATGACGTCGTTTCGGCCTATCTTCATTTCAAAAAGGGTGTCGAGCTTGCGCCGAACATTGATTTCCTGTGGTCCAACCTGGCGGTCGTTTATTCACGGCATGGGCAGATACGGGCCGCAGAGAATGCAGCGCTGCAGGCCCTGCGGTTGGAGCCGAACAACACGTCAACCATGAGCAACCTTGCCGGCATGTATCGCCAGCAAGGTCGTATCGAAGAGGCGGACGTATTGGCCGCGCGTATCGCGAAATCTCAACGAAATAATCCCTACTACCAATTTGTTCTTGGTGAGCGGGAGATGGCGGCACAGAATTACGAACAGGGGTTGGCGCGACTGAAGACCGCGATCGACCTTCGTCCGCAAGAGCCGTTGTTTTACCTTCGCGCAGCAGATGCGGCTGACGTTTTGAACAGGCCAGAGTTAGCTGATCAGCTTGTTGCTAAAGCTGATGCGCTGAAAAGAAAGCCGGGTCGCGTCAATCCGCAGTCATTGCGGGATTGCCGCTTACGTTTATGTGGCCGCGGCGACGACTAACAGCGGACCACCTGAAACCACAACGCCCCCTGGCTGTTCTTTGGTGATCGCAAATGCTTGCGGATCGAGAACAGAGAGTTTGGCATCGATGGGAATCAGGATCTCACCCGAGTCTGCGACAATGTCGAATACGCCACCATCAATGGGGTTGCTGTCGCGGTCAGGGTCAACAATCCATAATTGATACTGAGCAACGCTCGGATCGTTCACCGGCATATTAGCGAGTCGCATGTAACCCTGTTGCAGCTCGTTATTCCACACCACATCGCCGGTGACGGATTCATAACCGTCAATCTCTGGTGGATTCCAAGCGAGTGTGACTGTGCCAGCGAGTGCCTTCAAGCTGTCCCGCGACTCAGCGGTCGTTACCACCTTCGGGGTGTCCGCCGGGTCCTCGGGCACGGTTGTGCTATCAGGGCGGATAACGAGCGCGAGCAGCAGCGCTGCGGCGCAAGCCCAACCGAGATACTGTGCGACGCCCGAGCGTTCGGTGGTTCTGCTCGATGTCGTGTCCAGCGTCACCACGTTACTGTCGGTGTTTCGCGTCGCAATGTCTGCACGGATCTTGTCCTTCACCTGCGCGGGCATCTCTTCGGTTGCTTTGGCGACTGAGTTGACCATGACAGCGGCAGCTGCGAGTTCAACTCGCTCCCCGAAAGCCGCGCCATTATCAATACCCAGATCCGCAGCAAGCTGATCAAGCTCCGCAGCACCTTTACTGTCTTGTCCAAGCGCCGCCTCTATCAGCGAGTCGAGCGCGTTCGTGTTGTGATCGTTCATTGTTGTGTACCTGTGGATCCGGCATCGCTCCAGTCGCCGAGATCGTCCCTTAGCATCAATAAGCCACGTCTGATGTGGCTCTTGACCGTCCCCAATGGAAGGTCCATTTCTTCCGCGATGTCAGCGTGCGACAGGCCTAACCATGCCGATAACTGCAGCGCTTGTTGTTGTTCGGGTTTCATCCGTTGCATGGCTTCTGCCACGCGGATTGCGTCGCTCGAGACTTCCGCTGTTGATTCAGCAGAGGGTGCTGTTAGCTCCCCGTCATCAAGCACTTCTTCTATCGGCTGCCGGTTGTGTTTCCGTAGCCTGTCGATAAGGCGGCGCCTGGCTAGCATCGCAACAAACGTTGTCTCGCTCGCTTTCTCTGGATCAAATCGATCGGCGAACCGCCAAATTTCGACAAATACTTCTTGTACCGCGTCCTCTGTATCGGCCGCGTTCGGGCAAAGTCGACGTGCGAGCGACCAAACCAGGCCGCCGTACTGGTCGAGACATTCATTCATTGCCCGCTGCTCGCCGCGCGCGATGCGCGGCAACAGGTATTCGTTGCTCACTGTTTTCCCTTTAGACGTCGGGGATTCAGCGACATTCAACCGCACTACCGACGCTCTGCGACGGTAGTGCGATTGTTGTGTGTTTGCAAGTGTCAACGCGGTGTCCTAGTTCGCCGCCATGGCTTGCATCGGCATGCCGTTCAGGGATGCCTGCACGTCGTCGAGCGCGTAGCGAAGGGTCCAAGCCTGACTTGATGCACTATGCTGATTCGATGCACGATCGAGACCCGACTGCAAACGGGCGCGTGCCGCATCGCTCAATGATGAGGCGTCTGCGCTCATCAGCAAGCTCTCGGCGGCAATGCGGTAGATTGCCACCGTCGCTTCGGGATTGCCGTGGTTGAACATCGGCACGCCAGCTTCGATCGCCATCTGGATGATCGATGATGACTTATCCGCTGCGGAAGCTTTCTGTGGCGGCAGGATCACGCGGTCGATGACATGAATCACGCCATTGCTCGCCGCAATATCCGTCGCAACGATACTCGCGTTCTCGATGTTGAATCCACCTTCGGTCGCCGTGAAGGTGACTGGCGCACCGGCCAGCGTGTCCGCGCTCGCACCATCTTGTAGTGCATCGCTGCCGACTTTTCCGGACAGAACATGGAACTTCAAAATCGCCTGTAATTGACCTTTGTTCTCAGGCTTCAACAAAGACTCGACAGTACCGTCGGGTAGCGCTGCGAAAGCGTCGTCGGTTGGCGCGAATACGGTGAACGGACCACCGTTCGCTAACGTATCAGCAAGACCCGCAGCACCCGCTGCGGCCAGCAGTGTCTCAAATGTGCCAGCTGCGTCAGCGGTTGCGACGATGTTTTGCGTCATCATCTTTTCTTCGTGGTGTCCGGCGCCTGCATCCGAAATAGAGAACAAGGCGAACGCGGCTGAGGCAACCATCGCGGTTAAGCGCGGTGTGAATGTGAAAGACATAATGTGTAATCTCCAAGCTGTGTTTAGGGGGAAGCCTCAGCGCCGAGGTGCTTAAGAGTTCGTGCCGCTTTGCAGTACGGATGCAACGAATTCGAAAGGAGTGGTTTGGTGACCGAAAAAACCAGCAAGAAAAAGGCGACGGGGCGGTTGATTGTGATCGGCATCTTCCTGTTAGTGATGATTGTTTCCGTCTGGGTGTTGCCGCTTGAGGCGTGGTTACAAGAAGCGCAGCGCTGGAGTGAGGACAACCCTTGGCAAGGCCGCCTCTACTATCTCGTCGCGTTTGTTATCGGCGCCTGTTTGATGGTCCCCGGCTCGTTGCTGTTTTTGAGCGGCGGTTATCTCTTTGGGTTTCTCTGGGGCGGCGCTCTGGCGGTCCTTGCAACACCCTTAGCGGCGGTTGCAGCCTACGTGCTGGGTGCGACTGTCGCCCGTGGTCCAGTGGCTAGCCTCGTTGCCGACAACCAACGTTTCGATGCGATTGACAAAGCGATCGATCAGAAAGGTTTTTTGATTGTGTTACTGACACGCCTGTCGATGGTGCTCCCCTATAACGTCTTGAACTATGCGTTCAGCGTGACGCGTGTCAGATTGACTGACTATTTTATTGCCACAGCGATTGGCATGGTGCCGCCGGTGCTTTTGTTTGCCTATGTGGGTGCTGCCGCGAATGACGTGAGAGCGCTGACTGGCGGTGGCGCGGTCGATGGGCCTTGGGGAAAGGTGATCGGTGTCGTTGGGCTCGGCTTACTGATCGCAGCGTTTGTGATCATCCAGCGCACAGCGACGAGGATTTTGAATGAGACCTTGAGTGAGGTGAACGCAGAATCCGACGGAACGGCGATATCTGATGTGAGCGAACATTCCTAGACGTTTCTCCACCAAGATATAGGCTGCTCGATCTCGATTTGGCTATCGCCTTGTTGCAAATCCTAAGCGAAATGTGACGTCGGGACTGCGATCGACCGAGATATCTTCAGTCACGGTGATTCTCAGTGCCCATGCCGGTGTAAACCACCATTCTCCGCCGGTGATCAGTTGCAAGGTTTCGCCGCCGATATTGTTGAGATCGGACGAATAAACACCGCTGTGTCCTTGCAGCCTGGCACCGAGTTCTAAGTTTGGCGAGAGTGAATAAACCGCTCCGACCTGTCCGCTCACGACCACAGAACGAGTGACGTCCAGCGGTAGATCGATGTCACCTAGCAAGACCGCATTGGCACCGACTGACCATCGCCAGCGTGTATCGGCAGTGCTCTGCCAGTGAACACCGACACCAACGTCGATCGCATCACTGCCGGTTAACGAGTCGAGAGAGCCGGTCGGCAATTTTGCGGCGACGTTAAACTGCCAGCTGGACCCGTCATCATTGACCTTGCCGAGGTAATGCGCGGAAACGTTCATGTCGCCGAAGCCATTTTGTCTCGTCGTCACGTCGATGACGCTAACGCCGTCTTCGAACCAATTAAAGTCCAGCACATCTCTCGGACGGATATCTCGGATGCCCTCCGGTAACCCGAATACCTTATGCCACGTGTCGATAAATGGATCTGCGATGCCCTTATTGATCCACTGATAATGGATGGCGGCCTGAATACGCCACTGTTCGTTTAGGTTGTAACCCCCACGCATCTTGAATCGTGATGTTTCACCATCGAACAGCATACGATCGGCGCCACGATTTTCTCTGGCGGAGTGACTCGCTACCTGAATATCGAAAGCGAGCGGGTCGGTGAACGCTTCGGGCACGGAAGTCATGACAAGTGCCTCAACGGGAGACAAATTCTCTTGTCCTCCGAGAAACGATTGCGCCGATGTCGTTGTCGGCGCCCAAATCGATAGTAGAAGGGCGAACGCGATGCTGTTTTTGCCGCCGCTGTTCATTGTTGGGCACCTCTTACATAATGCGAATACGACTGTGACTATGGATGAACCTTGATGCGTTGTCAGCCACTCGCCGCCAATCTATTGCGCCACCGCCTGATGGCTGTTCTCACAATGCTCTTCGTCGTGGTCTCAGCGGCCAGATCAAATGACTTGCCGACCAGTGTTCTGAATACGCTCAAACGTTTTGATCTCGGCCAGGAGGGCTTGAGTATCCGCATCGAGTCGATAGACAGCGGTGACGTTGTTCTCGATTTTCGTTCCGATGTCGCGATGAATCCGGCGTCTACGATGAAACTTGTGACGACCTACGCTGCCTTGTCGACGTTGTCGCCAGGACACCAATGGCAAACCGGCGTGTATTTGCTGGGCGAGGTTGACGCCAATGGCGTTCTTAACGGTGATTTGGGTCTTCGCGGCGGTGGTGATCCGTATCTCGTGGAGGAAACCCTGTTGCAAATGCTAGGAGAGCTTCGCCGTAGGGGTATCTCTGAAATCAACGGCGACATCGTTTTCGACAAAGGGCTTTATCAGCTCCCGCCTAGCGACCCTGCGGCGTTTGATAACGAGCCGCTGCGGGCATACAACGTTGCGCCCGACCCGCTTCTGGTCAACTTTAAGGTCATTCGCTTTTGGTTTGAGCCAGCGGCCGACGGTCAAAACGTCAAAGTGACAACTCAGCCAGCACTACCGAATTTGACGATCGTCAATGATCTCAAGCAGCGCCCTGGGCGTTGCCGCGGCTATCAACGGGGGATTCGTATCGATGCAGAGCCGAATGGGCGTGAGGTCAGGTTTAGCGGCGAGTTTCCGTCTGGGTGCAAACGCTACTCGATGGGTCGAACACTGCTCGATCATGACAGCTATGCATTCGGACTGATCAAGAATCAGTGGCAACTCCTCGGTGGCACGATTACAGGCACTTTCCGTCGCGATACGGTGCCGGAAGATGCGGAGTCCTTATTCGACTGGCGATCGCGGCCGTTCGGTGAGGTGATTCGGCTGATCAACAAGCACTCCAATAACGTCATGACGCGGCAGGTGTTCTTGACGTTGGGGCAACACTATTTCGGGGCGCCAGCCACTATCGAAAAATCACGGGATGCCGTGGTTGCCTGGACGGAGCAACAGGCGTTGGCCCTCGATGACTTTTTCGTCGACAATGGATCCGGGTTGTCGCGAGAGGCGAGAATCTCAACGGCCGCGATGACACGTCTGCTACAGCATGCGTGGCGCAGTCCCTACATGCCAGAGTTCGTGTCGTCATTGTCGCTCGTTGGGACGGACGGCACGTTTCGGCGCCGTCACAAGCGAGGCGCACTGACCGGTCGTGCACACCTTAAAACTGGACGGCTGGATGATGTATCGGCGTTGGCGGGCTACATGCTCGCCAAAGACGGACAACGCTATGCGATCAGCGTTATACACAATGATAAGGGCGTACATCGCGGTGCCGGCGAAGCCGTCCAGGATGCATTGCTGCGCTGGCTCTATCATTACGAGCCTCGGCCGATAACAGTCAATGATCGCGCCAGCGGTACTGGTGCAGGAGAAAGCCCATGATTCGAGTAAAGCGTGGTTTTGGTCTGTGGCTCGCTGTTTGTGGACTGTCGATAACGACGAGCGCGATGGCGCAGGACGAGACGGTTTATGTGACTGACGTATTGCGGCTCGGGTTGCACGCCGCTGCCGATACGTCCGATCGCGCGTTTCGTTCGCTCGAGAGTGGACAGGCGATGACGGTGATCAGTCGAGATCGCAGTTTCGCCAACGTCCGCCTGCCTGACGGAACTGAGGGTTATGTTAAAGCGGCATATCTTGTCGATGAAAAGCCCGCGCGATTGGTGGTGGCCGAAGCGGAAGCGCGAAGCACCGCTCTGACCACCGAATTGGATGACGTCCGCGCCCGATTCAGCGGCTCCGCCGCGCGCATCTCCGAGCTTGAGACGGCGCTCACAGCCTCGTCCGAGGAAGTTGCCGTATTGTCATCGCAGCTCGAAACCGCGACGGCGGCAACGGCTGAGTTTGAGGCCAAGTTTCAACAATATGGTCTCGCGCTCCCACTGCCGATGGCCTTGGCCGCTTTTGTCGTCGCCTTGATTCTCGGCTTCGCTGCCGGATTCTGGTGGATCGACAGCCGCAGCCGCAAGCGACACGGTGGATTCCGTATCTACTAGCGGCGTGCCGCGCTCTTGTTCTTTTACTTCGGATCCGTGTCTCTATCCACTGAGACCCCGGTCACGGAACCTAGTCGGGGATTTATTTAACATTAGTCGCGATATTTAGTGCGTTAGCGCCGTCACGAGCTTGTGCGGCGATCACCAGGGAGTGCCATGAGCTCTGATATCTTCGAAGTACAGAGCACGGGATCATCTCAAGTGCAATTGAAGCTCAAGCGCTCAAGGGCGGAGCTTGATTGGTTGTACGCACTCGATCAACGTGTCAGCGAAGAGCGGCATGGACAGGCGCGTCTCGCGCGTCTTGTTGGCGAACTGACGCGGTTGCTGAATATGAGCTACAGCGTTCTGCTTGTGCCTTCGAAGAACATCCGAATCAGCGTCACACATAGCCACTGGAACGGCGTTGATCGTCGCAAGCTAGACAGCAAAATGTTGCGGCGATTATTCCCACGCTATTCATCTTCTGATCGGCCAGTCGTTCTAGAATTGCCGAACCTCCCCGAGGGCGCGCGAGGCAGCGATGACGGTTATCAGATGGTATTGCAACCTATCCGTGACGCCAGTGGCGAAGCGACAGGTGTGCTCGCGTGTTTCTGTCAGGTCGATGGCAAGCCATTGGCTAATACGGTCGATCGGCAGGTGTTGTACGTGGCGCGATTGGCGCAGCGTGTCATTGCGGAGAGTTACGACCGATTGACGGGTTTGATGCTGCGTGATGATTTTCTATCGGTGCTTGATGCCTCAGTGGATGATCTGACGATGGGTCAGGATTCGCATTCGCTGGTCTATTTCGACATCGACAAACTCACGTTGATCAATGACACGTTTGATACAGCGGCGGGCGACGATGTGCTGCTGCGGTTCTCCAAAATGTTGCATGAGCTCGCCCCCTCTGGCGCGACAGTCGCACGAATCAGCGGCGATAAGTTTGCTGTGTTGCTGCGTTTTCGCGATGAAGATGCGGGACGTGAGTTCGCGGAGCTTATTCGCGTCAAATGCAAAGAGCTCAACTATGTGCGGGGTGCGAAATCGGTACCTGTGACCGTGAGTGCAGGCGTCGTGAGTCTCAGTGATCATCGCAGTCACGACGAAAGCCCTATCGTGGCGGCGCGACTCGCGTGCTCAAAAGCGAAAGACTATGGCCGCGACCAGGTCGCGATGTATGACGAAGCGGACAAGAGTATCGTCCGCAGGCTCGATACGTTGCACTTGTTCACCCGCTTGCAGGACGCGATCGAACACGGCGATTTCACGCTCGACGTACAGCCGATCGTGCCGCTGGCGCTAGAGAGTAGTGCCGGTGCGCATCATTATGAGGTGCTGCTGCGTATGGTTGGGCTGAGCGGCGATATCTTGCTGCCCGAGCAGTTCTTCGAGGCGGCTGAACAATACCAACTGATGCCGAAGGTTGACCGGCTGGTCATCGAGAAGTTCTTCGCGGAAATCGATCGCTGCGAGGATCAAGCTTTTATCGAGAATGCATCATTCGCGATCAACCTGTCGGGTCAATCCCTCGGCGATCCTGCGTTCCATCAGTTCGTGGCCGATAGCGTCAAATCATGTGCGCTTGCACCCGAACAGATTTGTTTTGAAATTACTGAGACAGCAGCAATCTCGAATCGAGAGTCGGCGATCGCGTTCATGCAAGGCCTGCGTGACCTTGGCTGCCGGCTGGCACTCGATGACTTCGGCGCTGGATTGAGCTCGTTCGCCTATCTGCGCGACATGCCCGTTGATACGTTGAAGATCGACGGTAGCTTCGTTCAGGAAATCTCTGAAAGTAAGACCGCCGAGGCGATGGTCACCGCCATCTCGGAAGTCGCCCGCGTCATGGGCCTCGAAACCGTGGCCGAGTGCGTTGAGACGGACGACGTTCGCGATTTGCTTGTGGACATCGGTGTCACCTATGCCCAGGGCTTTTTGGTTGGCAAACCCCGACCGCTGACGGACGAGCTCCGCGGTACCGAGTCGGCCGCGACCGTTGTTGATATCACTGATCGTTTGAAACTCCGCGCTGGCCGACCCGTCGGCGCTGCGCCGCGCTGACCTTTTCACGCGCAGCGCGTATGCTGGTGGCATGCGCAAACTTCTGTTCGTCAGTCACGCCCCTTCCATCAATACACGTCAACTGCGTGACGTCGCTGTTAAGGCAATTGCTCAATACGACGTCGCGCTCGATTGTCGAGAGAGCCTTGAGGCAGACGTCGAAAGCGTCTTGGCATGCGACGGGATTCTGATCGGAACAACCGAGAATTTCGGCTCTATCGCCGGATTGACCAAAGACTTCTTTGAGCGAATCTACTACCCCTGTCTTGAGAAGACCGAAGGGCTGCCATTCGCCGTCTATGTGCGAGCGGGACAGGACGGCGCCGGTAGTCTTCTGGCGATCGATCGGATCACCACGGGCCTGCGATGGCGATCCGTTCAGTCGCCACTGCTACTGCAAGGCGAATTCGATGAGTCATTCTTCGCGCAAGTCACAGTTTTAGCTGAAACTTTCGCCGCTGGCCTAGATCTCGGGCTGTTCTAAAAAAAATTGTTGTCGGGGTGAGATATTCGCCCGCCTTACCGCAGTCCCCAGTCATACGGCGTAATGGAGCCGTTACAACGACAGCAGGATTGGATGTATGACAACAGCAGACACAAGCAACGATAAGCGAGGAACGCTTGCCGGAGATCTTGAGACCTCTGTTGTGATTTTGACGGTGATCTACGCGGCTTTTCTGGTGGCCATGATCACGTTGAACGTTGGCACTTTCTAGCTTGGGCCGGGTCCCGCAACCAGGATGGTGCGGCCGATACCGGTAACAAGCCAAGGAGCGGCCATAACAATAACAGGCAAGGGCTGCCAAACCGTGTAAGCGTCGTCGGGGTTCGGAAAAACCCCTTCAGCACACGCCTTTTTCGAGGTCCGATGGCGCATTTTTTTCTCACTTCGCAAGGCTTGCGCTAGGCTTGGCATATGCCAGGCGAAATCAATCACCATTTATCGCTGCCAGCGACGTTGGGTGTTGCGCCCGAGCTTGTATCCTCGTTTCAAGATTTTTTCTCGAACCTCTCCCATTTGGCGCCAAACGTCGCGGCATCGCTTGCCGAATTGCCCGATCGACCGAGTGACTGGGGACTTCTGCGAGCAGTCATCGCTAGTGAATTCGTACGCGACACGATACTGAAGGAACCAGCTTTCGCAGCGCAGTTCCTGGCCGATGAAGCGCGCGACATCATGCCCGAACGCGCGGACCTAACCGCGCTGCTGGATGCCGAGTCCGACGCGAGCGTTGCGCTGCGTCGTTTTCGCAAACACCGCATGTTGGCGATTGCATGGTCAGAGTTGGCAGGTGACGCCAGCCTCGATACGACCCTATCGGCACTGAGCGAGCTCGCTGATGTTTGTCTCGAAGCAGCGATGCTAATTGCGCGAGAGCGCATGCGTGAACGTTTCGGGGAGCTACACACCAGCGCGGGTGAAATCTGCCATCTTTATACCATCTGTATGGGCAAGCTCGGCGGCAATGAGCTGAACTTCTCTTCCGATATCGATGTGATTTTTGTTTACAGCGGCGATGGCGAGAGTAACGGCCGCCGGAGTCTTGCCGCGAGTGAGTACACGTTGCGCGAGGCACGAATCATCATCGAGTTGTTGGACGCAATGACCGCTTACGGCCGAGTGTTTCGCGTCGATACGCGTCTTAGACCGTTCGGTGACAGTGGCCCGTTGACAGTGAGTTTCGCAGCGCTTGAGGGTTATCTTCAGACACACGGGCGTGATTGGGAGCGTTATGCGTTCGTCAAGGCGCGTTTTATCGCACCGCAGCGTGCTTCGCTAGCTAAAGACAGTGAGCTTGCGCAGTTTAGAGATCAGGTGCTGCGACCGTTCGTCTATCGTCGCTATCTCGACTTCGGTGTGCTTGACTCGTTGCGCAGCATGAAGCAGATGATCGCGCGCGAGGTCGCGCGCAAGGACATGCGTGAGCATCTCAAGCTTGGGCCCGGCGGGATTCGCGAAGTCGAGTTTATCGTCCAGTCTTGGCAGCTGATCCGCGGCGGCAACTTGAAGGCGATGCGCACGCCACAGTTAAAGCCGGCGTTGGAGGCTGCTAGTGACGCAGGCTGCCTAACCGCTGCGGATGCCGAGCGGCTCTATGCTGCTTATTCGTTTTTGCGCCAGCTCGAGAATCGCTTGCAGGCGCTCGCCGATAGACAAACCCATAGCCTTCCCGACGATTCCGCCAGTCGGCAGGCGCTCGCGCTCGTGATGGGCGCGGATGACTGGCCGTCACTTTACCGTCAGTTGGAGCAACATCGGCAGTTCGTGGCGAGCGTCTTCGGTGATCTGTTGCCGGAAGAGATATCGAGCAATACCGATCCTGAAGCGCGCGTTGATTGGCTCAAGGCCGATCCAGCGGATGTCGCGACGATACTCAACGGCGGAGATGCGGATACGCGGCTGCATCATGTTGTTTCCCGCTTTCTCGACGATTGCCGGCGGCTGAAACTGGAAGGCGAGGCGATCGCTCGTTTGAACCGTTTTGTTAGCTTGTTGGTTGATGCGATTCAGGGTCGCGACGATGCGGCGTTGATTGCGGAGCGCGTGTTGTCCGTCGCCACTGCCGTGACGCGGCGGAGTGCGTATCTCAGTCTTCTCAATGAGCAGCCTGCTGCGCTGACACGGTTGATCGATATCGCGGCCGCCAGTGAGTCAGTGACGCGACGCTTGGCGGCTTATCCGCTGCTGCTGGACGAGCTATTGGAGACCGGCGAGGCAGGTGCAGCACTAAGCCGGGATATGTTGAGTGATCGATTGGCGCGAATGTTGGATGAAGTGCGCAATGACGATGCCGAGGGTCGGATGCATGCGCTAATCCGATTTGCTCAAGCCGCCTGGTTCCGCGTCGCGGCCGCCGATTGTTTGGGGCATCTGCCGATCATGAAGGTCAGTGATCGATTGAGCGATGTCGCTGAACTGATTCTCGAGGCCTGTTTTGAAATCGCGTGGGCGGATCTTGTCGCGCTGACGGGCTTGCCCGCGGGTGCAACCGGCAAAGACAGGAAATTCGGGATTGTCGGCTACGGCAAACTCGGTGGACTGGAGCTTGGCTACGGATCTGATCTCGATATTGTCTTTCTTCATGATCTGCCGGATGGAGAAACGAGCGGCCCGCGCGTTATTGACAACCAGCAATTCGTCTCGCGTCTGGCTCGACGACTTGTCGCGTTCCTCGCGATACAAACCGGTGACGGACAACTGTATGAAATCGACACGCGCCTGCGCCCAAGCGGTCGCAAGGGGTTTCTTGTTTCTAGTCTTGCATCCTTCGAGCGATATCAGCGCAACGATGCATGGACATGGGAGCACCAGGCGCTAACGCGAGCCCGTCCCGTCGTGGGTGCGGCAAGTATCGCTCGCGGCTTTCTCCAGATTCGAACGGCTGTGCTCACCGATGCCGTGGCGCGTGATTCGTTGCGCGAGAAAGTTGGGCAAATGCGCAAGAAGATGCGAGACAACCTCTCGCGTAGCGGTAAGGGTGAGTTTGATGTCAAACAAGATCATGGCGGCATTGCCGATCTCGAGTTTCTTGTGCAGTTCTTAGTGCTCAAATATGCCGACCGGTATCCCACATTGCTCGAGTACACCGATAACATCAGGCAACTGGACAGCTTGGCGGATGCCGGCGTGCTCGAGCGCTCTACGACGGCGTCGCTGCAACAAGCTTACCGAGAGCTACGTGAAGCGGTGCATCGCAACGCGTTGAATAGCCGGCGCTCAATTGTCGATGATTCTCAATTGACGGAGGTTAGAGCCCTGATCGTCCGCCAGCGTGACCGCTTCCTCAATCAACACACGGATTGAATCTTCGCGCTGACGCGAGTGGTATACTGCGCCGCAATCATCAATCAAGACAGTGGAGTTTGTCGCTGTGACAACCAAGAATCATTCCGCAACGACACTTAAGCGTGCCAACGCAGATCATGAATACACCGTCACTCGCGCGGACCTGCCGTTGTCCTGCCCGATGCCCGATATGATGTTGTGGAATTCACATCCGCGCGTCTATGTACCGGTTGAGGAGACAGGCCGGGCCAAGTGCCCTTACTGCGGTGCGGTCTACATCTTGGCGGACTGATCCATGATTATCGTGACCGGCGGTGCTGGCTTTATCGGCGCAAATCTCGTTGCCCGGCTCAACCGTGAAACGGCCGAGTTGGTCACCGTTGTCGACGACCTGACCGACGGCCACAAATATCAGAATCTCGTTGACCTTAAGATCGCGGATTATCTTGACCGAGATGATTTTCTGGCGAGGCTCGACCAGCCGGATGCATTCGGTGATGTGAGCGCTGTCTTCCACCAAGGCGCCTGTTCGACAACCACTGAATGGGATGGCCGATACATGATGGCGAACAACTTCGAGTACTCGAAGCGTCTGTTGGCCTTCTGTGAACGTCGTGGTATTCCTTTCATCTATGCATCGTCGGCGGCTGTCTATGGGGCCAGCACAACGTTTGATGAACATCCTCGCAATGAACGACCGCTCAATGTCTACGGTTATTCGAAACTGCTGTTCGACCAGTATTTTCGTCGTCATGCAACCTCATTGCAGACGCAAGTCGTTGGTCTTCGATATTTCAATGTTTACGGTCCTCGCGAGCAGCACAAAGGCAGCATGGCGAGCGTGGCTTGGCACTTCAACAATCAGTTGCGTGACGACAATGAAGTACGATTGTTTGAAGGGGCCGACGGTTACGCAAATGGTGAGCAGCGTCGGGATTTCGTCTACGTCGACGATGTCGTAGACGTCAACGTTTGGATGTATCAGCACCGACATGTCAGTGGCGTGTTCAATTGCGGTACCGGGCGCGCGCAGACGTTCAACGACGTGGCCAACGCTGTAATCGGTCACCATGGTGCTGGCGAGATTCGGTACATCCCATTCCCAGAGCACCTAAAAGGCGCTTATCAGAGTTTCACCGAAGCCGATCTTAGTTCACTACGCGGGGTGGGATACGACCGCGAGTTTAACGATGTCGAGACCGGCGTTGATCGTTACCTCTCTGTCCTGACCGCCTCGTGACCACCCGTTCGGTTCTGGTCGTCGGCCCTTCTTGGGTGGGCGATATGATAATGGCGCAGTCATTGTTTCGCCTGCTGCGCGAGAAGGATCCTACACGAGCGATAGATGTTGTCGCGCCACGATGGTCGTTGCCGGTGCTTCAACGGATGCCAGAAGTTCGTCGCGGCATCGCGTTGGATGTTCGACATGGTGAATTCGGTTGGGGAAAGCGGCGCTCGCTCGGGCGTGAGCTCGGCGCGAGACGCTACGAGCAAGCGATTGTCTTGCCGCGCTCGGCCAAAGCCGCTCTGGTGCCTTGGTTTGCTGGTATCGAGCGTAGGACAGGTTTCAAAGGGGAGTTGCGGTTTGGATTGTTAAATGACATCCGACCGTTCGATCGTGCGCGACTTGATCAGACCGTCAAACGATTCACAGCGCTCGGCCTAGACCCCGGCGAGTCACTGCCCGATGCGCTGCCAAGGCCGCTATTAACCAGCAATCAAGTCGCCCAACATGATATTCGCCGTAAACTCGGACTGGGCAAGAACAAGCCTTTGATCGCGTTATTGCCTGGCGCGGAATACGGCCCGGCCAAATGCTGGCCGCTCGCAAACTTTGGTGCGCTGGCCCGACTGCTTTCACAGAGCGATTACCGCGTTGCCGTGCTTGGTGGCCCCGGGGATCGCGACGCGGGTGATGAGATCGTGAATCACTCTGGTGGCCAAGCGATCAACTGTTGCGGAGATACGACGCTTGCCGAAGCTTGCGATCTTTTGGCGGCCTGCGACGCGGTTGTCACCAACGATTCTGGCTTGATGCATATGGCAGCTGCTGTCGGTACGCGAATTGTCGCGTTGTACGGCTCGACCTCACCCCATTTCACGCCACCACTGACGCCACGTGCGCGCATCATTCATCTCGAGCTCGACTGCAGTCCCTGCTTTAAGAGAGTGTGTCCGTTAGAGCATCTGAATTGCCTCAATGGCATTAGGCCAGAGCGTGTGATGGACGAGCTTCGCGCGCTACTGGCCGAATAATGCGTTTAGCTTCTCCAGTACGGCCTCGGTACTGATCAATGACATCGCCTCCGGGTGGCGCACGCGCTGTCCCCAACGGACGTCGTCGACGCTCTTTGACAAGAACTTTTCGCAGGCTTGTGGGTAGGCGTCAACAATCCACTGTTGATCGCGCGATGGCCCTGTTCGGCCGGGATTGGAGGTGGCGAACAAACCGACGACTGGCGTTCCAACAGCGGTGCCGATATGTGCCGGCCCAGAGTCGGGGCATAACACTGCCGTTGATCGCGAGATCAATGCGGCGAGCTGTTTAAGCGACGACTGACCGACCAGGTCAACTGCGTCTGGGACCTCAGCAACAATACGTTCGGCGTAGCTTTTCTCGAGGTCGGTGCCGCCGCCTGTGACGACGACCCGTGCACCGTAGCGATTCGAAACCGCTGTAGCACAGGCGACAAATCGATCCACAGGCCAATTACGAAAGTTCCGTGCGCGTTCACTGGAGCAAGGGCTTATCACCAGCAGCGGTTTATCCGAGTACTGATCAGCAAATGTATAGTCGGTGTCGTCGATTGGGAGCCGCCAGTCGTACTCACGGTGCATGACGCCAACTTTTTCGGCGAAGCCGAACATGCCATCAATAACATGTGGACGGTGCTGACTGGCAATGCGCTCATCGCTGAATAGCCACTGGCTGTCACGTGCGCGCGAGCGATCAAATCCGATGCGTCGTTTTGCTCTGATAACGCGGCTCACAAGGTTTGCGCGCCAACTCGCATGCATATTCAGTAACACGTCAAACTCGCGATCCCCAAGGGCCGTTGATAGTGCTTTGCGACCACCGCGTCCCTCGGTCTTGTCGTAAACCAGCAGCTCAACACCGTCTAGCCCAGACATGAGGCTCGCTTCTGTGCGCCCGATCACCCAAGTGAGTGCCGTTTTGGGAAGGTGCTTTTGTAAGGTCCTCACCACGGCCAATGCATGGCAGCAATCGCCGATGGCGGAGAGTCGAAGCAGGCAAATCGAACGTGGGTCAGACATGAAGACAGTGAATACAACCAACACTGGCTGCAGTGTGCGTCAACTTGCGAGGTAGTGCCAGCCACGCGCATCC
>JBCAZE010000059.1:0-16869 GCA_039700805.1 Pseudomonadota bacterium | reverse complement strand
ACGCCAGCAGCGGAGCTCGATGCTTTCATGCAAGCGCATGGCGATCTCGCGCCCGTCCGACGGCTCCGCTATCGCTACGCGAATTACTTAGGCAGAAGTCGCGACTGGACCCCTTACCTCCGCTTTTATGAACAACATTATGCGAACGAGCGCTTGGACGCGCTTGACTGCTTTGCCCTGCGAGCTTATCGCGCGCGAGGCGATGACGTTCAGGAGATGGCGGCGCGCTTGTGGTTGGTTGGGCGATCACAACATGACTACTGTGATCCCGCCTTTTCTTTGCTGAAGAAAAATGGCGTCATCAACGATCAATTGATACGTGAGCGCCTGCAACTCGCGATCGACGCAAGGAAATTCGGACTTGCTGGTTACCTCGCGGGTTTGCTCGGCGATGAAACAGCCAAAGCCACCGTCGCGCGCTGGCGTGAAGCATCACGCGCACCCGCCAAAACACTCGCGAATGCTAAGGGCTTTAGCGCCGCGCAATTGGTTTACGCGACGCGGCGACTCGCGTTGTCAGACGCGCCAGCAGCAAGCGGCGCCTTTAAGAAACTCGATCGAAACAACCGGTTCAGCGCTGAACAACGGGGTGCCACACTGCGTTACATCGCCATTGCCGGCTCGCAAGATCATGAGCCCCTCGCCGCGGCACTGATCGCCGCGGTACCAGAGAGCCATCGCGACCAGCGACTGCTGGAGTGGGAGATTCGCACCGCACTTCGGGTCGGCAATTGGCAGCGCGTGCTTCAGGTCATCGCGTTGCTGCCAGATGACGCACAAGCCAGCGACCGGTGGCGCTACTGGGAGGCCAAAGCGCTCGGTATGTTGGGGCAAACAGAAGCGGCGAACGGCTTGATGACCCGTGTCGCGGAAGAGCGCAGTTTCTATGGATTCCTCGCGGCAGATCATCGCGGTGTTCGCTACGGCATGGCACCTGCCGCGCTGACAGCAGACGAAACCCTATTGCAAGCGCTACTAGCAGAGCCGGCAATCGTGCGTGTGCAAGAACTGCATGCTGTCGGGCAAACACAACGCGCAGCCGCCGAGTGGCAACGCGCGCTCAGAACCCGCAGTACTGACGTCAAAACCCAAGCCGCGATCCTGGCGCACCGGTGGGGTTGGCACAGAGAGGCCATCGCGATACTAGGCACACTCAAGCTCTGGGATGATCTTGAAATCCGGTATCCGCTGGCGTTCAGCGACGCCGTCGAGGCGTACAGCGCAAACCACGGTGTCGACCCGACGTTCGCGCTCGGCATACTTCGCAGCGAGAGCCTCTATGACCGTGAGGCGCGCTCATCGGCTGGCGCTTGGGGTTTGATGCAGCTCATCCCAGCAACCGGCAAGCGTATGGCGAAGAAGGACAACCTTCGCTGGCAAGGGATCGAAACCCTCAAGAACGCTGACAGTAATATCCGGCTTGGCACGCGCTATTTAGGGGAGCTCTTGAATCGATTCGAACACCCTGCTCTTGCCGCCGCCGCGTACAATGCTGGGCCGCACCGGGTTGAACGATGGCTGCCCGAGACATCCGCCATGCCAGCGGATGTCTGGATAGAGTCGATTGCTTATGATGAAACCCGCGCCTACGTGCAACGTGTACTCGCTGCAAAAATTGTCTTTGGATGGCGCCTTAACAGCGACACGCTCAAGCTTTCCGACAGTCTGCCGCTGATCGCACCAAAAGAGAGCACGGTTAGCGCGCTGAGTCGCTTATAATTAAGCCTATGCAAAATACCAAACACTGTGTCGTTCTTGGCGGCACTGGCTTCGTCGGTCGCGAAATAGTCAATGCGCTTGGTAAGCGCGGCTACCGCATCACCGTGCCCACGCGCAATTGCGAGCTAGCGCAAGGACTCTACGTCGATCCAAACGTGAAGCTCGTCGCAGCGAATGTCCACGAACAATCCGATCTGGAGCGCGTATTCCAGGATGCCGATGTGGTGATTAACCTGATCGGAATCTTGAACGAGGAAGGCCATCATGGTGGCAAGGGTTTTTATATCGCCCACCGCGATCTCACCAAATCGGTCGCCACCGCTTGCCAGGCGGTTGGTGTAAAGCGTTTCTTGCAGATGAGCGCGCTGCGCGCTGACAGCAAGAATGGACCATCCGATTACCTGCGAAGTAAAGGCGAAGCCGAAGACGCTATCCGCAGCGTCCCCATTGAGACGCTCGCCTGGACGATTTTCCAACCGTCCGTCATTTTCGGCCCTGACGATGGTTTCATGAATCGTTTCGCCGGCTTGTTGCGCATCGCGCCGTTCATGCCCCTGGCGCGCGCGAATGCCCGCTTTGCGCCAGTATATGTCCGCGACGTTGCAGCCGCTTTCGTCGCTGCATTGGACCAATCTAAGTCGATCGGCAAGACCTATCCCTTGGTTGGACCCAAGGTGTATTCACTCCGCGAGCTCGTGTCGTATGTCGGACAATTGCTTGGGCTGTCGCGACCGATTATCGGCTTGCCCGACGCGCTGGCGAAAATGCAGGCGCGGGTCTTCGGTTTGTTTCCTGGCAAGCCGTTCTCAATGGACAATTTTCGCTCGCTGACAGTACACAGCATCAGCGATCAAGATGGTCTCGCAGAGCTCGGCATTAACGCGACACCACTCGAAGCCATAGCACCCACTTACCTCAAGAAATCCGGGCGCAACGCGCGCTTTGACGAATTTCGCAAAAGCGCCGGACGCTAGCTGCCACCCCAATTTACGGTTCGGCGAGATCGGTTAAGACCTGGTCGCGCTCGGCTTTCGGGCGCGCTGCCAACTGTTGAACCGCTTCCAGAAACACGCCCATGTCCCGACCGGATTGTTCGTAAAGCTGCACAAATGCCGGGGTTAAATCGTTGTAGAGCGCCAACGGCACCAAGGCCGCGTTATTCACTGGGGGACGGCTTGTTGCCCCTGTCGCTCGCCAAGCGCTCGCCAGCGCGTCGAAGCGCGCCTGCTTTTTCCGTCGTTTTTCATCAACGGACGCTGTCATTTCATAAATCATAGAAAGATCAGACCGCAGCTCAGCGAGAAGCTCAAACAATCGCTGACGAATCCGACGTCGCTTGTCATGATCGATATCGGCCACAGGATTTCCGGCGTCGCGCCAGCGGGCAAGCCCAATCTCGGCAACGGCGCTTGCGAATGACTCATTAAAGGCGGTGTCGTCTTGTACATAGACCACCTGATGCGCCAATTCATGAAACAGCAACGACACGAGGCCATCGTCACTGCGCGACAGCATCGTACTCACAATCGGGTCACGGAAACGTCCAAGTGTTGAATAGGCCGGCACCTTACCCGTCATGACGTCATAACCCTGCTCGCGCATTCGCGTCGCTTTCTTGGCGGCATCCTCAGCATCGAAATAGCCACGATAGGCAAGACAACCGGCTATTGGGTAACACCAGGTCTTTGGCGCTAGAGAGAATTCCGCCGCCGCAAACACATTGACGACAACATAGTCGCGATCCAGGGCGACGTAGTCTTTGTAGCTACCGTTATCTGGAAGCTTGAGCTCCCGATGCGCAAACTCGAGCGCCTCTCTGGCGAGGGACAATTTTCGTCTGCTCGTATCGTCGGTCTTCGCATCGGCGACCACGACATCCACCGGTACACGAGCGCGAGACAGTGACCACTGCCCTTGCGCCGCCTGCCAGTAATAGCAACCACTCAACCAGTGGCAGATGACGACGATGACAACGAGCTTCGGTACACTAAAGCGCATAGGAACCACTTCGCCCCCTTGGCGATCGACAAACCCATCGATGAATATGACAGAAGGCCTTGAGTATTACCTTGTTGGTGGCGCTGTGCGCGACCGACTGCTCGGCTTGCCCGTCAAAGACCGCGATTGGGTTGTCGTCGGCGCCACACCTGACGATATGCTGGCGCGAGGCTTCAAGCAGGTGGGCGCGGATTTTCCTGTGTTCCTTCATCCGCATAGCGGCGAAGAATACGCATTGGCCCGCGTAGAGCGCAAGGCGGGCCATGGCTACAAGGGCTTTACGGTCGACTTCAGCGATAACGTGACACTGGAAGAAGATCTTCAACGGCGCGACTTAACGATCAATGCCATCGCAGAGGATGCAAACGGAAACCTCATCGACCCTTACGACGGGCATATCGATCTTAAAAATCGCGTTCTAAGACACGTCTCCGATGCCTTCATCGAAGATCCGTTACGCGTGCTGCGTGTGGCGCGTTTTGCGACCCGCTTTGTCAATCAGGGTTTTGTCATTGACACACTCACGATGCGCCTAATGACCGATATTGTCGCGGCAGGCGAACTCGAGCATCTAACAGCCGAGCGCGTCTGGTCTGAAATGCAGCGTGCGCTCACCCATGACACGCCTTCCGTGTTTTTTCGTGTTTTGCGTGCGTGCGGCGCATTGGCGGTGATATTGCCCGAAGTCGACGCCTTGTTCGGTGTCCCACAGCCAGAAAAGTGGCATCCCGAAATCGATACTGGGTTGCACACACTGTTGGTCATCGATCAAGCAGCCAGCATGAGCGACGACACAACGATACGCTTTGCGGGTTTGATGCACGACCTTGGTAAGGCGCTGACACCGAAAGACAAACTGCCATCACATCCCGGCCATGAAACCGCCGGTGCCCGACTGGTCAGCAAAGTGTGTGAGCGACTCAAAGTTCCCAATAGCTACAAACGACTGGCTGAACATGTTGCGGAGTTTCATACCCATTGTCACCGCGCATTCGAGCTCCGTGCCCGGACGCTGCTCAATGCACTGAAAGCGATGGGTGCTTTTCGTGATCCCGTGCACCTGAAACGTTTCGTTCTCGCCTGTGAGGCGGACGCGAAAGGTCGCACCGGACTCGAAGACAGGGACTATCCGCAAGCGCAGTATTTTCTCGATGCATTGGACGCGGCTTTGTCCGTGAGCAACGAAGAGATTGCCGCCACTGGCGTCACCGGTAAAGCGTTTGGAGAGGCTGTTGATCGTGCACGGCTGACGGCGATTAAGGCCGTCAAACGCGAGTGGGAACAACGGACCGAACCACGCTAAATGCGTCGCAAGAACCATCGCATCTCCTCGAATCAGCGACAGCGATCCGAAGACGTGATCAAACAAAAACGTAGAAGATCAACGCAGCGAGCGCCAGTCGGTAAATCATGAACGGCAGCATACCGATCGACGAGATGAACTTCAGAAAAAAGCGAATGGTCAGGTAAGCCACGACGGCTGAAAACGCGGCACCGATGATCAACGTACGCCAGTCGACCGACACGCCACTCTCTACAAGCTTGATCGCCTCAAGACCACCTGCCAAAACAATCACGGGTATCGAGAGTAGAAACGAGAAGCGCGCTGCCGATTTCACGTCGAGCCCCATCGCTAAGCCGGCCGTCATCGTGACGCCACTGCGTGAAGTACCGGGGATCAGCGCCAATGCTTGCGCCACGCCAATCGCAACCGCATCGCTGACGCGCATATTAGCGAGCGCTCTGGTTGAGCGACCAAACCTCTCGGCGAGATATAAGAGCACACCGAATCCGGCAGTCGTCGCCGCGATGACCGCTGGCGAGCGCAAGTAAGCCTCAATAAAGTCGCGAAAGACAATACCAACGATGCCAACGGGGATCGTCGCCGCGATAATGAACCACGCCAGTCGAGCGTGTTGGCGATCAACGTCGGATAGGTCTGATTGCGTCTGACGAAAAAACGCGCGAATCATCTGCCAAATATCGTCACGAAAAAACCACACCACTGCTGCCAGTGTGCCGACATGCACCGCGACATCGAACGCAAGCCCTTGGTCGCCCCAACCAAGAAACGCCGGTGCGAGGATCAAATGTCCGCTAGAGGAAATCGGCAAGAACTCTGTTAGCCCTTGAACGATAGCCAACACGATAATTTCGATCAGACTCATAGTTGTGTCCCGTAGTCACGACCAGAAAATCCGGTCAATGTGATGTCGCAGTCTCGTGCGAATCCGATAAAACGAAATCGTTCACCCATCTCACCGGGCATCAATAGTGCTTTTGCACCATCAGCAACGACGAACGGATCATCATATGACTCGATGATCGCAGGCAAGCCGCCGGCAAGTAAAAACTGCGCCTGCGTCGTAAACCCGAGATAGCGCATTTGCAAGTGATCGAGATGCTCTGCGACGCGAGAAAAATCCACCCAGGCCGTGATGTCTTGCGCACCTGGTAGCCACAGCGGATCTGCGTGTGCGTGATGGCGATAGTGGCATAGCAACGTACCGTTGGTGCGATCCGGCGCATAATAGTCACGACGACCATAACCATAGTCGCTCAGCACAATAGCGCCGCGGCGCAAAATACCAGCGGCAACATCGAGAAACGATTCCAGCGCGAGGCAATACTCGCTTTGATAGCCGACGGGCAGCGCGTGTGGCAAGACACGCAGAAGTGCCGTAACCGCTCGATCGAGCGCCTCGCTGGCAGGTCGCCAGTCGAGCGCGAGCGTATCGTTCACAACCGTCACGCACTGCGCCTGTAAACCGTTATCATCGATTTTGAAACGCTCGACAGGTAATGCATCTAGCACTTCATTGCCGATCACAATCCCATCGAGTTGTAACGACGAGGGGTCGGCAACCCATTCAAGCCTCACCGGTAGATGGCCAACCCGAGCCTCGAGCAACGCACGCTGGCGCGCCTGAAGATCCGGGCTCACCTCGATGATGTAATACGTTTCCGGCAGGCTATCGGCCGCAGCCAGTTGCGACAGCAGATCCGACGCGAGCACGCCACTGCCCGCACCGAATTCGACGATGGCGGCTTTCCCAATCGTGTCAAACACCGCGGCACACTGGCGCGCGATCACAGCTGCAAACAGCGGACTGCGCTCCGGTGCCGTCGTGAAGTCTCCGCCATCGGCGAATTTTCGATTACCTGCCGCGTAGTAGCCATAGCCATTCGCGTACAGCGCTTCGTGCATAAACGCGGCGAAGCTGAGCGCGCCACCCGATGCGGCGACACGCGCTTTGAGATGGCCAACGGCATTAGCGCTATGAGCAAGTGTTTCTGGGTCAACTGGTGGCAACGACATCAATAGCGCAATCCGAAATCCAACGAGCACGGTGAGCTTTGCCACCCGACTGTCATTGTCGCATAGCTATCACGCCGATGAGAGCACCCGCAAAGCGCATAAAAAAAAGCCCGTCGCTGCAGCACAGCGGCGGGCTTTAAAGTCAGATCAATACCGCACCGCACTAATAAGCGTAGGCGTATTCCTCGGCCGCATTGCGTGGCTTCAAAACCGGCAATGAACGAGGATCGACAGCCGGCTTGGTCGTAACCGGGACGGCGGGCGCAGGACAGATACCAGTGGAGAGCAACGTCAGCGCGGTGTCGACCATTGGGTCCTGTCGACTGCCCGTCGGCGTATCGAGATCATCTACCGCTTCGCAATCGACCGGCAGCCCGTCGAAGAAGCCACCTTCCCCGAGGCCATTTACGGTTTCAAATGCGGTTGGACGCAAAATCTTGTCGCAGAATGTGATGCCAACCTGGCCTACTGGCTTTCCGAACGTATTGGCACCAACCAGCCGCACCGAGGTGACCGGTTCAAGACCGTTGATGACTAACTCGCTCGCCGATGCGGTGCCGCCGGATGTCAGCACCACCAACTCAGTTAGGTTGACGGAGGAAGCCAGACGCTGGAAGCGACGGATACTATTCGACGCCGCGTTGTTGGCGTTGAATCGGGTATCGGAGAAGATGTCACCTTCATTGGTAATGCCACCCAATTGGTCCCCGAGACGTTCTGCCACACTGACAAGACCGCCGCCGTTGTATCGCATATCGATAATGACGGAGTTGATGTTGTTTGCCGCGAACTGACCGAAAACGGTATCGAGCTCAGCATTCGCTGTGCTGATGAACGTGTAAAACTCGATGTACCCATAAGTCACATTGCTGACTTCAAACGTGCCAATTTGCGGCACCGGATCAATAGTCACGACCGCCTTGGTTAACGTCACATCACGCTCGACTCCATTCTGGAGAATGGTCAACGTGCGCTCGATCCCTTCTTCGGAAGGACCGAATGCCGCACTAAGGCCTTCGTTGGCCTCAATCTCAGCGATACTCCGCCCGTCGACGGCAACGAGCGTTTGGCCCCTCGCCAAACCACCCAAGCCCGCAGGACTGTTGGCGAAGACGCGCGTGAAACGCACCTCGTTATCACTCACGAAACGAGAGCTAAAGCCGAAGCCGACGAACTGTCCTTCGCCGAAGAACGCGGCATCCGCTGCCGCGCTGCCGATAAAGCTGAAGGTGTCGAGCGGTTGGAAGCTGGTCAAAAACTCAAGCAACGCCTCCGGAGAATCATAGCTCGCCAGATTGACGCTGGTCGGTAGTAGGTCATTCCAGAAATACACATCGCGCATCTGGTCGAGCACAAACTGCTTCTGGCCATCGATGGAGCAAGCATCTGAACCAACCTCAGGGCCGGTCACACCACCACCGCTGCCTCCACCGCAGCCAGTTAGTATCAAGGCGCTCGCCACAAAAAATCCTGTTATTCGCTTCATGTCTCCCCCCGGGGGCTGTCATCGCGTGTCATCAAAGCATAACGCAAGAAAGGCAGTGCTTTGTCACGCCCACTTCACATTATTCAAGTGTTAGAGGATAACCGCAGCCGAGGGTTCCGGTCGCGTGAACGCAATCTCGACAGGCACTAAAGCGTCGGCTTTCTGCGACATCCGAGACCAAATGTCTGCCATGCGCTCGCCGGTCACCGGATGCGTCACATCGGGCGCAATATCGGCCATCGGCTTCGCGGCAAACGCGCATTCAATCAAATCTCGGCGCGGTAGCTTCCATTGCTGACTGACGACATCCCCATACATCAACAAATCAATATCCAGCGTCCACACCGACTGCCCTGGACCTCGCCTCTCGCGGCCAGCCATCCGATGAATGCGTTCAAAAGCATCTAGCAGGCTTTGCGGGTCGAGCGAGGTACTGGCTCCGACCACCATGTTGAGAAAGTCCGCGCCATCGCAACCAATCGGCGGATTGCGGTAGACCGGCGAAGCAACCAGTGGTCCAACGAGTAACGTCAATTCGCGATAGGCCATGGTCAAATGCGCCTCGGCGTTCTGGTTGCTGCCGAGCCCGAGGTAAATCGACGTCGTCATGTTGCAGCGCCACGCTCGATGCAGATACCGACATTTCGCGAACCGCGAATCGCGCCAGGCTTGCTGATCGTCACCTTGACCCATCGGACACCGAACTCGTCAAGCACGATGGACGCGATACCTTCGGCCAGTGTTTCGACAAGCTTCGCTTGGCGCTCGACGACGAAGGCTGTGACGCGGTCAGCGACCGCTTTGTAGTTGAGCGTGTCCTCAATACTGTCACTGGCAGCCGCAGCGGCTGCATCCGCTGCCATCTCAAGGTCGACGACGACCTTCTGGGTAATCTTGCGCTCCCATTCCCACAGCCCGACCACCGCATCGATGGTCAACTCATTCAGAAAAATCTTGTCCATGTCGTCTGATTCTGTAAGCAGTCAATTCAGGCCGCCGTCAGGTCACCGAGTGGCCAGCGCGGCGTCGCGCGTATTGTGTAGTCTTTGCTGCCGTTTGTCGCGCGCAATGCGCCAGCAACCGCAATCATCGCGCCATTGTCCGTGCAAAACGCTGGTCTCGGGTAGAACACCGTGGCATCCATCGCCGCCGTCATCTCCGCCAATTGCTCTCGCAGCTGGCGATTCGCGCCAACGCCGCCGGCGACAATTAGCGTCTTGCGCCGTGTTTGTACGAGCGCGCGCTGACACTTCTTCGCTAGCGTCTCGACAATCGCCGCCTGGAAAGACGCGGCGAGATCTCTGCGATCCGCATCGCTCAGCGTATCGCCCGGCAATGGCGGTTGATTATTCGCGATGCCTTGCAACTCACGCACCGCCATCAGCACCGCAGTCTTTAGGCCAGAGAAACTAAAATCGAGGCCCGGTCGCGACAGCATCGGCCTCGGAA
The DNA here is from genome assembly GCA_039700805.1 of Pseudomonadota bacterium. Lineage (GTDB taxonomy): Bacteria > Pseudomonadota > Gammaproteobacteria > Steroidobacterales > Woeseiaceae > CALBPI01. Next base: position 6,898 of record JBCAZE010000059.1, on the reverse strand, counting down.
AACCGAACCGTGACGGATCGCCTGATTCCGCCAGTTTCGACAGTGCAGGACCGCCGGGGTACGGCAAACCCAACAGTTTCGCTGTCTTGTCGAACGCTTCTCCGGCCGCGTCATCGAGGGTTGTGCCAATGACGTCGTAACGACCCAGTTGAGCGACGTCGACGAGCATCGAATGGCCTCCCGACACCAGCAACGCGACAAATGGGAAGTCCGGAGACTCTTTTTCTAAGTGTGGCGCGAGCAAATGCGCCTCCATGTGATGGACGGGTATGGCTGGGATATCAAGGCTGGCCGCGTAGCCATTGGCGAAGCAACTTCCAACCAGCAGCGCGCCGATCAGCCCTGGCCCCGCTGTATATGCAATGGCATCGAGGTCCTTGGCTTCCAACGCGGCATTATCCAGCACACGCTCAACCATCGGCGCCAACTTTGTCAGATGATCCCGAGAGGCTATTTCTGGTACAACACCGCCATATTCAGCGTGTTTCTCGATCTGACTGAAAATCTCGTCGGCAAGGAGACCTCGTTCTGTGTCGTAGATCGCCACACCCGTCTCGTCACAACTAGTCTCTATGCCTAAAACCCGCATTTCGCCTCCGGAAAACGGCGCCAGAGCCTTTACAAGGCGCCAAATACCCCGCTAGAATAGTCAATCTTTGTCCCAGCCAAAAGGTCTCGGGACATATTTGCTGGGATCTCGGGCGGAGGCTCTCCGATCCACTGAACAGCGAATCACTTTTTTTGAATGAATGACGCCGGCCGGTGCGGTGCACTTGGCGGGCCAAAAAACTGTAAGGACAGGCGATCTTATGCCCAGCGTTAAAGTCAGAGACAACGAATACTTCGATGCCGCCCTGCGCCGCTTCAAGCGCGCATGCGAGAAAGCCGGCGTGTTGACCGAACTGCGTCGTCGTGAGTATTACGAGAAGCCTACTCAGGAGCGTAAGCGCAAGAAAGCAGCTGCTGTGAAGCGCCACTTGAAAAAAATGTCTCGTGAAAATAACCGTCGCGTGCGCTTGTACTGAGCGAGCCACGTTTGACTGGCCCAAGCGGCCAACGCAAAGCGGTCGCCACGGGCGGCCGTTTTTGTTTGTGAACGAAAAGACCCAAGGGTCGATTAAGTAGAGTCAATCTCATGCTGAAAGAACAACTGACCAACGACATGAAAGCCGCCATGAAAGGTGGCGAGAAAGATAAGCTGACCGTCATCCGCATGGCCATGGCCGCTGTGAAGCAGCGAGAGGTTGATGAGCGCATTGAACTCGATGATGCAGCCGTGTTGGCCGTGATCGAGAAGATGGTCAAGCAACGGCGCGAGTCGATCAGTCAGTACGAGAAAGGCGGTCGCCCGGAATTGGCGGCAGCTGAAGCGGCGGAGATCGACGTCCTTAAAGTCTATCTGCCGGAGCCGCTCAGTGACGATGAACTCGCCGCGATCATCGATGATGCGATCAGCAGTACCGGTGCAGCGTCGATGCGCGACATGGGTAAAGTGATGGCTGCGGTCAAAGCAGCAGCGGCGGGCCGAGCGGACATGGGCAAGGTCAGCGCAGATATCAAATCGCGCTTGGGGTAACGGCTCGGCAGCCGTAGACTCACGCGATGGCAGGCCGCATACCGCAGAGCTTTATCGAAGACTTGATCGCCCGCGCCGATATCATCGAGGTGCTGGGCAGCCGCATTGAGCTGCGTAAAGCCGGCCGGGAGTACAAAGCGCTCTGCCCGTTCCATGGGGAGAAGACCCCCTCGTTCACGATCAGCCCGAACAAAGGCTTCTATCATTGTTTCGGTTGCGGCGCACACGGCACCGCGCTCGGCTTCTTGATGGAACACGATCATTTATCGTTCGTCGAAGCAGTTGAAGAACTCGCGGGCATGATGTCCCTTGAGGTACCTCGCGAAGCTGGCACAGGCCCGGCGCGCGATGGCCGTATCGATCACTTGTTCGAAGTCATGGAGCGCGTCGCGACGGTCTACACGAAGGCACTCAAAGACCACCCACCGGCCATCGAGTATCTTCAGCGTCGCGGCATCGATGGCAATACCGCACGCGATTTTCGTATCGGCTATGCGCCAGACGCTTGGGACACCGTGCTGAAAGCGATGCCTGACAGCCAAAATAGCGTCGAGTTATTAATGGCCGCCGGCCTTATCATCGAACGTGACAGTGGTGGGCACTATGACCGCTTCCGCGATCGAATCATGTTCCCGATCCGTGATGCGAGAGGACGTATCGTTGGTTTCGGCGGGCGCGTGCTCGACAAAGGGGAGCCGAAGTATTTGAACTCGCCCGAAACGGTACTGTTTCATAAGGGCCGAGAACTCTATGGTCTTTATGAAGTCCGCCAGAAACTTCGAGACATACCACGGCTCGTTGTTGTTGAGGGTTACATGGATGTCGTTGGGCTCGCGCGTTACGGCGTGAGATTCGCCGTTGCCACGCTCGGCACCGCAACGACGGGCGATCATATCGAGCGTCTGTTCAGACTCACGGATCAAGTGGTATTCAGTTTCGATGGCGATCGCGCAGGCCGCAAAGCAGCATGGCGTGCGCTGGAGAATGCGCTACCCAAACTGACCGATGGGCGTGAGCTACGTTTTGCGTTTATGCCCGACGGACAGGATCCCGACTCACTGGTGGCGAGCCAAGGCGTTAAGGCCTTCGAGCAGTGCCTGGATGAGAGCCTGCCATTATCCGATTTTGTGATCGGCGAACTCACCGCGCAAGTGGAAGCGGACACGGCCGAGGGGCGCGCCAAAGTTGCGGCCATGGCGAAGCCACTGCTCGCAAAAATGCCTGAAGGTTTTTATCGAGAGACACTGCTGGAGCGGATCGCGAGTGAAATCCACCTCGATGAGAAGAAAGTCCGCCAGATGATGGGTGGTCCCGCCACGATCGCCAGTGATCAGCCGCGCCAACGCAGCCGACTGACTAGCGCCAATCCTCGTCAGAGCCCGATGCGCCGCGCGATTACACTATTGCTTCACGAGCCTGCCGCCGCATTGCGGTTCGACCTCAAGACGTTGGAAAACCTAGAGCGCCCTGGTGCCGACATTCTTCGTCAGCTCGTCGCGACGATCCAAGCGCGACCGGATATTCAGCCCGCGGTGCTGTTGGAGCAATGGCGAGACCATCCGAATTACGTGCATCTCGAGAAATTGGCGGGCGCCTTACAAGAGAGCGACAGCGTCACTGACTCGGCCGCCGAACTGGCCGGCTGTTATCGTCAACTCGAGCAAATGGTGCGCGATGACCGCTATGCATCACTGGTTTCGAAGTCAGCAGATAGCGGCCTTTCGCTCGACGAAAAACAAGAACTCGTCAACCTGAACCGGATCAAAGTTCTGACAGAGAAATCCGACAAAGCCACGATAAATCAGGCCGAAGCCAACGAGCTTGCCGAGTTATTGTCGCATTAGGCGCCCCTGCCAGTTGCCGACCACTCGAGTGGCCTGCCCTTCTCTACCCGATCGATTGGCGCCAATCACCGAGAACCCGAGCCTTGTAACGAGGAACCTAGTGATCACCCGGTGGTCTTAAACACCAGGAAAGCAGACGCCGAGACTTGCGTTTTTGGCACACTGTTTGCAGTGCCTCGAAATGCAGAAAACCCCTTGAAAATTAGATTCAAAGACACCATACATGCTATTCTTGCCGGCTTGGCTTCAGACTCTACCAAAGGGGAAAACCCTTGAGCGAAAAACGCGCATTACCGAACGATCAACAGTCGCAACTCAAACTCCTGATTGCCCGTGGCAAGGAGCAGGGTTACCTCACCTATGCGGAGGTCAATGACCACCTGCCGAGCGGCATCGTCGATCCGGAACAGATTGAAGACATCGTCAACATGATCAACGACATGGGCATCACCGTGCACGAAAAAGCACCCGATGCCGAGTCCTTGTTGTTGTCTGACAACGCCGTATCCAACGACGACGACGCAGCGGATGAAGCCGAGGATGCGCTCGCTTCCGTCGATGCTGAATTCGGTCGCACCACCGACCCCGTTCGCATGTACATGCGCGAGATGGGCTCGGTTGAGCTGCTGACACGCCAAGGCGAAATCGAAATCGCCAAGCGAATCGAGGAAGGCCTGAACGACGTTAAGATCGCCCTCGCCGGCTTCCCGCCCGCTGTAGACCAAGTCATCGGTATCGCTGAGGCTGTCGAAGCTGGCGACACCCGCATGCAGGATTTCGTGGTCGGTTTCATCGACCCAAATGAGCCCGACGAGATCCCAAGCCCTGGGGCTCGTGCGTCGGACGATGACGACGATGATGAAGAACCCGCGGATACGGGTCCTGACCCAGAAGAAGTCACTCGCCGCATGAAAGCGATCGCGCGTCTGCACAAGCGCGTACTGACGAACATCGAGAAGTACGGCGCGCCAGCACAAGCGACACGAAAAGTGCGCAAGCAGCTCGTCGCGGAATTGATGGAAATCAAACTGTCGCCGAAAGTCTTCGACGTCATGGTTGACGAGCTGCGCCTCAGCATTCAGATGATCCGCTCTGCCGAGCGCTCAATTATGAATCTGTGTGTGCGCCAAGCGGGCATGCCTCGCAAAGACTTCCTGTCGAGCTTCCCGAAAAACGAGACGAATCTCGACTGGATCGATAAGCACATTCGCGCCAAGCGCAAGCATTCATCGGTTTTAGCGAAGCTTAAAGACGACATCTTGCGTGCACAGCGCAAGCTGATCTTCATGGAAGAACGCACGTCGTTGACCATTGCACAGATCAAAGAGATCAACCGTGCGATGTCGATTGGCGAGGCGAAGGCACGTCGCGCGAAGAAAGAGATGGTCGAAGCGAACCTTCGACTTGTGATTTCTATTGCCAAGAAATACACGAACCGTGGCTTGCAGTTCCTGGATCTCATCCAAGAAGGCAACATCGGCCTGATGAAGGCGGTCGACAAGTTTGAATACCGTCGCGGCTATAAATTCTCGACATATGCCACGTGGTGGATTCGCCAGGCGATCACACGTTCAATTGCCGACCAAGCACGAACCATTCGTATTCCGGTTCACATGATCGAAACGATCAACAAACTGAATCGTATCTCTCGCCAGATGTTGCAAGAGATGGGTCGCGAGCCACTGCCGGAAGAGCTGGCTGAACGCATGGAGATGCCGGAAGACAAAGTCAGAAAAGTACTGAAGATTGCGAAAGAGCCGATCTCGATGGAAACACCGATCGGTGATGACGAGGATTCACATCTTGGCGACTTCATCGAAGACCAAACGGTTCACTCTCCGGTTGATTCGGCGACGACCGAAGGGTTGAAGGAAACCACCCATGGCGTCCTGGCGGGATTGACGCCGCGCGAAGCCAAGGTGCTACGCATGCGGTTCGGTATCGACATGAACACCGATCACACACTCGAAGAGGTGGGCAAACAATTCGACGTGACGCGTGAGCGGATTCGTCAGATTGAAGCCAAGGCGCTACGCAAGCTGCGCCACCCTAGCCGTTCGGATCAGCTTCGAAGCTTCCTACTCGAAGACTAAGCCCCAACGCTTGTATCATAAAAAAACCCGCCGAAGTGGCGGGATTTTTTGTGCCCCAATCCTATGGAGCGATAAACATAAAGCAGTCGATATGCTAACCCGCATCAGTGAAGGTACCCGCCACACATAAACCGCAGCCGTCGGCCTGGCCGTTCGCCTCGACGTAGATACAATCTGTAGGCGTCACTTCGGCCGGCGCCATCCAATCAGTGACTTGATCAGAAACAACAGCCATACCGCTCGCCGATCCCAACATGACTGAGAACATCAATAAAATCGGCGTGCCTCGCAACAATAGGCGCCGGTTTTGAACCACCGGGCGTGCCATCGCGACCCCACAACCGAAAGTGACGGCAATCACGGCAGCGAAGAACCACCCTTGCTGCCAACAAGCAAACGCAATCATTGCCGTAGCGAAGTAGGTAAACACTGTAAATCTAGGGGCTTGTGTAGGCATCGCGGCTGCTCCATTAGTCGCGTTGGGTGTCATAATCTCTTTGCTCTTTACACTATAGATGCCGGAACTCACGAAATGGTTGCATTGATTTGAACATTTCATGACCGGTCATCCCCGATAAGCTGATCGCTCGTCAGCGGCGTAAAAGGTTTCATGGAAAACAAAGCATCTAGCGACACGCCGAGTGTCTGGCAGATACGAAGTGCAAGATCCATGCTGAGGTTGTACTCGCCACGTTCGATGTAACCGATGGTTTGCGGGTGCGCTTCGACCGCATCTGCGAGTGCCTTTCGGGACAACCCGCGCTCGATACGCACCAACTTCACGCGATTGTGATATGCGACAGATTTCTTCGGCGCCATGCTCAGTCCTCCTCCGGCTCAGCCGGCGTCGTCCACGCAACCACCACGCGAGGCGCCGATAACCCCCAGAAAAACCCGAGCAGAATGAACGCGAAAACGAATAAGTGGGCATATTGAGCGCCCTCGACGAAGCCAAAGGCTGGCGCCACCAACAAGAGCCAAAGCAATGCGAAAAAATAGGACTTCCGATACGCGCCATCGCGCAGCGCAATTTGAAATTCGTCTAGGTGATGATCGGCTAACTCAAAGATGCCGCGCGTCGACATGTTCAACATGGCCAACAAATACACCATCACCACACCGGCGACCAGCACCGGCCATACCAAATCTCGAGGGATCAATAGCATGCAGCCAACGACGACGGCTTGCCAAATCACCACCGAAGCAGCGACGATGCGCCGTCGTTTCGGTGTCTGGAACTTCTCGACAACGGGCTCACGAAACAGGCGGCTGAGGTAATTTTGGAATCGTGCTTTCATGTTAGTTTATCCATATCAAATCGTAGTAAATATACTACTTTTCTTATTTTCATCCATGGGTCTATTCATGCTCTTGACATCTGAAGA
>JBCAZE010000241.1:0-3916 GCA_039700805.1 Pseudomonadota bacterium | reverse complement strand
AAAGGATTTGCCATGCATGAAGACCTAATCAGCATCGGCATTGTGTTCGTGGTGGCTCTCGGCATCGGCGCACAATGGCTTGCCTGGAAACTGCGCCTGCCAGCGATTGTGCTGTTGTCGGCTGCTGGCCTGATCGCCGGTCCAGGGCTCGGTTTGGTGGAGCCGAGTGCGCAGCTCGGTGAGTTGCTGCGTCCACTCATCGGCCTTTGTGTTGCCATCATTCTGTTCGAAGGTGGTCTGAGTCTGAACCTTGCTGAGCTTAAGCATGCGGCAAGCGGCGTCAGACGACTTGTCTATCTCGGTGCGCCATTGGCCTGGGTGTTTTCGAGCGCCTGCGCTTATTTCGTGGGTGGTTTGGATGCCGCGACGTCGCTCGTTTTCGGCGCCATCATGGTGGTCACCGGGCCCACAGTCATCATGCCGTTGCTCCGTCAGGCAGCACTCAATCGACGGACGGCTTCGTTTCTGAAATGGGAAGGGATCGTCAACGATCCGATCGGTGCGTTGCTCGCCGTTATCGTGTTCCAGTTTTTCGTATTTTCTGGTCAGGGCTCCGGGCTCGGGCAAGTCGCCGAATCACTCGGGCTTGCGATCGTGTCAGGTCTGTTGTTCGGGGGGCTTGGCGGTTGGCTGACGGGCATCGCGTTCCGGGCCGGCCTCGTACCCGAATATTTGAAGAGCCCGGTCATGCTGGGGCTCGTTTTGATCGTCTTCGTGGCTTCGAACCATATGCAGCACGAAGCGGGCCTTCTTGCCGTAACGATCATGGGGATCGTCATCGCGAATATGAATCTGCCGGGATTCGGCGATATGCGTCGATTCAAGGAATACATCACGATCATGCTCGTATCGATTGTGTTCGTATTGCTAACCGCTGATCTTGATATTGGTTCGCTGGAGACCATCGGCTGGCGCGGTGCTGCCTTGATTGCCGCTTTGCTGTTTATCGCGCGCCCCGCTGCGGTGATGTTGGCCACGATCAACGCCGATATGGAATTCCGCGAACGCTTGTTACTCGCATGGATTGCGCCGAGGGGCATCGTGGCCGCGGCTACCGCCGGTATCATGGGCCCGCGACTCGTCGATGAAGGCTATGGCGCGAGCGTTCTGCTGCCCCTCGTTTTCGCCGTCATCTTCGCAACGGTTTTGTTGCACGGGTTCTCGTTGAATTGGTTGTCGGCCCGGTTGGGTCTTGCGTCGAAGCATCGTGACAGTGTTGTGATCGTCGGCGCATCGCCTTGGTCGACGGAACTTGCGCGCACGCTCCGCGATATGGGTATCAATGTTTTGATCGCCGACTCGAGCTGGCACGCGTTGCGCGAAGCGCGGCTCGCTGGCGTATCCGTGTTCTATGGTGAGATCTTATCCGAGTTTGCTGAGGAGACGGTCGAGCTTGCACACGTGCGCACCGTCTTGGCAGCGACGAGTAACGATGCGTACAACGCGCTGGTGTGCAGCACTATCGCGCCCGAAGTTGGGCAAGCGCGCGTATTCCAGCTCGCGATGGGTAAGGCGGAAGATGACGACCCGCGTGCGATGGCGCGGTCGGCACGTGGTAACGTTGCGTTTGATAAAGAGGCTGTGTTTGAAAAACTTTGGCGCAATCATGTGCGGGGTTGGACGTTCACAAAAACACGTCTGACAGAGTCGTATCGCTACAGCGATTTTCTCGGTGATCAAAGCACAGACACGATTATGATTCTCGTCGTGAGTGCCGATAACACCGTGCAGTTTTTGAGCTCGCAAACGGAGTTCGAGCCAAAAGCAGGCGATACGCTGGTTTACTTTGCACCGCCGAAACCGAAGAAAGAGAGCGAGAGCAATGGCGAAAGCAGCTAAGGCTGAAAAGTTGTCTCTAAAAGGACCGGCCGGTGAACTCGAAGCGCTGCTGGAGACGCCTGACGGTGAGCTGCAAGGCGCAGCGTTGGTATGTCATCCGCACCCAGCGCACGGCGGCGCGATGACGAACAAAGTCACGCATACCATCGCACGCGCGATGAATCTCGCAGGCTTTGCGGCGCTCCGCTTTAATTTTCGGGGCGTCGGCGCGAGTGAAGGTGCTTACGACGAAGGGATTGGCGAGCGGGCGGACGCATTTGCGGCCGCTGAGTGGCTGCAGGCCAAGTTCGACGACGCGCCAATCATATTGAGCGGCTTTTCGTTTGGTTCTGGCATGGCGTTGCATACCAGTGCGTCGGTTGCGACGCGTGGGCTGGTGCTCGTCGCGCCACCGGTTGGTCGCATCTTGGACCCAGAAACCCGCGTTGCGGATGGCTTGCGAACCCTGGTCGTTCAAGGCGGCAAGGACGAGATCGTGGACGCCGATGCCGTCGTTGATTGGGTCAACGAGCAGGCAACCGGCATAAGATTGTCGATGCTCGAAGAAGCAGGCCACTTTTTTCACGGTGATCTGATTGTCCTTCGCGATCTACTTGTCGATGAGTTGGCGCATTTCTAATGCTCGCAAAGCTACAAGCACGCATCCTTGAGTTGCTAGGACACGAGTCGACCGCGGCAGATACTGACCGTGCTGACGGTATTCAACTCGCCACAGCGACGCTGATGGCGGAGGTGGCGCAGGCCGATGGACAGTTCACGGACGACGAACGCTGTGCGCTCGAGGCGCTACTCACGAGCCGTTTTTCACTGTCCACTGAGGACTGTGCGACCGTTGTCGCGAGTGGTGTTGCGTCGGCCGAACACGCGGTTTCCTTGCAGGGTTTTACGCGATCACTGCATGAGGCGCTCGACGACCAAGAGAAGGCGCGGATCGTCGGCATGCTCTGGCAAGTGGCAGCGGCAGATGGCGACATTGACGCGACCGAAGACGCGCGCATCGCACAGATCGGCGAATTGCTTTATGTGCCGCGCTCGATCGTGCTGAAGCTTAAGGCAGAAGCCGAGGCAGATATCGCTCGCGTATCGTCCTAAGACGCCCCCCACAGCTGTTTGAGTCGCGCATCACGACCGCAATTCGAGCGGTAGAATTTGTAGCGAATCGGGTTCTTTTGGTAGTAGTCCTGGTGATAGTCCTCCGCCGCATAGAACGTTGACGCCGGTTTTATCTCTGTCGCGATCGGTTGATCAAATTTTTCAGCAACACGCGCCGCACTGGCTTCTGCGAGTGCTTGCTCTTCCTCATTCGCGTAGTAAATGCCACTCCGATACTGCGTCCCGCGATCGCAAAACTGACGGTTCTTGGCCAGCGGGTCGATGTTCACCCAGAAGACAGCGAGCAACTCTTCGTAGCTGATTTGGGTTGGGTCGTAGCGAATCTCTACGGCTTCGGTGTGGCCAGTGACACCTCTCGAGACTTGTTTGTAGGTCGGGTTGTCGACTTGGCCATCGGTGTAACCGGAGACCGTGGACAAAACGCCCGGCAGTTTGTCGAACGGCGGCTCCATACACCAAAAACAGCCGCCTGCGAAAATCGCAACGGCGACTTCGCCCGAGCTATCTGCTGCGTCTTCGTCGGCAGCTGTAGATTGTGCGCCGGCGTTAAACAGCAGTGTGAATGCGACGATCACGCCGAGAGCAATGGTCAGGAAAATTCGATTCATAGCAGTGTCTCCAAAGGAGGCTTGTCTCAGTTGCTGGAGTAGACCTGTGAATAGGTGCAAACATTACTTCCTTCTGCGTATTCGCTTATGATCTGATCATGGATTAGCGATCGTGCACTCGCTCTAGCGCTCTGCGACTCGAGGCGCCAGAAGATATGCTTTGCATGGTTTGAAAATTATCAGTGCCGGTCCTCGTTGTTGATGCGTTTAGATTGACGAGACTTGATAGATGGACCGTGGCATTGTCTCATCAGAGGAACACGACTGGGTGCAATACGGGCGCTGGGCGTCATCAGGGGGTTGTGGAGTGATTAGGGTTCTTTTTTTATCTCTAGTGGCGGTGGTCTTGGCCGGAT
>JBCAZE010000058.1:0-16948 GCA_039700805.1 Pseudomonadota bacterium | reverse complement strand
TAATGTATTGGTGTTATATCTTACTACAACACTAGCACAGCATATCGGGAATCTAATGCCGGCAAATCAACGAAATCAAGGGAAGATAGTCGTCGTATCAACGTCGGCGTACCGCATTGAGCGCGGTCTGTTGCTGGCAATGACGTGCGCATTGCCGCTGTCATTTTGGGCGAACGACACATCTCATGTCACAGGCGCTGACGTTGCCGCCCTCGCCTCGGACTCGACCACGGCGCCAGCAACTGAGCTATCTGAGCGATCCAAAATCGCCAAGACGAACCATGGACCAGCCGTCAAATACGGCTGGCTTCGCTTTATCGACTTTAAATAACGACACCAAGGACAACGAGAAGCCATGTTAAGAACAAGCCCCCTGACCTTATTGATGCTCCTCGCAATACTGGGATTAGCTGCCTGCAGCAGCGGTGACGCCCCCCAAGATAGTGATACCAACGACGATGCGACCGAACAAACCGCCGAAACCGATGGCGACGGTGAATCCGAAGAAGAGGAAGTCGTCATTCCGGTCGAAGTGGTGAATGTCGAAAGAGGTGATGTATTCGCAGCGTACACCGGTACGGCCTCCTTGCAGGCCTTTGACGAGGCGCAAGTGGTTGCCAAAGTCGGTGGCGAAGTGCGCGAAATCCTCGTTGAGGAAGGCCAATTCGTCAAACGCAACGATGTCCTGGCAAAACTAGATGGGGATCGCCTAAGACTTGAGCTTGAGCAGTCACGCGCCAACCTTGCAAAACTGCAACAAGAGTACCAACGCAACGTCGAATTGCACGAACGTGGTCTCGTTGCTGCTAGCGCGTTCGAAACGACCAAGTATGAGCTCGACGCGCTGCGCGCCGCGTTCAACATGGCGAAGCTGGAGTATGAATACACGACGATCCGCGCCCCGATCTCGGGCGTCGTATCGGTTCGTAGTATCAAGGTCGGCAACACGATCGATCGCAATGCCCCCACTTTTACTATTACCGCACTGGATCCCCTGATCGCAGACCTGTTCATCCCAGAACGCGAATTTGGTCGCATCAACGGTGGTCAGATCGTCAAACTGTCCATTGATGCCCTGGAAGGTCAGGACTTCACTGGTAAAGTCGCTCGCATCAGCCCTATCGTGGATGCCGACACCGGTACCTTCAAGGCGACAGTCGAAGTGCAGGATGATCAAGACAGGCTGAAACCTGGCATGTTCAGTCGCGTCGCCATTATTTACGACCAACAAACCGACGAGCTCGTATTGCCGCGCGACGCGCTGATGGAAAGTGACCGGCAGAACAGTGTGTTTGTGGTTGAAGACGGCGTAGCGAAGAAAATCGACGTCGACACTGGCTACATTTGGAATAACACGGTCGCGATTTTGGACGGTATATCGGATGGCGCCCGTGTCGTCACAGTTGGACAGGCTGCGCTTAAAGATGGCAGTAAAGTCCGCGTGGTCGGTGATCCTGTTGAAGAAGCAGAGGACGACGCAAAAAAAAAGTTGAGCCTAGCGAATAACGGTCTTTAAAGGCGGATAGACCATGACTTCGACACCAGATCAAAAGCCAAACAAGAGCCTCTGGGTAGTCCGCAAGGCCACTGAACGGCCCGTCACCATTCTGATGCTGTTCCTGGCCATCGTTATGTTCGGCACGGTTTCGTTGGGGCGTCTTGCGGTTAATCTTCTACCCGATCTTTCCTACCCCACGCTGACCGTTCGCACCGAGCTAACCGGTGCGGCACCGCAAGAAATCGAAAGTTTGATCAGCAAACCGATCGAGGAAGCCGTTGGCACGATTAGCGGTGTCCGACAAGTACGATCCGTGTCGCGGACCGGTCAGTCCGACGTCACGGTCGAGTTCAATTGGGGTACTGATATGAACCTCGCGAGCGTCGATGTTCGCGAGAAATTGGATATCCTCATGTTGCCGTTGGAAGCGCGACGGCCGCTGCTTCTGCGTTTCGATCCGTCGAGTGAACCGATCATTCGTCTTGCCTTCGGTAATGAATCGGACGGTCTCGTCGTCGATAATCAAACCCTCAAAGACTGGCGGCAGTTTGCAGAAGACGACCTGAAAGATGACTTTGAGAGCATCGCCGGCATCGCGGCGGCAAAAGTCAGTGGCGGTCTCGAGGACGAAGTTCAGATTCAGGTCGATCAAGACCGGCTGTCACAGCTCGACCTTTCTATCGCCGAAGTTGCTGAACGGCTTAGAGCAGAGAACGTCAATCTCGCCGGTGGTCGGCTTGAGCAAGGTCTACGGCGTTATTTGGTTCGAACAATCAATGAGTTTGACAGCGTCAACGAGTTCGGTGATGCGATCATCGCAACGCGAAGCAACCGCCCCGTGTATCTTCGAGATGTCGCTACCGTCACTCGGGGCTTCAAGGATCGTGAAGCGATCACTCGGCTTAACGGCAACGAAGTGATCGAGCTTGCGCTCTACAAAGAAGGTGACAGCAACACCGTTTTGGTGGCTGGAAATGTCCAGCGTCGACTGGGCCGACTACAAGATTCACTACCTGAGGGATTGGCACTTACGGTCATCGCTGACCAATCCGGCTTCATTCGTGCCGCCGTAGATCAAGTGAAATCAGCCGCCATCATTGGCGGCCTCCTCGCGATCATCGTTCTGTACGGCTTCCTAAGAGACGCACGCGCGACATTCATCATCGGCTTGTCGATTCCGATTTCTGTGATCGGCACCTTCGCCTTGATGCATTTAACCGACTTAAGCCTCAACATCATGTCACTCGGCGGCATCGCGCTCGCCATCGGGCTGCTCGTGGACAACGCGATTGTGGTTCTCGAGAACATCGTCGGCAAACGAGAACAAGGGTATTCGATCCTTGAAGCCGCCGAACGTGGCACCAGCGAAATCGCAGGCGCTGTTTTCGCCGCTACGCTTACTACCATCGCCGTGTTCTTCCCGATGGTCTTCGTCACGGGCGTCGCAGGCGAGCTATTCCGCGACCAGTCGCTGACCGTCACGTTTGCGCTGTTGTTCTCGCTGCTACTCGCGATTCTGTTGATCCCGATGCTGGCATCGATCGGCGGCCGGAAAGGTTATGCGGAACAACAAGAACTCAAAGAACTTGGTTTCTTTGCGCGGATTTGGCGATTCCTATTCGCGATAGCGATACACATCGGACGATTTGGCGCGAAAGGTTTGTATTTCCTGACGCTGCCGATTGTTTGGGTCTTCTCAGGTCTAAACCGACTGATCGCAGCGGTTTATCGTCCATTGCTCAGATGGTCATTATCGAATCGATTGTTTGTCTGTGTTGCAGCGCTTGCGTTGTTTGTCAGCACCATGATGTTGGTACCGCGGCTCGGTTCGGAGTTGATTCCCCAGCTCTCACAAGGTGAGTTCGCCGTTAATTTACGCTTGGCGCCCGGCACCCCGCTGTCGCAAACCGACGCGGTCGTAAATCGCGCCTGGCAGGTCACAGAGCGTCTCAGCAGTATCGACAAGACGTTTTCGGTCAGTGGCACCGGCAACCGCTTAGATGCAAACCCTGTCGACGCCGGCGAACACACCGGTGTACTCACCATCAACATGGCACCTGGAACGACGCGTGAAGATGAAGACCGTGTCATGGCGGGTATGCGTGATGCGCTGAATCAAGTTCCTGGACTATCCTACGACTTCGAGCGCCCGGCCCTGTTATCGTTGAGCACGCCGCTCGAGATCGTATTCCGCGGTTACAACCTCGATGATTTGCGTCGCCACGCAAACGACATGGTATCGACGTTGCAAGAGAACGATCGCTACACCGACGTGCGTACGAACATCCAAGGTGGCAACCCAGAGATTCAAATCCGTTTTGATCAAGAACGCGCTGCCGCTCTTGGCTTGGTGGTTCGCGATATCGCCGACAACGTTGTCTCTAGCGTTCGCGGAAACATCGCGACCCGCTATTCATGGCGTGACAAGAAAATTGACGTCACTGTGAAGAGTCTCGACAACAGAGATGCATCGATCGAGGATGTTCGGCGGCTGATCGTAAATCCGGGCAGCGACCGTCCCGTTAGTCTTGCCGATGTTGCCGATATTTCACTGGCGACAGGCCCAGCGGAGATTCGCCGGTTCGATCAAGAGCGTGTTGCGGTCGTGTCGGCCGGCATCGCCTACGGCGATCTCGGCAGTGCTGCACTCGATGTCCAAGCAATGATCGATGACATGTCGCTCGCGCCAGGGATTCAGGCGTCCGTTCTCGGACAAAGCGAAGATATGCAACAGTCCCTGGATTCGATGAAGTTCACCCTCCTCTTGGCGGTGTTCCTTGTCTACTTGGTCATGGCGTCTCAATTCGAGTCACTTCTGCATCCGTTCGTTATCTTATTCACGATTCCACTCGCGATGGTCGGTGCAGTGCTCGCGCTTTACATTACCGGCACCACGGTTAACGTCGTTGCCTTCATCGGCATCATCATGCTCGCGGGTATTGTCGTGAATAACGCGATCGTACTCATCGACACGATCAACCAGTTAAGACGAGATGGCATGGAAAAAGTGCAAGCGATACGCGCAGCCGCTGAATCTCGTTTACGGCCGATTTTGATGACCACGTTGACCACGGCGTTGGGTCTATTGCCGATGGCACTCGGCTTCGGTGAAGGCGCCGAAGTCAGAACACCGATGGCGATTACTGTGATCGGTGGATTGCTGACATCAACCTTACTGACATTAGTCGTTATTCCGGTCGTCTACAGCCTACTTGATCGCAAGCCAATGAATGCGACTGAGTCGGCAGGACGCGGAACGCCAGCCCCTGCAGGTGCCGCATGATACACACCGAGTTTTCACTGCGCCGCCCGGTCACGATTTGCATGATGTTTGCCGCACTTGCGGCAGTCGGTCTCATCTCATCACGCTTGCTGCCGCTCGAAGAGTTGCCGGACATCGAATGGCCGGGTTTCTTCGTCAACATTCCTTACGAAGGCTCCTCACCTAAGGAAACCGAAACTCAAATCACTCGCCCAGCAGAAGAGGCCCTCGCGACTCTGCCCGGCGTCAAAAACATGTACTCGAACTCATCGGAGGATGGCGCCTCCGTTTGGCTTGAGTACGGCTTCAACTCCAACGCGCAGACCGCAGCCGTTGAGGCGCGGGTTAAGCTCGATGCCGTTCGCGATCAAATGCCGGGCGACCTCGAGCGCATCCAGGTGTTTAGTGGCTCGATGAACGATCAGCCCATCATGCAGCTACGTGTTTCCAGTCAGCGCAATCTCGAGAACTCGTACGAGTTGCTCGATCGCGTGGTGAAGCGTCGACTCGAACGTATCGAGGGCGTCTCTAAAGTCGAGCTTCAAGGTGTTGAGCCACCGGAGATTCGCATCCGTCTCGACTCAGGTCGTATCGCCGCACACGACGTCGACCTCAATGCGCTCTCAAGCTTACTGATGCGGAGTAACTTCGTGATCAGTGGCGGTCAAATCACCTCCGGTAATGAACGGTTGACGCTTCGACCGAATGCCGAATACCAAACGATTCAAGATATCGAGCAATTGGTTATCGACGGGCGAAATCTCAGGCTTGCTGACATCGCCAACATCTCCAAGCAGCCGCGTGACCGCGACTATGGTCGCCATTTAGACCAGAAATACGCGATTGGACTCAGCATCAGCCGAGCCAGCGGCGCAAACATGGTGGAAGTCGCAGACCGCGTCAAAGAAGAAGTCCGGAAGATTGGCGAACTCCCAGAAATGGCGGGTATCCAAATTTTCGATCTCGACAACAAAGCAGACTCTGTACGCCAATCTTTACGTGACCTCGTGGCCTCAGGCATCTTCGGTGCGCTGCTTGCGATCGTGGTGCTTTACTTTTTCCTCCGCCACTTTGTATCGACACTCATCGTCACACTGTCGGTCCCACTGTCATTGATCATCACCCTTGGTGCGATGTATTGGTTTGGGTTGACGCTGAACATTCTGACATTGATGGGCTTGATGCTAGCGGTCGGCATGCTCGTGGATAACTCCGTCGTCGTGACCGAGAGCATTTTCCGCTACCGGCAAATGACGCCAGATGATCCGATAGGCGCCACGATGAAAGGTGTGAAAGAGGTTGGCGTCGCCGTGATGGCCAGTACTGCCACCTCAGTGTGTGTGTTCTTACCCCTCGTCTTTGGCGAGCAGATCGACATCATGGTATTCCTGCGACATGTCGGTATCACTATTTCCGTCGCCATCGTCTGCTCGCTGCTGGTTGCGCAAACGCTGATCCCCCTCCTCGCCAGCCGCGTCAAGAAGATCCCGGTTGAAGAAGACGGTCGCCTCATGAAACGTGTGGCGGAACGTTACCAACGCATCCTGCGCTGGATCGTTGAAGCGCGCGGATTCAAACGACTCGCAGCACCAACGATCGCATTGCTGATTCTTGCGTCGATCCCCGTCAACATGGGTATGGGTCTTATGAAAGTCGAGATGTTCCCAGAGGAGCCGACACGTCGACTGTTCATGCCTTACAACACGAACGACATCTATTCGCTAGAAGTTCTCGAGGATGCCGTCGACACGATCGAGACTTATCTCTACGAGAACAAAGAACGCCTCGAAATCGACAGCGTGTATTCGTATTGGGATCGAACGCGTGCCGAATCTACGATCCTGCTACGCAAGGACAATGTGGAAAAATCATCCAAAGAAATTATGTCGATGATTCTCGACGAGCTACCCGAAATAGCGGTTGGGCAACCGGCGTTCGAGCGACAAAACACCGGCGGCGGTGAAGGTTTCAGTGTTGTGCTCTCCGGCGAATCAACTGATCGATTGGTGGGCCTGATGAGCGACATGTACGCGTTGCTTCAGAATGTCGAAGGCCTCCGTGATTTCCGCTCAGACCTGACAGCCGGCCCGCGTGAAGTTCAGATTCGATTGGATCGTACCAAGGCGGCGCGATACGGCTTAACGGCCAGCGCTGTCGGCGAAGCCGTCGGTGTCGCATTACGAGGCGAGCGGTTGCGGGAATTTCGTAGTGAAAACGGCGAAGTCGAGATGCGCCTTGCGTTTCGCGACAACGATCGCCAATCCGTCGCGCAACTCGGCAATCTCGTCATTCCAGGCATATCGGCTGATGGCAGTCGAGTGGCGGTGCCGTTGTATCGCATCGCAGAGCTACGTGAAGAACGGGGTTCGAGAAACATCAGTCGAACCAATCGCCGCACGTCGGTCCAGCTGTCGGCGGCATTGGACGGTGATGCAACGCTCGAGGAAGTGAAACCACGCGTCGAGAAAGTGCTTGAAAACTTGAGCATGCCGGCTGGCTACGAGTGGAGCTTCGGTCGTGGATTCGATCGTGCTGACGAAACCAAGAACGTGTTGATGGAGAATATTCTACTTGGCGTTCTTTTGATTCTGGTCGTGATGGCTGCCCTGTTCGAGTCCCTGCTCTATCCGCTGTCGATTATGGTCTCGCTGTTGTATTCGTTTGCCGGCGTTGTCTGGTTCCTTACCTTCACCGGAACGCCACTCACGTTTATGGGTATGACCGGTCTCATGATCCTGATTGGCGTCGTGGTCAACAATGGGATCGTACTGGTAGATCACATCAACAACTTGCGTCGCGAAGGCATGCCGAGAGACGAGGCGATTTTAGTCGGGGCGAGAGACCGGTTACGACCGATCTTGATGACGGCTGCGACAACGATTCTTGGTTTGACACCACTCGCGTTCGGTGACACTCAGGTCGGCTCAGGCGGACCCGCCTATTACCCAATGGCACGCGCCATCATCGGCGGTTTGGCGTTTTCGACCATCGTCTCATTGTTTGTGGTTCCGATGGCGTACGCCGGTTTGGACAAATTCAAAAATTGGGTGTCCAACATACGGCGACAAGCGGCGCCGCGCTCGACCGTAGCGAGTTAGCGTAACAGGAGGTCGCGCAAACGCAGCGGATCCTCGCGGAGCAACAGTGCGTCCGAGTATTGACGGACAAACTCGCCCGTACCACCTGTACTTCGCGAATCAAAGCTGCCGAGGAAGTCGCACGGTGTCGTGTCTTTCTCGGCGTCGTACTGTGCAATGCGTAACAATGGCTGCGCTGCACGATCCAACGCATCACCGTTCAGGTTGGCTGTCACGCGCTCAAGCCAAGCGTCCGCCTTGTCGGCGAGATCTTGGAGTATCGACGTGGCTTTTTCGACTTTCCCGTAATCGATGGCACCGGGCTCTCGTTTGCACGCCATTTTTATCCGCTCGATGTAAGTATCACCCTCGTAGCAGTCTAAGAACTCGCGATACACCAACAGTGCCATCACGTTCACTTCTCGCTTCTCGCGGGTTGATAAAACGTCGGCTATAGACGGCGGCGTTTGTTGCTCGATGGAGTGATGATGGGCTAGCAAGGCATCCAGCGCGTCAGAACGCGCATCCAATTCACGTCGGAGGCTTTCGATTGCCGCTCGTATGGTCTTACGACGCCAGTACCACCACGGTGCTTTATGCGCAGCGAGGGCCGAACGCTGTGTCGTAATCTCGCCGCGGGTGCGATCCCGTTGCGCCTGTTCAGCCGCAATTTTACCAGCAATCCTTGAGAGGTTACCGGCATGTGAGTCCCGCCATTCACGCTCCGCTTGCTCACGATGCTGTGCATACATCGCTTCAACCGATCGCTTGATGACTTCGGTCATCGCGGCAATCAGCTGCTCTCGCAATCCGCGCAACTGATAATGGAGCATCAAGCCTGGCGCACCATCACGATCGGACAGTTTCGACTCGAGGTAATCGACCTTGGTCTTAAGCGCATCCGTCTCTGCGTTGGCATCATGCAATCGTTCTTCGAGCAAACGATGCTCGACCAACAACTCGCGGTGCGCTTTTTTCAATGCGGTGCGATTGGAGAACAACGTCAACAGACGGTCGTCTCCTGACCCATCTAGAATCTCAGCTGAATCATTGCCGGCTGGCTCGCTCATCCCAATTGGTAACCTGGCTATCAGACATTTTTCATAATCTGCCTGATTCACCGCTTCAAAACGTTGAAGCAGTGCACAGAACCCAAATCAACGGAATTGATGGCCTGAGTCGAGCAAATACTCCAGCCACTTATTCAGCATCACATTGCGCCGCCAGCGGATATCAAGCTCTTCACGATGCGATGCGGCGATGTCGCGAAGCACATGATGTCGGTGGGATGCGGCAAGGCTCATGACTTCGGCCAACTGGCCATCGAAGTAGACGCGCAGCGTGAGATCAGGGTCAGCGAATGCTGTGTCATCTTGCGCTTCGCCACCTTCGTCGAACCAATAAGTCAGACTCAACGTTGCGGTGTATCGCGTCCGTTCGAGTACCTCGAGATGCAATGGCAAATCGGCAGAGACATCAGAACGGTGCAAACCGGTAATCGTCGCCAGCGTTGGGATCAACGCTTGCATGCGCAAGAAATTGCTTTCGTACAAGCTCATCAAGCCGGTAAAACTATTGGGCTTGGCCACCGTCTCGGGAACGAGGTACGAATCGACCTTGACGCCCCGGGGCTTGTTGCTCGTCGCACTCATGGCCTTACCCTGCGCTCGACGCCAGTCGACTCTAGAATGCGGCTCGCGATTTCCTCAATGGAAAACTTTGTCGTGTCGACATGCGGAATCTTGTATTTGCGAAACAGTGAGTCTGCGGCGCGCAACTCGAAATTCACCTGCTGCGCACTCGCGTAGCGCCCAGCAGACCGACGTTCGCGGCGAATGCTCTGCAAACGCTTTGGCGTAATCGTCAAACCGAACAACTTACTGCGATTTGCACTCAATTTCTCAGGCAACTTGCCACTCTCGAACTCATCATCGGTCAACGGGTAATTGGCCGCGTACACACCATACTGCAATGCCAGATACAGGCATGTCGGCGTCTTCCCAGAACGCGATACACCGACCAAGATGACATCCGCCTTCTCATAGTTCCTGGTCATGCCGCCGTCGTCATTCGCCAACGCATAGTTGGTCGCCTCGATACGCTTCATGTAGGTATCGGTATCGGACATACCATGCGCACGCCCCGCCTCATGAGACGCTTCGACCTGCAGCTCTTTCTCAAGCACATCCACAAAGGCATCAAAGATATCGAGATACAGCCCGTCGGACGTGCGAAGAATCTCACGAAGCTCATCATGAACCAGCGAGCTAAACACCAATGGCCTGCGCTGATCGGCAACTGCGGCCTTGTTGATCTTCGCCTTCAGTGCCTCCGCTCGTTCTTTGCTATCGACGAATGGCACGGTCACTTGAACGAAATCATCGCCGGCGAACTGCGTCAACAGGCTATGCCCCAGCGTTTCCGCTGTGACGCCGGTTTGATCAGAGATAAAAAATACGGTTCGCTTCGCCATAGCTGCAAAAAAACCAAATCCAATCATCACCATATCGCAGTTTCATGTCTTTCATAAGCCTTGACAATCACAAAATGTGACCGCTGCAAGCGTTTTCTGTCGAGGGCCGGTATAATGTCGCCCGCTTGGTGACCATCACCCAAAAAAACATCACTGGACGATAAAGAGAGCCTGTCGTGAACCCATATGTGATCCCCTTTGAGCAGCTTGGCATGGACGACGTCGAGCGCGTCGGTGGTAAAAATGCATCGCTAGGCGAAATGATCAGTAACCTTGCGAGTCTCGGCGTCAGTGTACCGGGCGGTTTTGCGACCACGGCGGAGGCCTACCGCGTTTTCCTATCCGACAATGGTCTCGACACCCGCATCTCAGAGCGTCTCGCTGACCTCGACGTGGACGACATCTCTGCGCTGACCTCAGCAGGCAGCGACATTCGCGGCTGGATTCTTGCCGCACCATTGCCGCAACAGCTCCGTGACGACATGGCCGTCGCGTGGGAAACCATGTCTGGCGGTCGCGATATCGCTGTCGCCGTGCGCTCCTCAGCAACAGCCGAGGATTTGCCCGATGCGTCGTTTGCCGGTCAGCAAGAGACATTCCTAAATATTCGTGGCCTGGACAACGTTATTGACGCCATGCGAGAAGTATTCGCGAGCTTGTTCAATGACCGGGCGATCGCCTACCGCGTGCACCAAGGCTTCTCGCATGACCAAGTGGCCTTGTCCGCCGGCATCCAGCACATGGTGCGCAGCGACCGCGGATCGAGCGGAGTCATGTTCACACTCGACACCGAGTCTGGTTTCCGCGACCTCGTGTTCATTACCTCTTCATGGGGTCTTGGCGAAACGGTGGTTCAAGGTGCTGTAAACCCCGATGAGTTCTACGTCTATAAGCCTGCGCTACGCGAGGGCAAATTTCCGATCATGCGCCGCAATCTTGGCAGCAAGTCGATCAAGATGGTCTTTAGTGAGAATGCGACGGCCGGCAAGAGCGTCGAGACCGTCGATGTCGAGCTTGCTGACTCGCAACGCTTCTCATTGACCGACGAAGATATTCTCGAGCTCTCACGCTTCGCATTGACGATCGAAGAGCACTACGAACGTCCGATGGATATCGAATGGGGCAAGGACGGCGAAGACGGCAAGCTTTACATCTTGCAAGCGCGTCCGGAGACGGTACAAAGTCGAACCGGCCGCACGCTGCAACGCTTCTCTCTCAAATCTCGCTCACGCGTCGTATGCTCCGGCCGAAGCATTGGCCAGAAAATCGGGTCCGGCAAGACGCGTGTTATCAAAGACGTCAGTGAGATGGCCCGCGTACAAAGCGGCGACGTTCTTGTGGCGGATATGACCGACCCAGACTGGGAGCCCGTGATGAAACGTGCGGCGGCGATCGTGACCAACCGGGGCGGCAGAACCTGCCACGCGGCGATCATCGCCCGTGAACTCGGTATTCCCGCCGTGGTCGGTTGCGGCGACGCGACGGATAGAATCGCGGACGGCACCGAGGTGACGGTGTCTTGCGCAGAAGGTGATGAGGGCTTTATCTACGAAGGCTTACTCGAGTTTGAGAAGACACAAATTGAGCTTGATTCGCTGCCGGAGATTCCGGTCAAGATCATGATGAATGTCGGCAACCCAGATCGCGCTTTCGATTTTGCATCGATTCCGAACGCTGGTGTTGGCCTGGCCCGCCTCGAGTTCATCATCAACCGAATGATTGGTGTGCACCCGCAAGCACTGCTTGAGTACGACAAGATCGACGAGGACACGCGCGAGATGGTCGATGAGCAGATGGCCGGCTATGACGATCCGATTGAGTTTTTCGTTAGCAAGCTTGCTGAGGGCGTGAGTTCGATTGCGGCTGCATTCGCACCGAACCCCGTGATCGTTAGACTTTCCGACTTCAAATCGAACGAATACGCCAACCTCATCGGTGGCGATCGTTATGAGCCCGACGAAGAGAACCCAATGCTCGGCTTCCGTGGCGCTGCACGCTACGTCGACAGTGCATTTCAGCGGTGCTTCGAACTCGAGTGCCAGGCCATTCGCCGCGTACGCGAGGACATGGGCCTGACCAACGTCGAAGTCATGGTGCCGTTTGTTCGAACTGTGGCGCAGGCAAAAGAAGTGACCGAATTACTTGCCGCAAACGGATTGGCCCGCGGACAACACGGTCTACGTCTGATCATGATGTCAGAGTTACCGACGAATGCACTACTCGCCGATCGTTACCTTGAGTATTTCGATGGCATGTCGATCGGCTCGAACGACATGACGCAGCTCGCGCTGGGTCTCGACCGTGACTCGGGCCTCATTGCAGATCTATTCGACGAACGCGACGAGGCGGTCAAGATACTCTTGGAAATGACGATCAGCGCTTGTCGTAAAGCAGGCAAATATGTCGGCATTTGCGGCCAGGGCCCTTCCGATCATCCAGAGCTTGCGCGCTGGTTACTCGACCAAGGGATTGAAAGCATGTCGCTTAATCCGGATACGGTGATCGAGACCTGGTTATTCCTAGCGGGAGAATCTGTCAGCGCCTGATCTAAATCAGGTCGCCGCCGTAACCACCACGTTTGCGACGGCGCATGCCCGGCAAGATCAATCCGAGTACGATACCAACGAGCAATACCAGCGCGCCGATGATGAACCATTGCAATGCGCGGCGCGTGGATAACTCGCGATTCTCTTCTTCCGTGCTTTGCAGCTGAATCTGCGTATCGGTCAATTCTTTGCGAAGCGTTGTGTTTTCACGGTCAATGTTGATGACATTCGCCGATTTCGTTTGCAACGCATCGAAGTCTGCTTGCAACCGTGTGTTGGCCTGTTCGAGTGATGCAATGCGCTGTGACGCCGCCGCATTGGCTTGACGAAGATCATCGAGTTCACGACCGCGATCACCGCTTTGATCACGCAGCGTCTCGAGTCGCTCGGTCAATTCCGCTAACTGACTACGCGCGTCGCGCTCACCCATCAGATAGCGCGTCAGCACGTAGCCTTCGGCATTGCTGGTCGTCAACCGCACCCTGGTGTATCCGGTGGCATCGTCCACCTCGAGCACCGTCAATGGTGTTCCCGATGACAACATCCGCACGATACGGTTATCGGTGCTCGGTCCTCCGCGCATTGTGATCTCGAATTCATCCGTCACCCAACGCGTGTCTTGTTGGGCAAAGGCCGCTTGCGCAACCACCAATGTCGCCACGGCGGCGATAAAGAAACGAGCGGTATTCAATGACAGAGACAACATTCCGGGCACTCTTAACAATTCATCGTATGAGACGCGCAAGATTAAGCGCTCGATGTGCGTTTGTACACTGTCGCGATACAGCAACATCAATCGTTGGTGGGACGGGATAAATGCGCCAAGGCATGTGCGTGCGCTTCCCAGTTCTGACCATCGAAATCGACAACGGCCACGTTACTGCGTTCCGGCCAGTCAAGGCAGTTGAGATTGATACTGATGCCATCAGGATTCGAACGCGGGTGATAGAAGGACTTGATGCCGCAGACGCTGCAAAAGCGGTGGCGAGCAACCCCGGTGTTAAAGGTGTACTCGGTGAGCACGTCCTCGCCGGAGATCAGCTCGAAACTCTCAGCGGGCACGATAATGCCGATGTAGCCGGCAGCGGCGCAAATCGAACAATTGCAGGCATGCGCCTCCACGTCTGCTGGCAAGCTGACAGAGAAACGTACGGCGCCGCAATGACAACCACCCGCCACGGCGCGCATTTCGTTCATCGGCGTAGCTCCCAGATCAAAATATTGTTGTTCGCCGGCATTGCGTAATGCGCACGTTCGACAAAACCCGCCGCAGCGGCTACGGCGCGAACCGCCTCGATATCACGTATCCCCATCGATGCTGACTGCGATCGTAATGACGCATCGAATTGCGCGTTGCTTTCACTCGTTGCCATACCACCCGCATGAAATGGGCCATACACGGCAATCAATGCATGGTCACGAGCGATGCTCGCGAACCCTCCAAACAAGTCCTCTGTCGCGGGCCAAGGCATGATGTGCAGCGTATTCGCCGTAAACAACGCATCCGGTTCACCAACCTGCTGCCATTGCTGCAGGTCTGTGACATCTAACGCCACCGGCGCTAACACGTTCGAAGCTTGGGCACTCTCCGCCCAGCCAACAATTGTTTCAACATCCGGCGACAGATCTGTCGGCTGCCACTGCGCGCCACCGAGACGACCCGATATATGCGCGGCATGCTGACCTGTCCCCGCGCCCACTTCGAGGATCAACTCGCGATCGGCGAACCAATCACACAACACATCACCGATGACGCCGATATTGCGCTCGCAGGCGGGAGAGCTCCTAAGGCCAGCCAACATGATCGATCAACCCGTTGTCTCAACGCCTGTTAACCAATGCGCACGATAGTGCCTGAGCTCTTCAATCGAGTCGCGAATGTCATCGAGTGCAAGGTGTCTCGATTGCTTCTTGAACGATGACGCGACTTCGGGTCGCCAGAGGCCGGCCAAAATCTTAATCGTGCTGACGTCGAGATTGCGGTAGTGAAAAAACCGTTCAAGCTCGGGCATGTAATGCGCTAGAAAACGTCGGTCCTGACAGATGCTATTGCCACAGATCGGAGACGCGCCGGCATCGACCCAGGCCGACAAAAACGCCAGCGTCTGTTGCTCGGCCTGTACCTCACTGACGGTGCTTTCCAAAACACGCGCCGTCAGACCCGACTGCCCATGCTGGCGGGTGTTCCATTCATCCATAGATGCCATTCGCTCTTCCGACTGCTGGATAGCGAGCACCGGCCCTTCAGCGAGTTCATTCAGATCACTGTCGGTGACTATCGTCGCGATCTCGATGATGCGATCGCGCTCGGGATCTAGTCCTGTCATTTCAAGGTCAATCCAGATGAGCGCATTTGGCGTTTTTGTCGGTTTATTCATGGCGTAAAGTGTAGCAGACAAGGCGCTCGCTTCCCGCATGCGGCATACTGTCACTGTGAATCGCAAACGTGACAAACAGCAAAACGTCGATCCGTCTGACGCCATGCGTGTCGCGGCGTCTTGGGGGCGTCGTTTTGGCTTGTACGATGAGTCGGGCGATCGTGGGGAACCGCAAGCACGCACGAAAGGCAAGAAACTGCGGCCCGTCTGCGGAGACCTGGTAACCGCCGCCCCATTGGACGGCGAAAGCGATTGGCTCATTGACGCGGTGCTTCCCCGCGACAATGAACTCGCGCGCCCGGACATGCGCGGTCGGCGAGAAGTGCTCGCCGCCAATGTAGAGATGTTGATCGTCGTCGCCTGCGTCGAGCCACTGGTCGACTGGTATATCGTTGACCGGTATCTGGCGGCCGCTGAACAAATGCACTGTGAGGCCGCGATTGTCTGGAATAAATCCGACTTGTCACCCAGCTCCGATGAGCTCGATGTCTTCGCCAGTATCGGCTACCCGATCATTCACACCGACACGAAAAGCGGTATTGGCATCGACGAGCTCGCCGATATCATGCGTGGCAAACGGAGCATCTTTGTCGGTCAGTCGGGCGTTGGCAAGTCGTCACTGATCAATGCCATTGCCAGTGATGACGTGCAGCGTACCGGTAACATCTCGAACGCCAGTGGTGAGGGCAAACACACCACCGTTGCCGCAACGCTGTTGCATTTGGGTGACGGCATCGAGGTGATCGACTCTCCTGGGGTCAGAGATTATGCGCCCAGCCTCAAAGACATTACCGATGCTGCCTCAGGGTTTGTCGAGATCCGAGAAACCGCGCACGACTGCCGATTCGCCGATTGTCTGCATCGTGCCGAACCGGACTGCGCCGTCAAGGCGGCCGTAGAGAATGGTGACATCAGCGAGCGGCGTTATCAGAGCTACCTCCGTTTGGTGCAACTGACGCGTCAGCTCAATCAGGGTAAGCACTGATCACATCATTACTTACGGACCGTTTTGGTTTGTCTCATACGGATGAGTAAGTAGCTTGCGAACCCGACAGCCACGCCTGGTACGACGCCAAGCAGAAGACATACCCATCCTTTTTTTACTGAGAACACCCTCGCCTCGAAAATAATCCAGGCAGCGAGTATCACCCAGCAAACCAATACATCGGTCGAATAACCACTCGCGTACGGATTCACAAATCCCGAAGCAAAAGCACCGACGATGTCCGGATTGGCGATCAATGGCGGAACTACGACAACCACAAAGAAACCCGTGAAAAATACAGCAGCAACAATAATGATCGTCTTGAAGATAGATTCGGACACTGTATTTATCGCCCTCAAAAAAAGTTGCTACTGGTTGCCAACAAAAATCGGCAAACGTGACTCAGGCGCCAGCACCGAATCCATGTGACAGCTTGCGACCACCCAACAAGTGTAAGTGCACGTGGTAAACCGTCTGCCCACCATCGGGGTTGGTGTTCATTACCAAACGAAACCCATCGTCGGCAAATCCTTGTGACTTAGCGTAAGCACTCGCCGACAGCATCAACTGTCCTGCCAGCGCCGCATCGGCGGCATCCATGTCATTGATGGTTGCGAAGTGTCGTTTCGGAATGAACAACACATGCACCGGGGCCTGCGGATTCAGGTCTTCGAACGCCAGGATGTCGTCGGTCTCGTAGACCACCTTCGCCGGAATGTTGCCCGCAAC
>JBCAZE010000240.1:0-3948 GCA_039700805.1 Pseudomonadota bacterium | reverse complement strand
CGGCCATCGATAGCGAGCGCGCGTTTGAAGATGACGCGTTGCAAGCGCGATACCAGCGTTTGATCGCAGAAGTGCGTTGCCTGACTTGCCAAAACCAATCGATTAAAGACTCGAATGCACCATTGGCCAAGGATCTTCGCGAGATTGTACGTGAACAGATTGCGGAAGGGCGTTCCGATAAGGAGATTTACGCATTCTTGACCGCGCGTTACGGCGATTTCGCCCTCTACAATCCGCCTTTTTCTGCGCGTACGGCACTGTTGTGGTTGTCACCATTATTGCTCCTTGCGATCGGCGGCTTTGCAGTGGTGCGTGTGGTGGTACGACGCAGTGGCATGGATACGACGGCTGATGGTGATTAGGTCTTGAACGCGGCGTTCTATTTCGGTGCTGGCTTGATGATTCTTGGCGCTATCGGCGCCGTTGCTTTGCCATTGATGAGCAAGGGCCGAAAGGCACTCACGGTATCGTTGGGATTGGTCATCCTGGTGAGCGTGTTGGGCCTGTATCCGCTGGCGAGCAACTATATCGTTCGTAGCGACGCATATAACGCGATGGCATCTGCGACGACGGAAGAAGCGGCACGCGCTGCGGCTGCGTCATTGGCGGCGGAACTCGAGCGATCCCCAGATGACTATGCGGGCTGGCGTTTGTTGGGGCAGGGCTATCTTGAGCTCGGAGATTTCGACAATGCGGCCAACGCGCTAACACGTGCGCTCGACATCAGCGAGTACCGAGATCCGCAGCTCAAGGTCATGCTGGGCGAAGCGCTGACCTATGCGAATGGTGAAGGTTTTCCGCCAGGCGCTATCCGTTTGTTTATTGAGGCCTATAACGAAGCACCTGATAACCCGCGTGCGCAGTGGTACGCCGGTCTCGCTTTTGCCGCGAATAACGAGCCGTTAAAGGCGGCCGACGCATGGGAAGCCATGTTGCAGCAAAACCCACCGGAAGACGTCGCCGTTATTCTGCGTGAGCGTGTTGCCGCGTTGCGTGGCCAAACGGCCGCAGTCTCGACAGGGGCAGTGTCGCTGCTATTGACGTTAAATGCGCAACTGGCCGGCGAGTTGCCGGAATCAGCGCGATTGTATGTTTCTGTTCGGGATGCAGATGCGGGAGGTCCACCCTTGGCCGCGAGGCAGTATCTGCCATCTTCATTGCCGCTGGAGGTTCAGCTTGACGATCGCGACGCGATGGTTGCGGGCCGTACGATTAGCACCGCGACGAACGTGTTAATTACGGCGCGTATTTCGATGAATGGTGACCCATTGGGCGCCAGCGGAGATTTTATCGGGCGCAAGACTGTCGCGCTCGCATCGCTGGATGGTCCGCTGTCTTTGCAGATCGCGGAGGTTGTCGAATGAGCGACGTTATCGCGAATCACTGTTTCGTTTGTGGCCCGGACAACCCGCGTGGTTTGCGACTGGAATTCGAGCTGCGAGACGGCGCCTGTCATTCGGTGTTCACGCCGTCTGCCGACCATGTCGGCTATCACGATGTTGTCCACGGGGGATTGCTATTCTCGGTACTCGACGATGTGATGGCCAATTGGCTGTATCTTCAGGATATCCAAGCGTTCACCGGCAAAGCTAACGTGCGATACCGACAAGAGGGTCGTGTGGGTGATGCGCTGGTGCTCCGTGGCTGGTGTGTGGAGCACAAAGGGCGGTTGTATAAAATGGCTTCTGAGGCGGTTAGCAGTGCCACCGGCAAAGTCGTTTGCGAGGCTGATGCCGTATTCATGCGCGCTCGCTAATGGGATAGCGGTCGCATTGTCATGCGACTATGATCGATCTATCGCTTGTGCCGAGAAATGAAGGAATTGATATGCGACGCGCTTGGCCATTGACAGGACTATTCTTGACCGTGTTGATCGCTGGTTGTGGCGATGAGACGGCTAAACAAGACGCGACGACCGCATTCGCCAGTCGCTACGTCGTACCAGAGACGTCACCCCTCGTCATTCGCAATGCAACAATTCTCACAGGCTTGGGCGAACAGCTAGATACGACCGACGTGCTGGTTGTTGACGGAAAAATTCGCCGCGTTGGTGAGGGATTGTCGGCACCGCGAGATGCGCGCGAGATAGACGCGACCGGAAAATACGTCACACCCGGTATCATCGATGTCCATTCTCACCTTGGTGTCTATCCGTCGCCGGGCGTTGCAGCGCATTCGGATGGCAATGAGGCGACATCACCGAACACGGCTCAAGTATGGGCGGAACATAGTGTCTGGCCACAAGACCCCGGGTTCGCCACCGCACTAGCTGGTGGGGTGACGACAATGCAGATTCTGCCTGGATCTGCGAACCTATTTGGCGGACGAAGCGTAACGGTCAAGAACGTGTTTTCCCGCACTGTGGCCGAAATGAAATTTCCCGGTGCGCCATATGGTTTGAAGATGGCCTGTGGCGAAAACCCGAAACGAGTTTATGGATCACGCGGCGGCGCTCCTGCGACACGGATGGGAAACATGGCAGGCTATCGCGCGGCGTGGATTGAAGCGCGGGCTTACCAAGAAAAGATCGCCGCGGCGAGGGATAGTGATGCCGATGCACCTGAGCGGGATTTGAAGCTCGAGACGCTGGCGGGTGTCCTCGATGGTGACATTCTCGTTCACAACCATTGTTATCGCGCCGATGAAATGGCGGCGATGATAGAACTATCCCGTGAGTTCGACTATAAGATTACCGCATTCCACCATGCCGTTGAATCGTACAAGATTGCAGACCTATTAGCCGAGAACGGCATTTGTTCGGCCATGTGGGCCGACTGGTGGGGTTTCAAAATGGAGGCTTACGACGGCATTGTCGAAAACGTCGCTTTTGTTGATGCGGCGAAAGCTTGTGCAATTGTGCATAGCGACTCAGAGATCGACATCCAACGCTTAAATCAAGAAGCAGCAAAAGCCTTGGCGGCGGGTCGCCGAGCGGGTCTTGATATCACTGATGCCGAAGCGATGCGTTGGCTCACCGTCAATGCGGCCAAGGCGCTTGGTATCGAAGATCAAACGGGCGCCATTGCCGAAGGTCTCAACGCTGATGTTGTCATTTGGGACCGGACACCTTTCAGCGTGTATGCGAAAGCGGAACAAGTTTTCATCGATGGCGCTTTGATGTACGACAGAAACGACCCCGATAGGCAACCCGTAACAGACTTTGCGTTAGGGCGGGTGGAGACCCCAGGAGGTGCATTATGAAACGCCTGATCATCATGATGTCACTGACGATGTTGTTGTCGGCTGCCGCAGCGGAGACGGTCGTTGTCGTTGGCGGGACGGTGCACACGATGGGGAGTGCCGGCACATTGCAAGACGCGACGATCATTATCGAGGATGGACAAATCGCAGCGATTCGCCAAGGGCGGATCATTCCGGATGGTGCAGTGGTGATCGAGGCAGATGGCAAGGTCATCACACCTGGTTTGTTTGCGGCGCAAAGTGCGCTTGGACTTGTTGAAGTAGGTGCAGTGGCTGGCACGGTCGATGGTGGCCAACGCGGCGATCAGTTCGGCGCCGCTTTCGACGTCGCCGATGCATTTAATCCAGACTCCTCGCTGATCCCGATCAATCGCGCGGGTGGCGTGACGAGAGCAGTGATTACACCGTATCCCGCGTGGCCCAGCGATGGTATGCCTGGAGGCGGTGTGATTAGTGGGCTAGCTGCCGTTATTCATCTGGGTGATGATCAGGACGCATTGGTCATGCGCAAAGCCGCACTTGTGGCCCATATTGGCGAGCGGGGTGGCGAGCTTGCGGGAGGTTCTCGAAGTGCCGCTTTGCAGCATTTAACCACTGCGCTGGATGAGGCGATTGAGTATGGTAGAAATCGCCAGGCCTACGATGTCGGCGCCAGCCGCGATTACGCCATTAGTCGGCCGGACCTTCTGGCCTTACAGTCTGTTGTCAGTGGCGATACGCCGGTGTTTCTTTCTGCCAACCGAGCCA
>JBCAZE010000003.1:0-70111 GCA_039700805.1 Pseudomonadota bacterium | reverse complement strand
ATGTCGAATCAATATCCCGCCCCGACTTCATCCTGCCGCATTTGATATTGAACGTGGACCTGCCTCTCATCGTGGTCGGCCTGTTTTGCGCTGGTGCACTGTCCGCGTCGATGTCGACAGGCGATGCACTAGTACACGCAACCGCTTCGGTTGCTGTCGAGGATGGTGCTGGACCGTTTATGTCATTGTCTCAATCGCAGCGACGATTCTGGATCCGAATTTTCATCGTTGTGTTCGGTGCGATCGCGTATTTCTTTGCCGTCTCAGAAGGGGTCTCTCTGGTTGTGCTGTTGCTGACGTCTTATGGCATCATCGCCCAACTCGCTCCACCAGTATTTGCTGCGTTATTTTGGCGACGTGCAACTACACCGGGTGTCATCGCTGGACTGCTGGCGGGTGGCTCTGCAACGCTCGTGTTTTTCTTTTGGCCCGAGTGGCGTCCGATCGACCTTCACGAAGGTCTATTCGGTTTGCTCGTGCATGTGCCGGTCTTGGTGACCGTATCTTTGCTGACGCCACCGCAAGAGTCAGCGCATGTAGACACCTACGTCAGTCCGCCGGCAATGGATGGTCACGATACGGCAACGCTTTGAGGATCTGATGAATGGATACGTTTAGCTCAATCGAGATGCTCTCTCGGCTCGTTGCCTTTCCAACAGTCTCAAGGGACTCCAACCTAGAGCTGATCGATTGGGTTGAGGCTTATCTCGAGCAGTTCGGTGCTCGATGTCGTCGCACGTGGAATACAGAGGGCAACAAAGCCAACCTATTCGCTGCGATCGGGCCCGATGTTCCCGACGGCGTCATCCTGTCTGGTCACACAGACGTCGTCCCGGTGGACGGGCAAGCATGGCGAACCGACCCTTTCACGTTGACCGAGGTCGATGGCCTGCTGTACGGGCGCGGCAGCTCGGACATGAAGGGATTCTCGGCGGTATTTTTATCACGCCTTGCTTCGTTAGATGTTGCTGCGCTCAAAAAGCCACTCTACCTGGCGCTGACCTACGATGAAGAGGTCGGGTGTCTTGGCGCAGCGCGCATGATCGACGACGCCCTTCAACATTTTGCGCGGCCGGCGTACGCGGTTATCGGTGAGCCGACAACTATGCAGGTCGTCAGAGCGCATAAATCGATCAACTCATTTCGTACAGTTGTGACTGGCCGCGCTGCGCATTCGAGTCAGCCACATCGTGGGGCCGGTGCGATCTTGGCCGCTGCAAGGATGATCGAGCATCTGGATACGCTGGGTCGACAGCACCGGTCCGCTGCGAAAGACTCGGGCTGTGAGCCGCCGTGGACAACAGTGTCTGTAGGCACGATCTCAGGCGGTACCGCTGTGAATATTCTTCCTTCGCAATGTGAGTTCGTTTGGGAGTACCGTTGTTTACCGGAAGAAGACCCACAGTCTATTTTTGATGCCATGCAACGTTTTGCCGAAGAGACAGTTCTTCCTGAGCTGCGTGAGTTTGCGCCCGAAGCAACCATCGAAACCGAGGTCATTGCTCGTGTGCCGCCGTTACACCCCAACACAGAGGCGCGCGCGGCTGGCTGGGTTAGCGGCTTGGCTGGTGTTCGAGACGGTGGTCCCGGTGCGGTGTCATTCGCAACGGAAGCTGGGATTTTCGAGCAAGCGGGCATTAGCAGTGTCGTCTGCGGCCCTGGTTCAATCGATCAGGCACACCAACCCAACGAATTCATCGATCCCGACGAACTCGAGCGATGTGAGCAAATGATCGATGACGTTTTCGCCTATTTGGTTCGATGATTTTGGCCTTATCGAGGCATTGGTGACGGCAAGGATGTGCTAGCCTTGCGGTCGGTTGATCGTAGTGAGGGGACTACATTGAACACACCACAAACACCGGCGAGCGCATACCCTGAGTTGACGTGGGTTGCTGTTATCGTTGGGTGGATCTTGGGCGTTATTATCGCCGTATCCATCGGTTATGCCGCATTGATACTTGGGTTCTCAATCGAGGGTTCTGAGCTCGCGGCCATATTGGGCTTCGGCATCCTGCGCGGTTTGCTACGCAGAAAGAGCATCATCGAAAACAACATCGTGCAGACCATCGCATCGGGTGTGAACGGCGCATCTTCGGGCATGATGTTCTCTGTTCCGGCGATTTTTCTACTCGGCTACGGCGATCGTTTTGATCCCGTTCTATTGACGTTTGGTTGCATTGCTGGCGCGTTTCTTGGCATTGCTTTCATCGTGCCGTTACGCAAGCACATGATTGATTACGAGCGTTTGACTTATCCCGGTGGCGTTGCGGTTGCAACGATTCTGAAGTCCCCAGGCGCCGGTGTCCGCAAGGCAGTCATTCTCCTGATCGCTGCCTTGATTAGTGCAACGGTCCACTTTATTACGATCAAGACCGGCGTATCGAATTGGAACCTAGGTGAGCTGATCGGTATGCCATCGTTCATGAATGGCATTTGGTACATCTCACTGATGACTGCCGGTGTCGGCTTCATTGCCGGCCGCGGTGGCGTAGCGTTCATCATCGGCGGGTTTGTTGCATATTGGTTCTTGTCACCGATGTTGTCACTGACAGGTAGTTTCCCTGTGGATGCCACCGGCGCTGCTATCAGCGAGCCCAATTCGCTACGGTTGATGCTGTACCGGCCACTCGGTATTGGGATGTTGATCGGCGGCGCAATTATGGGAGTGATTCTTGCGGCGCCGTTGATCAAGAGTGCGATTCAGTCGATGCAGCGAGCCGCTGAGGTCAATACGCGGGCCGTCGGCGATGAAATGCCGATTAAATTGCTCTACATCGCTGTCGTTGGTGCTGTTGTGCTTCTCAGTGTCATGGCAATCACCGCGGTTGAATCTATTTCGGTAGCGGGTGGCATTCTGATGGCGTTGTTGGGGACGTTGTGGATTTGGATGGCAGGGATCATCTTGTCTGAAGCGATCGGCCGAACCAATTGGTCGCCGTTGTCTGGGATGACTCTAGTGGGCATCACGTTGCTGATCGTAACCACTCAGGCAATCGGCTTGGATCGCGCCGATTCGATTATTGCTGCGATTATGGTCGGCGCGGCGATGTGTGTGGCTATGTCACAAGCGACTGATCTAATGCTCGACTTGAAGACAGGTTACCTGGTTGGTGCAACGCCGCGTATGCAGCAAATGGGACAGTTTATCGGTGCTTGGCTCGGGCCGATCGTGGTGATTTTCGTGATCTTCGCATTGCACGAGGCTTATGGGCTCGGTAGCGATCGCCTCCCCGCGCCTCAGGCTCAAGCACTAGCGAGTACAGTTGACGGGATTATGGGCGGCGACGTTCCAGCCCAGAAGTATCTCGCTGGCGCCGCTCTTGGGGCTGTCCTTTCGGCGCTGATGGGCGGGCTTGGAATCACAGTCGGGCTGGGTTTCTATTTGCCGTTCAACATTGTATTGACCTATGCGCTAGGTACATTGGGGCGTGAACTATCAGACCGCTTTAAAGGGAAAGATTGGTCGGACAATGTGGGCATCCCCATCGCTGCCGGGCTCATTGTAGGAGAAGCGCTGGTAGGCGTAGGAGACGCCGTCTCTGTGGTTCTTCAAGGTTCAATGTGAGGAGCATGCAACAATGAAAAGACTCGCTTATACACTTGTTGCCGTTGGCTTTCTCGGCGGTGCTTTTGTCACGGCGCTGGATGTTACCAATGTCGACTGGCCTTGGTTCGTTGCAGCAGCACTTGCGGCTGTGGTGGGTGTTGTTCTCGCGAAACGCACGGACAAAGCGCGTGCGATGGATGGCGGTTTACTTGAGAGCAATCGCGCGGTGCTCGATGATGCTTTGAAAAATTTGCTGCGACATCTGGAGCAGCGAACCGAAGTTGATGGTGCCACTGGGCAGAGTCTGCTCGATTGGATCGATTCCACGCTTCGCCCTGATATGCGCCGTTTTGTTGAGGCACGCGAGAGCATGGTGCACTTGTACGGTCTTCAGGCTTATGCAGATATTATGAGCGAGTTCGCCGCTGGCGAGCGCTATATCAATCGTGTGTGGTCGTCTATGGCCGACGGCTACGTTGAAGAAGCGATGACCTATCTCGATCGAGCCAAAGCCCAATTCGCAGATGCCCAACGGTTAACACTGGCTGCCAATACAGCATCTGCTTAACGATCTGTTGGATGTGCAGGTTGGACCACTAACATCATGTCAGTGTTCGTTTCCGCTAGTGCACTTGGTATTAGGCTGACGGTCATGATCGGGACTTGGTCGTTCTAGCCCCTGACCTATTCGAATCACAAGGTGCCTTATGAGTTGTCATTCGCTCTTCCGTGCATGCGCTATTGTGTGCTTAGTTGTTTGGCATAGCTTTCTGTACTCCGCATTCGCTGAAGCGCCGTTCATCGACCAGGATGATGATCGCAAGTTCTTAGGCTCGCCAGAGACGATGCTGACGTGGGAACCGGAGCAACAAGTAGCTGGTTATCGCAACGCCGATAAGATCTTCTGGACTAGAGTGATCGAGGCAAGTGGCGATAGTCGAGTCTTGCCATATGCTCGGATTGACTTGTCAGACCAGTTAGTACGGGTCGGGGACCAGGCAATCACAGTCGACTCATACTTCAGAGAGCATAGCGTTGCAGGGCTCTTGGTGATCAAAGATGGCGCTATCGTCTATGAGCGCTATGGTCTTGGGAATGATGAGCACAGCCGCTGGGCATCGTATTCCGTCGCTAAGTCGGTAGTTTCTATGCTTATCGGCGCAGCGATCGAAGATGGGTTCATAGCCAGCGTTGATGACAAGGTGACTCGCTACCTGCCAAGGCTGAAGGGCTCAGCATACGATCAGACATCGATAGCCGATCTGCTTCAGATGTCCTCTGGCGTTGAATGGAACGAGAATTATGCGGATGCAACATCGGACGTCGCAACAGCGCCTTGGGACACGCTCGGCCTACAGACGTATCTAATGACGAAGCGGCGCGTTGCAGATGCTGGCAACAGATTCAATTACAACACAGCGGAGTCAAACCTCACCGGTACGCTGCTTAGGGCAGCGATTGGCAACAATCTGTCGACTTATTTGTCCGAGAAGATTTGGCAGCCGTTCGGTATGGAATCCGATGCGCTTTGGACGCTCACGGAGCCCGGCGGCGGTGAGTTCGGTGGTTGCTGTATCAATGCGACGCTCCGCGACTATGGACGCATTGGACTGTTCGCATTGGCGAACGGGCGACTAACCAATGGACAGTCAGTGTTACCTAAGGGCTGGATCGATGAGTCGGTGAGACCATCAAAAAGTAATCCGCAGTATGGGTATTTATGGTGGCTTAAGGACGATGGCGCATATGGAGCCGAGGGCATTTTCGGGCAGGCAATCTATATCGATCCCAATCAAGATGTCGTCATCGCTTTGCACAGCGCTAGGCCGAATGCTAGTAGAGCGAGTGATTGGATTTGGCAGGACGCCTTGTTCGCAACGTTAACGAGAGCCGTTGCCGACTAAGTTGTCATTACGCGCCTCGCGGCCGAAATGCTGAAATCACTGACTCATTGGTTTCCAAACGTGGGCCGTCAATCAGATCGATGCAGTAAGGAATCGCTGGGAATACGGCGTCAAGGCATTCTCTGATCGCTTTTGGGCGGCCAGGTAAGTTCACCATCAACGTGTTCCCTCGAATACCAGCGGTTTGACGCGAGAGAATCGCTGTAGGTACATAGTTTAACGACGTCATACGCATGAGCTCCCCGAATCCCGGCAGCATCTTGTCGCACACAGCTTCGGTCGCCTCTGGTGTGACGTCTCGAACCGCTGGCCCCGTGCCACCCGTAGTTACCACTAAGCAGCAGCCATGTTCGTCAGCCATCTCGACCATGGCTGCTTCCAAGAGGTCTTGTTCATCAGGAATGATTCGATATACGGGTTCAAATGCAGTCGTCAGATACTCGTTGAGAGTTGCCACCACCGCTTTGCCCGGTACATCGTCATAGACACCTGCTGCTGCACGATCTGACACATTGATGACCCCAATCTTTACGTTTGCCACAAGTTCACTTCCCTCTTCTAATTTCACCGTTAGCAAGACATGATTCTCATCGTGCTGTTGGTCAATACTCCAACGCTCACTAATTGTAATATGCCTGATCTCAGGAACCAGCTTCGGCGTTACCTGATCTCGTAATAGTCGTTACAATGATCTGCTCGACAATACTGTAGTGAGTGTCGGCGGCATCCGGCGATTGGATTATGCGAGTTGTTCCGAATAAGCGATTACCCGTTTCCGTGCTCACAGGGTTTCTCGGCAGCGGCAAGACCACGGTCTTAAACCACTTAACGCGCCAACCGACCTTCGGTCGCACGCTGGTTTTGATCAACGAGTTCGGTGAGATTGGCCTCGATCAAGACTTAGTTGCATATAGCAGCGAGGACGACTTTGTAGTCGAGATGGCGAGTGGTTGCCTTTGCTGCACTATTCGCGGTGATCTCGCAAAAACCCTGCGAGAAGCACCTGGTCGATTTGCACGTGGCGGCGAGCTTTGGTTCGATCGTGTTGTGATTGAAACTACGGGGCTCGCTGATCCGGCACCGATACTACACACACTCATGAGCGATCCAAGTGTCGTGAGACGGTTCTATCTGTCTTCGGTTGTAACGACAGTCGATACTGTCAATGGTGCCGATACGCTGGATCGACAAATCGAATCCGTAAAGCAAGCAGCGATGGCGGATCGTTTACTATTAACCAAAGCGGATCTTGCAAACTCACATCAACTCGCACTTCTAAAAGAGCGTCTGAAGACGCTCAATCCCACGTCGCCACAGATAGTGTGTGAGCATGGGATGCTTGACGGAGAAGTGCTATTCGACTCAAACCCGTACGATCCGACGCCCAAAAGCAAAGATGTGCGGGAGTGGTTGAACGCCGAGGCATTCTCAGACAATCATGATCACCATCATCATCACAGTCATGATGATCACGGCCATCACGCACACCACCATGATGTAAACCGGCATGACGAAGAGATACGATCATTTTGTCTGACAATTGATGAGCCAATCGCCGGGGAGGCGCTTGATCGTTGGCTCGATGTCGTGCTGACACTACGCGGTGCCGACCTTTTGCGAATGAAAGGCATACTGAATATTGCGCAGCTCGATCGACCGGCAGTTATTCACGGAGTGCAGCACATCTTTCACCCGCTAACGACTTTGGATGCCTGGCCAAGCGACGATCGGCGCTCGCGTATTGTCTTCATCACGCGCAATATCCAAGAGTCCGAGATTCGTTCGACGCTGAAACTACTCGACTGTTGATGTCGGTCATATACTGATGGTGTTGATTACACAGAAGATGTAGAAATCATCGAACCGACCGGGCCTTGTGATACATCGCGTTCTAGTCGGGTCTACATAATTCGCCTATCTAGGAATACGTTGGGGAGACTCATGGACTACACTTTCAAACAAACCGTCAAGTTGGTTGCTGCCTTACTGATCGCACTCGCTATTACCCAGTCGGTCTACACAGCGCTCTATGTCGCCAAGGCGCCGGTACCACGACAATTACTTTGGGGGCTCGAAGGGCTTCTGTTCGTTTTTCTTGCCGCTTTTGCCGGCGCAGCGCTTGCTGAGTCACGAACCCTGAAAGTCGGTTGGTCGGCGATTGCATTCAGCGCCGTTCTTAACGTTGTCCAAGTGGGTGTTGGATTGACGATGTTTGGCCCGTTCCGAGAAGCGTCGCAAGACCTAGAGACACTTGCGCCCACCGCCGGTGCTGTCGTTGCATTCTCATTTTTTGTCTACAACGCCGCCAAGATCCTACTCGGTTTCGCTGCACTCATTTTCGGCCTTCAAAAGAAGGCGGTCGGTACCGGTGGCGCAAGCATGCTCGGTACAGTGACTGCACTGATCGGCGTGATCGCGATCATCTCCAATGCGACCGTCATGGCATTGGGGCGAGGGTCGTTCATTCCTTCACCCGTAGCAGGCGGCAGTGGCGTGGTGGCAACGTTGTTGTTGGCGCTGTGTTTGTCGAGTACGTCGCCAACGAGCGGTGAGTGACGGCTGCAAATGCGATGATCAGCGCGCAATGGGCGGCGATCGGTCAGCCAGCATCTCGTAAAGGCGAAACAACTTCCAAAGTTCGATGTGCCCGCAGCCATACTCTTCGATCAGTTGGTCGACTTCTCCGCGAACGGTGGTAGCGCGATCCACTAAGCTCTGATCGGTTGATGAGCCGTCGGTCGTCACCGCATCCTGGGCGCGGGCCATCGCATACTCGAAGTTCTGTGAGAATCGGGTGCGCTTCTCGGTGACGTCGATGTCGCATGATGCTGTCGCATACATCGCACGGATGTGTTGAAGATAGATATAGTCGGGCTCAGTCCGATAGCGTGTCTTCTCCACGACGTAGAGTTCGAAGCCTATGTATAGCGCCAAAAAAAGAACAAAGAAGAGCGTGCCGGATTTCATGGGATCATTCTATGGCAAACGCGATATAAATACCTGTTGCAGCATGATCACCTTTGGAGCGGATCGCGATGAAGATCGATTTTCTGGCATCACCGTTGAGCGCCGACGAACAGCGCGTCGTATCAGACGGATTCAAAGCACACTCGAACGAGCACCGCGCACCGATGTATGCAAAGCATCCGTTCAAGTGGCTCGTGAAAGATGATCGCCAAGCGCTGAAGGCCGCGCTAACGGCGGACGTCCTCTGGGATTGGATGTACGTCGATGAGTTGTGGGTAGATGCCGATTGGCGAGGTCGCGGTGTCGCGCGTGCACTGATGCAAGAGGCGGAATCGTTCGCGCGATCAGAACACCTATCAGGTCTTTGGTTGTGGACGCAGAGCTGGCAAGCGGCAGACTTCTACAAGAAGCTAGGTTACGTCGAGTTCACACGTTTTGAGAACTTTCCCAAAGGACACGCAAGGATCGGCTTTCGAAAACAGCTTGAATGCAGTGACACCGACGCTTGAGATTGAGCACGTGATCTAAAACTTCCCGCTGTTGCCCCATTGATCGCGTGGGCCAATGACCTCTTCGTTCATCCAATGCTCGACAATTTTCCCGTCAGCGACACGATAAATATCAAACACGGCAATGTCATTGCCGCCGGCATGACGCTTCCCATAAGTGACCGCGAAATCACCATCGCCGATCAGTTGGAACAACATCTCATAGTCGCCGCAAGCATCGGATTGGATCCACTGCTTAAGCCCGTCACGACCACGCTCGATCGTCGCGGCATGTTGGACCAGGTTTTCGTCCACGAACTCATCAAGTTTCGAGAGATCGCCTTGTTGCAATACTTGTTTGGTGAATTCCAACACCAGCGACTTTGTCGCGTTCGCCGTGCTTGCTGTCCGCGCGTTCGGGTCAACGTCCCGCGTGCCACCGACCATGTCGTTGCCGGAGGGGGTGTCAGTCGCAAACGCGGCGATGGTATCCCAGTGTTCGAGAATCAAGCCATGACTGTCGGTGTAGAACAAATCCATGGTGACCCATTGCGCACTACCGCCGTTGAGCGACTGATACGCGCTACAAAATACCCAGGGCCCATCTTCATACAAGCAGACGATTTCAATATGCCGATCCGGGTTGCGTTCCAGGAACGGCTCGAGGAACGTCAAGAATCCTTCTACGCCATCGCCAACGCCCGTTGAGTGTTGTGTGTATCGGTGCCCGGTGAATTGCTCGACGGCAGCGCGTGCGTTGCCTCCTGCGATCCCTTCTAAATATAACTTTCTGACATTCTCTGCTGCGATGCCCATTGAATTCTCCAATGATGGTTCACACTCGGATAAGCAATTCCGCGAATGCGTCGATGACTAGTTGTCGCTGGTATGGAACGCCTTCGAGACCGCGTAGCTGTCTTCGAACCAGTTCCAGCTTTTTACTTGCCCATCGACGACATGCACACGAACTGCCCAACTGAACTCGCCGGTCTCAGCGCCAGAGGCATTCGCGATCGCGCCCATCGTACCCATGAAGATGGCTTGATCACCCATGGCCATCTCGTAGTCGGTAGACCAACTGGTTGTCTTGAGGCCAGCCCCGAATGCCGGCAAAAATTTCGTCAAGACCACCTCTTTGCCGTCCCAGGTGCCGATCCACGGAATGGAGCTATCGCCTTCGTTGTGCCAAACGAAGTCGTCAGCCATAAGACGCTTGAGCGTCTGCATATCACCGGAGCCAGCGGCCCCAAGAAATGCTTTGGCGACGGCAAGCGTTTCCTGGCCCTGCATGACCTCGGATTTGAACGCTTGTTTTTGTGCGCGCTCTTCTGTGGCGGCGCAGCCGGCGATCGCGACAATCGCGCCAACGACGAGTGACCGAATGAACAACGTGGATTTAGAAGTCTGCATAGATGGATCCCCTGTTTGCTGATGTTCTTCCGCCATCAAAGCGCTGGATCTTTTTTCGTCCATGGCGCGCAGCCGATCTCGGAAAGCGGTGGTGAGGATGACATAGATCTATTGCATAATTAATAGAAACAATTCGATCATACTGTTCGGAAATTATTCACTATGATTAACGATCTACGTCCGCTAGCGATTTTCGCAACCGTGGCCGACAAAGGCTCCTTCCGCGGTGCGGCAAAACACCTGGGATTGTCGCCGTCTGTTGTCAGCCATCACATTGGAGCGCTGGAGCACCGGCTCGGCGTCGCACTCCTCTATCGCTCGACGCGAAAATTGGCGCTGACGGAAGATGGCGAGCGGTTGTTGGCATCAGCGCGACAGATGACGGCGGCGGCCCAGCAAGGGTTGTCATCGTTCGCCAAGATCGCCGAATCGCCGGTCGGTACATTGAAGCTCTCATTACCCGTGGCATTGAGTGCACATCCTATCGTCTCTCTGCTGGCCGATTTCTCAACACGGTTTTCAGGCGTTGCCCTTAATCTCGAGTTCTCGGATGTGCGTCGAGACTTGGTCGCATCGGGTTTGGATCTGGTGCTAAGAATGGGCGAAGCGGAGAGGACGGCGCATAGCGAAAGACCGCTCTGCATAGAACCGAAATACCTCGTCGCCGCGTCGGGTTATGTCGCCGAGCGCATGCATCCGACGGAGCCCACCGATTTGGATGGATGGGATCTCATCGGATTCTCACCAAGACTGAGCCCCGTGGTACTAACGAAAGGGCACACCGATCACCCGTTGACGCAAACATCGCGAATCACTGTCGACAACAGCCTGGCCATTCTTCAACTCACAC
The DNA here is from genome assembly GCA_039700805.1 of Pseudomonadota bacterium. Taxonomy (GTDB): domain Bacteria; phylum Pseudomonadota; class Gammaproteobacteria; order Steroidobacterales; family Woeseiaceae; genus CALBPI01. The sequence goes on along the minus strand of JBCAZE010000003.1, from coordinate 58,942 downwards.
TAGCGGGGGCAGGCGTGTCAGTGTTGCCAGCCTCGATGGTTCAGGCAGACCTAGACGCGGGGCGCTTGCATCGACTGCTGGAAGACTGGTCGTTACCGAGTTTACCGATCAAAGCGGTATGGCCAAAAAACTCGCCGCGCCACGGTTTGACCAATCGCTTGGTGCATTTCCTCGTGCAGGGATTGGTGGATACCAATGTGGCAGCGCAGGCCTAGTGATGGTCGTCGTTAGTTGAAGCCTGAGTCACACCACGAGCCACAGCGCGAGTCCCGCATTCGCGATCATCAGTACACAGTCGATGACAAAAATCCGCAGCATGACCCCGTGGAACACGGGCCAGATACCACCACCTCGGCGGTTCTGCAGTGCCATGGGAATATTGCCGACAAACTGTGAACCATGTGCGACGGCATTGACCAGTAACAAAACCGCCCACTGCGCGTTGGTGCCGAATCCGCCGACATTGAAAACCAACAATAGATTGAATACACACCAGGCGAGATTGAACCCACCCATGAATCGACCCGACTCAATGACCGCGGCATAGGCGGTATTGTCACGATCTTCTTTCACGGGGACGAGCACTTTGCCGAAGATGTCACGCCGAAGGAAAAACGCGTGGAAGCCCATCGCGAACCATATGGCGTTCAGCACCAGAACCGTTTTTAGCATCACTCGTTCATCCCCTTGATCGTAGCTGAGCGTCAGTCACGACCCAACCGTCCGCGCATCGTCTCATAGCGTTCGGATAGAGCCAACGCCTCCGTGTTCGGTCGTTGAGCTCGCCACTCGATCACTCAAACGGGAAATACGGTATGCTCTAAGGACGAAGCATGCTTCGGGGACAATCGCATGGTACGGAGGCTTATGTTGAGCCTGGTGCTATGAGAAGAGGCAGCCAATGTTAAGACAGGAACAGCTCGTTCGCCTGTGCGCTGCGCGCGCTGCATTGCGAGAGATTGGAGAGCAAGAGCCTTCAATCGACGATGTCGCTCGAGCGGCAGCTTTATCGCGGTTCTATTTCGTCCGCCAATTCAAAGCCGTATTTGGCGTGACACCCGTGCAATACCGCACACGCGCTCGCTTGGATCGCGCGAAACAGTTACTGTCCGATAGTGATCAGTCGGTGACTGACATCTGTATGTCGGTTGGTTTTTCAAGTCTCGGTAGCTTCAGTGCCTTGTTCGCTGCCCGCGAAGGTCAGTCTCCATCCACTTATCGTACGACGACACGTCTTTCGGAAAACCCGGTGGCGCCGGCCTGTATGGAACTGATGCAGGCGGCGTGGTCCCATAAATCGCAAATTTCGAGAAGCGGAGAAATACCCCCGCCGTAAACTTCACGTTGATTCCCTATTCGCAGGAGCATAACAATGAAAATCAGCCTGACCGCCATCATGGTGGACGACCAACAAAAGGCCTTGGATTTCTACACGGACGTTCTTGGGTTTGTGAAATGTCAGGATATTCCGATGGGTGAATACCGTTGGATTAGCGTGAAATCACCCGAAGGTGGTGATGTTGAACTGTCGCTCGAACCCAACGCCAATCCGGCTGGAAAAACATTTCAAGAGGCGCTATTCGAGCAAGGCATTCCGATGACCGCGTTCGAAGTGGACGACATGGATGCGGAGTTTAAGCGCCTGTCCGATGCGGGCGTTGCTTTCACGACCGAGCCCACCGACGCCGGTCCTGTGAAGATGGCTGTGTTTGCCGACACCTGCGGCAATCTCATACAGATCTATCAGCACGTCGCGAGCTAACGGTTAAGGTCGCTGCGATGACGCTCGATGTTTGGTTGCTTTACGTCGGCACGGTGCTGTTGTTTATGAGCACCCCTGGTCCGAGCCATTTATTGATGCTGTCGGTGAGTATGTCGAACGGCTTCGGACGCTCGTTGGCGACAGCTGCGGGCGATCTTTCGGCGAATCTTATCCAGATGTTGTTGGCCGGTTTCGGTCTTGCGGCGGTGATTACCGCGTCACGCTACGGTTTTGCGATCATCAAATGGTCCGGTGTGGCGTATCTGGTATGGGTTGGCGTCCGGCAGATCATGGCATCATTTGCGACAGCGGAAGAGGACAGTCAGACGTCACAAGCATCGATATCAAAACTCTGGTTTCGAGGTTTTGTGACGTCAGCAGCCAACCCGAAAGCGGTGGTGTTCTTCGCAGCGCTGTTTCCCCAGTTCCTGAACCCCGACCAACCGTTGCTTTCGCAAATGCTGATTCTGAGCGGCACCTATCTTCTGATCGATGGCTGCTTTCTTTCAGCCTACGGCAAAGGCGCCAGCTGGTTGTCGCAGCGTCTCAAGAGTCGCTACAAGGCATGGGTTGAGCGAGCCGCAGGGGTCAGCCTCATCGGTGCCGCAGTATTGCTCGGCTTAAGGTCCAACGCCAACGACTAGATGAGTCGCGCCCAGCACCGACACTGCCGTCGGTCGCCACATGGGTCAGTGGAGAGCGCTGGTTGTTACGCCAAGCGCAAGTGCCCCTATTCTTCTTTCGCTGTCGCTGCAGGGTGTGAGCAACCAATCTGCGAGACGAGTAGAGCCGCGCCCACCAAAGCCCAACCTTTGAGAAAGTGCGCCTGCTGTAGCGCGCGGATGACAGGATCCGTCGCGTGTGTCATCTCATAACCGTGGACGACGATCGTCACCGGTATCAAAAATATGACAAGCAGCCAGGCGCCGAGTCTAGGCCGCCAGTTGAACAAGATCATCAGCGCCCCTGCGAGCTCTACCACGCCAGACAGATAAATCCACAACAGCGGGTACGGCGTTTCGGGTGGCATCAAGGAAACGTAGTACGGCACATTGGTGAAGTGCGTGACGCCTGATAACAAAAACAGCGACACAAGAAGAAATCGCGCCAATACAGTCAGTATCGGATGCCTCGGAAGTGTGTGTTCGGCCAACATGCCGTGTATCCCTTTTTTTATGAGTGTTCCGAGCATAACTCGCGCCAGTCTCTTCACGAAATTCGTAAACTAAATGTATGGCGGCCGCGTACTGAATGCATGCAAGCGATCGGCGGTGTCGCCAAACCTATTGCCGGTTGCTGTTTCCGAATACACTTGCCGTATGAGACGCCAAGAAAAAGCCGAACGGATCGTTGAAATTCTAGAGGACTTGTATCCGGAAACACCGGTGCCGTTAGACCACCGGAATGACTTTGAGTTGTTGATCGCTGTCTTGCTGTCGGCACAAACGACAGACAAAAAGGTTAATGAAGTCACACCGGCGCTGTTCGCTCGTGGTCCTGATCCGTTCGCGATGGCCGCGTTACCCACTGAGGACATTCTCACGTTGATCCGTCAGCTAGGTTTGGCGCCGCAGAAAGCCAAGAACATTAAGAAGCTCTCTGAGATGTTGGTTGCCGATGGTGGCGATGTACCAGAGACCTTCGAAGGGCTCGAGGCGCTGCCTGGAGTCGGTCACAAGACCGCATCGGTGGTGATGTCGCAGGCGTTCGGTGTCCCCGCGTTTCCCGTAGACACACACATTCATCGGTTGGCCGCTCGCTGGGGATTGTCAGACGGCAAGTCTGTCGAGAAGACAGAGAGAGATCTCAAGAAGATCTTTCCTCGTGAGCTTTGGAACAAGCTGCATTTGCAGATCATCTTCTTCGGGCGCGAATACTGCCCCGCACGTTTCCATGATCTCGAAACCTGTCCGATTTGTTCGTTCACAGCGACCAAGAAACGTATGCGCGACGAGGCGCGTGAAAACAACCGTCTCCGTTCGTCACGACGTCGATGAGCAGCGTGTTGAATGCTACCGCCTGTTTATCGTATTGGTATTTTTGATGTCATTTAATCGACCACTCGTTCATCGCATTGCACTACTTGGCCTCTTCTTTTGTTTTGGTTTCACCGAAGCGGATGCCGATGGCGATGAGTCACCACCCAATATTCTTATCATTTACGTTGATGATCTTGGCTATGGCGATCTCGGTAGTTTTGGTCATCCCGTGATCGAGACACCCCACCTGGATGCGTTGGCGGCGGATGGTATGACGTTGACCAGTTACTACGCCCCTTCGCCGCTGTGCTCACCATCACGTGCTGCGTTATTGACCGGGCGCCACCCGTATCGAACCGGTATCCGGAGTTGGATACCGCATGGCAGTGGTGTGTATCTGCGTGATCATGAAATCACGTTGCCGGAACTCTTGAAAGATGAAGGGTACGCGACGGCACTCGTCGGAAAATGGCACCTCAACTCGAGTTTGGCGAGTCGCGCCGAGCCTCAACCGACCGAGCAAGGCTTCGACTATTTTTTCGGCCACAATGCGTTCCAGATTCCAACCAGCCGCAACCCCATCAACATCCATCGCGGACATGAGCCAGTCGGTGAACAGGAAGGTTACATTGCCGAGATCTATGTGGATGAAGCTGTGCGTTGGTTGACGGCACACGATGACGATCAGCCGTTCTTGTTGATGTTCAATATGGCCGAACCCCACACCACATTCGAGAATCCGCCTGAGTTCAACGAGAAATATCGTGAGTTCATCAACGGCGAGGTCGTTCCGATTCCTTCCGGTGGTGCCAAGCCGCCTATCGAGCTGTTGATTCCTAGAGGTCCGGGCGAGTATTACGCGAATGTCACTTACATGGATCACCAAATCGGCAGACTGCTGTCGGCGATGCGTGAACTCGGACTCTATGACGATACGGTGATCGTCTTCGCAAGCGACAATGGTCCGGTCACTGAGAACTGGCGCACTTGGTGGGAAGTGAATGCCCATGGCAGCACCGGCGGTTTGCGTGGTCGGAAGCATCGCGTGTATGAGGGCGGGATTCGTGTGCCAGCGATTCTACGTGTACCCGGTATCACCCAGGCGGGCAGCGAATCGGACGAAGTGATCATCGGTACGGATTTATTCACGACGTTGGCGACCTTGGTTGATGCAGATATTCCAACGGATCGCGCCATCGATGGCATTGATATTAGTGATGCGTTGGCTGGCGATTCGCTACCTCCGCGTAGTCTGATGTGGGCACTTGAAGATGCGGATGGCCCCGACTATGCAATACGAAAAGGCAGTTGGAAATTGCTGCTCGATGACGATCAGCAGCCGGTTGCTTTGTACAATCTCGACGATGACCCCTTGGAACTCTTGGACGTGAGCGATGCTCATCGCGATGTCGTCCAAGTATTGAGCGTTCAGTTCCAGCAGCAAATGATGGACATCGATAAGGATCCGCTACGCCCACGTTGACCTACCGTTGTTGATTGCGGACTCGCCACTACAGGCCGCTGTGCCGCGAAAGCAGCCCCGCGAACCATGGTGTCGCTCGTAACTGAGATGGGTTTTGTGCGCTGGCACGTTGATAGCGAATCGCGCGATTGATTTGATAGCCTGGTGGCGTGAAATTGACTGCTGTGGCGTTGATGCTTAACAAGAAGTTCTCCAGCAGTTTGGTCCATGTTTCTAGGATCTGTGCGCGAATGTTGATCATGGGTGCCGCCGCGATGAAGGCGCGGTGTGAGTAGCGCTCGAACGCTGCAGTTTCTAGAAAGTACAGACCGCGACTCGGCATTTGCCCAACATGCCAGGATCTCACGCCGGCAAGGAAATGGCGTCTATTGATCGGCAGCGCGAGTCCAACAGGAAGGCCTGGAAACCCGGGTAAAGGCACTCTGGCAGCCAGCGCCGCCACTTCCCAACGTTCGAGCCATCGTCGCTCCAAGGTCTGTGCTCGGAAGTTACTGCCGCGCCATTCCGTCGCCACCCAGTCATCGTGGAGATCTGGTAGAGCGGGAACCTTGCCGGTGAACTTGAGCGTCCCTTTGTTTTGAAAGCGACAAGTGCTTTGCTGTACGACAGCGACGTTATTTGGATTGAAGACCGTCGGGAACATGTTGAACAACGCGCGTGTCATCGCCTGTGGAGAGGTGTTCCCCGGCGGTCGAAAGTAAACAACATGCGTGTTGATGTGGTACTCACCAACACCGTCTGCATATGGATCTAATAGGTTGAAGCGACAAGTCGCTCGCTCGTCCAGCGGCGCATCGGCAAGTCTAGGTGCCTCTATTACCGTGTTCATAACGCGGCCCTCCAGCCGTCGGCGGTTTGTCGGCGCACGCATTGTGCGGCAACGAGCTGTTGGATTCGTCTGACTGCGAACGGATGATTGGCGACACCGACATGGTCGACGCCACGAATCGCAAGTCTTGGGATGTTCTGGTTGCCATTTCCTTGTGCGCTGGCCGAGTAAGTAGGGACGGTGCCGTCACCTAGGTTTAGTCGTCGACCGCCGGCTCTCGCAAGGCTCCCGTTCGATTCGATTCGCATAACCGTCTCTGTGGGTTCACTATCGCTATAGACGACTGTGGTTTGCGCCGGCAGGTAAGTACCAAGATAACGATCAAAGACATCGCGGCCTGCCAGAAAAGCGGTGACAAGCGTATTGGTAACGCCGTTTGTTGTCAGGCCAGTGTGTCGATTGCTATACAACCGACTTGGATTGGAAGCATCCGCAATACCTGCAAGGCTTGTGTTAAATCGAAGCCAATTTGGATTGGCGTTGCAAAACGCTCGTGTTGGCAACAGCTCATACACAGAGGGGATCACCTTCACGAGTGAGGATACAGCGCGGCCGGCTAAGTCGACGACAGAATCGTCATAAGTATCGACGTGTTGCGGCAAGGCAATGTCCGCGATCGTATCCGCTGTCACGAAGGATTGTCGGAGTGCGCGATACGCCTTACTCGCACCATGTATCGGGCTGCCAAGAAGGAAAAGATGTCTGACAAAACGGTGGCCGCGGGTTCCGTTGATTGTTGCGTGCTTGCAGAACCAACGCGCGACATGTCCACCCATACTGTGCGCCACTAGGATGACATCGCTCGAGCCGGTCTCACGCATCGCGCGTTCGACAACAGACTTCAGGCGATTTGCCGAAGTGCTATTGCTCTGTCGCCAGTCGTACCCCGCGGCGTAGAGTTTAGTGCCGCCACCACAACTGGTATTGAACGCAGGATCCGACAGCCCCTTCACAAGTTTGTCGTAGCCGCCCTCCCAAACAAGATTACCGCCGTTGACGATGCCACGCTGCCGAAAAAGCTGAGTTAAGCTGGCGCGTGCTCTTGTGCTCGGGATGGCAGTGGTTCCGAGACGCAAGAATCGCGTCCGAAATCCTACTTCGACACCGGCAGCAGCCGGATTGGCCAACAATCTGATGATGTTCTGTCGGGACATATCTGCATTGGGGTCCCAGAGTCGCCGACCGCGTGAGTCAACGAGTCGCGTGCCCATAATGCCCGGCACGATGATGATCGGTGTTGTCATGGTGTGTACTCCTTCAAATCCATCGCGTGCTGGGGCGCCAGTAACTGCTCTTTACTGCTGGCCAGTTGTAACGCCTGCTTGTTCGGCTCAAGTAGACCGCTGCACCACCATTGGTATTGATGAAATCGGTGAGGCCGCGCTGAAGGCTTCGCCAGAGATCGTCTGCTTTGGAGAAGACGGTGCCAGACATTAATGAGTCAACACGACCGGTGGTTCTATCAGCCCCTCGGGTGTAGAAAATCCACTCTCCGTTTTGCTGCGTGAAACCGAATTGCCGGTTTCCACTGACTGGGTGGCCGAAATCCGCCGGCGTCCAAATTGTCGAGAAAATCCAATCACTCGCCGTGGCGCGAGCACAAACGACAGAGCCATCATCGGGATTCAAATAGCCACCCGCAGTTTTCATATCGATGTGCAGAACACTGCCAACCGGAGTTGATGATCGCCAACGTCTCGCGGAAGCGCGATTGTAGGGCCGGAAGCTGGAGATACGCGTGTCGATAAAGCCATCGATGTTAAGGCGCAGCATACGCAGCAGCTCTTGGGCCGAGATTGTGCGACCGCCGACGCGTGGCAGCCGAACCACCCGAATCGGGTAGTAGTCGAGGTTGATGTCACCGTGCGCATCTTCGATCTTATGAACCGACCAATCTGGCGCGTAAGAACGGACTAGAGACCGTTGTACGCCGACGGGCGGTCTAAAACTGATGAGGTGTTGCCAGGCGCTGAGATTGGGTAGCGCTTCCACGAACGCCGAATCGCAATCATCGGATGGCATGTGCTCGTCAATATCAGTCGTGACCGGTAAGATCTTTTGTCCCCGAATAGGAGAGCCGTCGGCGTTCATGACTTTACGGATTGCGTAGCGTGCTAAATCCGACCCCAGTTTTTTCTCAATCACTCGCGCGTACCAGCCGCTTCCTCGAGACTCGACGATTTCGTCAATCGCTGTCGCGTTGATGTTGGGTTGCGGGTCCGTGATCATAACGGCGCGATAATCGACACCCTCCGCAACATTCCTTCGGACTAAGACATCGCCTGATGCCGGTGCTCGTTGGCAGCCAGTTTCGCATCTCGGCATCTCCAGTCGCGTGTTTATCGACCCACTACTTTCCGCAGCGTCGATTACACCGTCTGAGAACGGTTCTGACTCGAGTGGTAGGTCAACGTCCTTTCTGTCTTCATCCTCAGGCGCCCATTCTGGTGCGTCTTCCGAGAGCTCGAGTACCGGTACCGGCAGATCCAATGGGGCAACCGAATCGGTGGATTCGGTGTGATAGTGGTCATCCATAAGTTCTTCCCTGTGTTTTACGAGACGCATCAATCGATCAAGATCGAGATAGCCATACCCGACGGTATGAACGTCATGTTTACGGCAAGCGTCATGTTGGCAACGTCCCGCGCCGCGAAGTTCACTCAGCAGCAGGGCACGCGTCTCTGTGATTTCCATTGGTCGCTTGCAGGCTTCGAACATCAACGCGACGCTCCCAGCAACATACGGTGCTGCCATGCTGGTCCCGGATTTCACTGTGGTGAGATCTGTGTCCTGTCTGCCTGGGTTTGTAGATCGCGCTGCTGCGACCTTGACGCCGGGTGCGACTAGCTCCGGTTTGATGGCGCCGGTTCGGGTCGGTCCACTCGAAGAGAACTCGCCTATCGGTTGATGTGCGAGGTGTGCGTCATAGGCACCGACTGTAATACTAAACTCGCCATTGGCTAGTGTTCCGATCGTTGTTCGCGAATCGACCAGTGGGCCTCGAAAAAACGGCTGCTTGCTGGAGTCTCGTTCGATCCATGCGTGATAACGCCCATCGATGACTTTGCTTGCTTTTAGTTGTAGCGCCCATTGACCGGGCGCCGCTTCGCTGTACAAAAACAAGTCGATATGATGGTCACCATGCTGCGGCTCATGCTCATGGTAGAGGTGCCCGACTTTGCGATCGTCAATCTCGATTGCTAAATCATCACCTTTCGATACCGGTCCGTGAGTTGTCCCATCCGGCGCAACGACCACAACGTCGAAAAGGTCAGTGTCGCGGTAGAAGACTTCAATTTCGCTGTTATTAAGATCGTCTGATGGGATCACGAAAGGTAGTGTCGCGACCGCTGGTGCTTTCAGACGGCCCGATGCATGAGCGGCCTTTTGGCGGTAGTTGCCAGCACTATTAACGACCGAGCGTCCTGGTTGTAGCCAGACCGACTGATCGATGCCGCGTTCCACCAATGAGCGACCAGTATGGTTGCCGCTATGGGCGCCTACGCTCAAGTTGACGACGACGGGCTTGTCGCCTGCGACTTCGTAAATAAAATCCAATGCCTCAAGCACCGAGACAGAGTCGCCAAGGTCTCCGGCTGCCAGTACATTCGGTGTTCGTGCCAAGTGCACGAAAACAATCTCCGCTCCTGGCGCAACGCCGGGTTCGCCGCCAGGATAGACCCCGCCAGCTGCAATACTCGCGACATGTGTACCATGAGATCCTGTGTTGTCTCGATCAGACAGCCACGGCTGATAATCGAGGGCGTCGTAGGGATTACTGGTTTCGAGCGCCGCATTGATCTCCGCTCGATCATAAATTCTCCCGTAACCCCAGCGATTTTCCTCCCGCTGAGTGCCCCGTTGATCCCATAACGCGCGTACGCGAGTACGACCATCTTTGAGGAATGCGGGATGAGCGATATCAAGGCCCCAGTCGATAATGCCGATCACAACGCCATGCCCGGTCTCTGCGACACCAGGCGGTCGTCGTACTGAGACGACTGGATTTGTCGACGCGTCGATTCGTGTCTCCTCAGATTCCATGCTCGACTCGTCGAAAGGGATTCGAATACGCCGTGATGCTTCGATGTTGTGGCAGGCATCACTTTCGCAGAGTGCATTGAGTTGGTTTCGCTGCAGGCGCAGCGTTGCAACGTCTCCGAATTGGGTGATGATGCGAACACCGGTCGGCAGCTCGCTCGCATCTCGAAGATGACCGATGACACCAATACGATCATCGTCACTGCCCGCTTGGACAGCCTCGTTGAGCGCAGGATATGACCGTATTGATGTCATGGTTTGCCAGCCGTCAGGGCGACGCGACGCTATTTTCTAGCATCTCGATTCGATCCGCGTTATCGCGAACCCGCTCGTCCAGCGTTCGCTCGGCTTTGGGTGTGCGATTGGCGAGTTCCAGCCTGTCGCGATTAAAGCCGTACAGGATCACTTTTCGCGCCTGTTCTTCATCCGTCATGCTGCATGCGAAGCTGACAAGACTTTTGACCATCTTGCCTCGTTCAGAGTCTGACATCTTCGCAAGACGTCGCCGTGCTGCAGCGACCAGCATCGGTGACACAGATAGTGTGTTCGCGATGCGGGTTTCGAATGCATCCGGCGTGATATCAACGTCTGCTCTTTGTTCGATGAGCGCTAGGTGGTCGAGGAAATCTCCGACCTCCTGCTCATCGAACTTCGCGCTGCTGAAAAACTTGCCAGAGTCATTGCGGAACTGCTTGTCTTGTTTCTCCGCTTCCTTCGGATCCTCTGCAGCAGCAACGGCAAAACATACCAACGCCAAGTTCGAATCTTCTGTATTGGCGGTAGGTTTTGCGGCTGCGTTACCTGTCCCACCAAATGAGAATAGTCGGACCTTTCGATTTGGTTGACGCACCGCCCCTGTAACAGGGGCGGCCGTGGACGCGGCTGTGGTAGGGATATGAATCTTCATCTCAAAACTCCTTGCCTGGTGACCTTGTTACTTCAGGTGGATATTGCGACCCGCCGGAAGAATGGCTTGGTAGTTTTGTGCGAGGAACCCGAGCGCACCCAGTCCAGTGGGACTGCTGATGAAGCCCTTGCCCTTACCGATCCACTCGTTTTTAACAGCACCTTGAATCAACGACGTGAAATCGACATCGACATCGATGCCGTTGTCAGTACGCGTCAACGTTACGCCACGGGCAAGATCCAAGGCACCGTCGATTTTCAAGATCTTGGTGTTCTTCGCAAGACGCTTAGACTGCACTCGATTTACGGCGTGCGCTTTCGAAACACTCGACGACAAACCGCTGACGCGCCGACTAGTACTAATCAGGGACTTGTTAACACGACGAAGACTGTTGGTGTTCGTGCGAATGCCGCGTGAGTTAGCTTTTAGTTGACGGTTGATCGCAGACAATGTGCCTTTGCGCACTTTGCTTGCTGTTTTGGCGCGTTTCACTTGGCGTTTCATCAATTCACGTCGCCGCTTTTCAGCACGCTTCTTCTTTTTGCGCCGTTCGATTAGTTTTGCGATACCGTAGCCAACGAGCTCCGGATACTCGCCGTTTTCGCCAGTACTCTCGTCCATCATTGAATACAGAGTGTCGTCGATGTCGATGCTCTCTTCGGGGTCTTCTAAATCATCATCGCCCGTCATTTCATAGGGCTCGTATTCCAAGTCGTCATCGCCATCATCGACATAGTCGCTGATGCCTTCTTCCATCTCGATATCATCGGACTCAAAGTCATGGTCAAAGTCGTCCATGGGGTTCTCCTTATGGTTTGAGCTGTGTGCTCTTGGTTGTCATCGAAAGTGATGATCTAAATCTGAGGGCGGCCTTTTAGCGCAGAGAAAATCCGTCGGCGACTAGGCAGCGTTAGCTTTGGAAGCACCGGTAGCAGCAGTTCCAACAGCAGTGGTTCGTTAGGCTCTGGTGGAAGTTCGCCATTCTCACAATTCCGGCAATGCGCCTCCGTCAGACAAGTCGGGCAAAGACCAAAAGCCTCCATGAAAATATCCAGCGCCTCTGTCTCCGTTGACGGCACCCCGTGCGAATCCAGTTCTTCTTCGATGGGCTCTCGGCTATCGAAGTCGTCGTAGAACTCTGCATCGACCGTTGTCCGGTCCGATTGATCCGCTGCACCAAAAATATCGGCCAAATTTCGGGTGACTCCTGGTTCCAGATACTGGGCCGCGAAATTGCCGACCAGTGTTGCGAGCTGCGGGTTCTGTTGCACAGCGGCTAGCACTTGTTGCATCAGGTTCTCGTTGGCGACATTGGCCTCATTGGTGTTCTGGGTTTGCATGAGTGTTCCTTCTTTAGTGCGTATTTGATGGGAGACCGTGGTTGATCAAAGCACCGTCGAGCAGTTCCGTCAGCAGTGCATCGGCCCGGCTCGAGGGGCTGGCAACATCGACACCTGACTCGGTCAGCGCTGTTAGCGTTTCGTCATCAATGAGATCAACCGGATCAGCTTGCTCAACAATCTCTGCGGCATATTCCGAAATGGCGTTCGCAAATGCCGCGACGGGTGCTTGCCTTGCGCCAACGCGAACTTGTTGACGGCCCGATGCACCCATCAGTAAGGCGGACAACGCTTGCATTGTTTCCGGCCGTGAAAGCAGCGCGAGTAACTGAGTAACAGCAGCGCGACCATTCGCATTCATCGCGGCCGGTGCCGGCATCGTTGTATAAGGCATCGGCGGTGAAGATTGTCGCGCTGGTAGCGGCTGTTGCGGGACAGGTGTTGGCGGTGGTGCTACCTGTTGCGGTGCTCGTGAGGCCGCTGGGTTTGCCGATGGCTGCGCCAACAGCGATGTGACCGCGCCGATTCCTGCGCCAACCAATGCACCCTTCGGGCCTGCGACCATGCCGGTCATTGCCCCTTGAATGGCACCTGGGGCAGCGCGTTGGAGTAGCGGGCCTACTTGCCGAACGACGGGTGCAAGGCTCTTACCAAACTTGCTGAGCGACCGCATGAGGTTCTCCACCTCCTCAGGATTGGACTCTGGAAAGAGCTCGTTGAGGTGCACGGAAAGGGCTTCGTCAGTGAGGCTCGCGCCAGCATCCGTCATTGCTAGTCTGACTGCCGGGAATCGGGTGTGCTTGATGTGTGTTGGGATCATACTCATGCGACTACGCTCCGGTGTTGCCGAGTGGTTGGTTTGATTGCTGATACATGTGACGAATCGTGCTTAGAATGTCGTCAGTGCTTGGCTCTCGAATTTCGGAGCTAACCAGCTGAAGTTGATACCGTGTCATATGCAATGCATCGGCTGGCAGAACAATCAGCCCACGATTCGGTTTTGACATCACATCCGCAAAAGCTCTTTTGTCATGTTCTTGCTCGGCGGTGATTAACACGTCGATCTCTCGATCTCGTACAGCACGCTCGGGCGAGAGCAATAGCATGTCGCTCGCATTCGAAATCGCATCTTCGAGGTTTTGTGTTATCAGGGCCGGAAGGCCGGAAATGTGCACGCGAATCTTCGTCATCACGTTCTCCTTTTCGTTGAGAGCAGTTTGCTCCCCGCTTGAAAAGGACGGTATCGATCAAAGGTCGAGAGCGAGACCTATAGGCCGCTAACCGCAAGGTCGGTGATGGTCGATCGGTGGATCTAGATCGATCGGACTAGTCTGCGAAGCCGAGGTTTCTCGCGATGACAGCAGCTTCTGTACGATTCCTCGCGCCGAGTTTCTCAAGTGAGTTGTGCACATGATGTTTGACGGTAGAGACGCTGATGCACAATTGATGCGCGATGGTCTTGTTCGCGTGACCCAGTGCAATACACCGGACAACCTGCTGTTCTCGTGCCGTCAGTGTGATGGGTGTGCTGGCGGTATCTAAACTTGCGTCGCGTGCGACATGCTGTGCAAGCGCAGTTGCAACAGTGCCATCGCAAGCAAACTTTCCATTCGCGACACTATCGATAGAGAAAATTAGGTCGTCGAATCGACCATTGGCAGACGCAAAACCAGAAACCCCCGCCGCTGTTAAAGCAAGAATTTCGTCAAGGTTCGTTGGCGCGGACAAACAAAGAACGCGTGGACGACAGTCTTTCGCTTGAAGATGCTCCAACAACAACAGCGAATCGCTCGTTGGAATATCTGTCACAAGAATGTCGGGTCTGAGTGAATCCAACACGGTTACTGCTGTCTGCCAGTCGGAATAGCTTGCGGCGAGCTCAATCGCGTTATTGTCGCGTAGCGCGCTGTCGACACTGTCTCGGTACAGTCTCGTTGGAATGATGGTAACCAGCCGAGTCTTTGCTTCGTGCTCGCCCCTATATTCCATTTTCAAAGCGGCCTGTCTACGCATGTCAGTGTCATCCCTGCATCGGCACGTGTGCGATATGAGACTGCCATGCATGGCAAATTTATCCCATCGTTGCGATACGGGGTGTTATCGGTGATCAGACGAACCATGGAGACGCCGACAGTTGTACGTGACACGCCACTGACGATGTATGCAGTGTTAGCAAGCGTTCTTACAAGCTTGTGTCGGCTGTGATTCGCCTTTTCTCAAACGACTGCAGTGACGGTAAACATCACCGTCGTGAATGGTATAGTCACGCACACCAAAGTCGCTAGGTTTCTCATGGCAGAGCCCTCCAACATCGCATCGCGCATTCGTTCCGCCCGGGAGCAGGCGCAGATGAAACCCGCTGAGCTTCGTGCGCAGCTGAGAGAAGCAGGAGCTCGCTGACATCCATGATGAGATCGACGATGAAATGCGGACGATTACCCGAACGCTCGGCGGTGTCGAGGTGAAAGGGATTGTCGGCAACACACGCCGCACACCGTTGGATGAATGTGGACACGTCTACAAGAATCTCGATGAAGTGCTGCGTGTACTGGAAACCGAAGGTATCGCGCGTATTGCAAACCGGCTATATCCAGTAGCCAACATCAAGGGCACCGATTAGGTGCCCTTTTTTTTTGAACGTGTAAGGTGTGGCAGTCTCTCAAACCTGTGGGTTTGCAAATACTTCAAAGTCGGTGCCGAGTTGCTCGACGACCCAGCTTCTTTTTCTACGACTAATGTCAAACAACATTTGATTGCTCATCTCCACCTGCCACGTCTTGGTCGTCTTCTTGAGTCGCTTGACGTGCGCGGTCGCTATCCAGTGACTGCGATGAATCTGAATACCCTCGTCGCCTAATGCGTCCATCGCCTGACTAAGCGAGCCGAGTACCATCGCCTTACCCTTGGTGGTGTAGACGTGTAGGTAATGCAAATCAGAACTGATCGCGACAATGTTGTCACCGACCGCACTCGGCAACGCAAATGGCAGCGTGATAGATCGCTCTTGCTGTGATTCATCGGTCGTACTTTTGGTTGACGGCGAACCCACCAGCGCATCGAGATTGATCAACATCCATGCGGGTATGAAGGACGGCGCTACGGCCAATGCCTCCGCTACGACGGTTCGGAAGAGGCTTTTGGCCGCCCAGACATCGAACGGATCATCTGGCGGCTGTGCCGATATCGCTGGAAACAGCGACTCAAGCATGACCGCTGCGGGCGCGAACAGGACGACACCCCCGAGAGCCGACAGGCTGATCAAACGCCAGTCTCGTGGCAGCGCTGTGTTTCGAACAAACAGGATCGCTGCGCCGGTCGCACAAGCGAGTCCGAATCCGATATGCAGCGACCAGAACACGAGTCGCATTAAGCCGCTCAACGGTGCGGAGCTAGCAGGCGCGAGGGCGGCGAAGAGCAACGAGAGTCCAGCCCAGGACAACACTAATCGGAGCAAAAATCGGCGCGATGGTTCGGCGAGTTCGGGCATAGCGGGATTATACAAGTCGCAGCACCGATCATTGCGCTCCCGACCATCGGTGCCGGCAATGGCTGGCGGTGACCGTTCGTTCATCAACGGTACCGTTCGTACAAAAGCGCCGAAAATCGAGATCCAGGGCTGGAAAATCGCCGAAATCCGCGTTGTTCGTTCATTTTTTAGTTATCCGGTTAGGAGTACCCTCATGAGATCCAAAACGACCTTTTCGCTCGCTTTAGTTGCTGCGCTACCGCTATCGATACCCTCTGTACAGGCAGATGACACGGGGTTTTACGCCAGTGCTGTCGCGGGCCTTAACCTGCTTGGTGACCAATCTGCGACGTATCGTGATGAGGCAGTGACATCGAGTACGGACCGCCAGTTCGATGCGGCTTTTGCAGCGGGTGGCACCATAGGCTACGACTTTGGCCCGAATTGGCGAGCGGAAGCTGAGCTGATGTACCGTCGTAATGAGCAGGATGGTTCCGTCACTTTGGATGGGCTTGGCACTTTCGCCGAAGGTGACTTCGCCTCCCTGTCGATTGCGGCGAGTGTGCTCTACGACTTCGAGCTGCCAGCGAACCCCAATCTCAGTCCATACGTTGGCGCCGGTTTGGCGTTCATCCAGGAAATCGATGTTGATTTTGAAGATGCCGGCATCGAAACGTCTTTCGAAACTGACGATATTGCCGTGCAACTGCAGGCGGGCGTTCGTTATCTGTTCGGTGAGCGCTGGTTCGCCGATGCGGGTCTACGCTATCTCGTGGCGTCTGATGTTGAGCTCGAGTTTCCCGATGACACCTCGCGCACGGTAACCAGTGATTATGATCCGCTGACACTGAGTGTTGGTTTCGGGTACCGGTTCTAAGCGACTACTGGGTTTCGCGGATCGGTTGTATCGTCCGATAGAGCATCGCGGGCGGGTGAGCGCCACCACGGGTTTTTTCTCCGGTGGCGATCACTTGACCGTCCGCCATGACCATTTTTCTGAAATTACGTTTATCAAGCGGCGCTTTAAGCACGGCCTCCCATGTCCTTTGCAGTTGTGGCAGCGTGAATACATCGGGCACAAACGCGAAGCCGATGCGGGTGTACGTCAATTTGCTGCGAAGACGCTGTATTGCCGTGGCGATAATATGGTCATGGTCAAAGGCAGTGGGCGGAACGTCGTCGACAGAGAACCACTCCGCGTTCTTGTCCACCGCAGGATCACCATTGATGATGGCGAAATAAGCGACACTGATGACACGATCTCGTGGATCCCGATCGGGTGCACCGAATGTGCCGAGTTGTTCAAGATGATAGGTCGTAACGCCGGCCTTCTCGCCGAGAACCCGCGCCGCTGTGGCCTCGAGCGGTTCATCCTCATGCACGAAGCCACCAGGTAGTGCCCAACTGCCAGCGAAAGGTGAGGCGTCTCGCCGAATCAGCAATACCTCGAGCACGGCGTCCGTCACGCGAAACACAATCGTATCAACGGTGACAGCGGGTCTTGGAAAGGGATATTCAACCAATTGGCTTCTCGGATCTTGCAAAAATATTTTAGTAGTGTAAATTATACACCACTAGCGCAACGGTAACAGATCCCACCGCGCCTCGCAGTAAGGAGTTTACTGTGTCTACAAAGCAATATGACTTCCTGGTCTTCATCGGCCGTTTTCAGCCTTTCCATAACGGTCATGCACGTGTCGTCGCTCGAGCGCTGCAAGAATCCGCCAATGTAATCCTACTTGTTGGCTCGTCTCACCGGCCGCCGTGTGTTCGCAATCCTTGGTCGTTCGATGAGCGCGAGCGCATGATTCGTGCCACGCTCGGCGATGAGGACAATGCACGGGTCTTCATCGCGCCAATCATGGATGCGACATACAACGATGACCTATGGCTCGCCAATGTACAAAAAAGTGTGCAGGGGATTGTGGCTGCGAGACACACACAGCCGCACCGTGATCCGAAAATCGGTTTGATCGGCCACGCAAAGGACCATTCCTCATACTACCTATCACTGTTCCCGAATTGGTCCTCGGTTGATGTCCCCGGCTTAGCCGACGTGTCTGCGACCGAGGTTCGCCAGGCGATTTTTCAATCGGACAAAGGCGAATGGGAAGACGCGCGAGTCTCTGTCGCTGCCAATGTGGCAGACACCGTACCACCAGAGGTGCTCGCGTTTCTCGACAGCTACACCCGCAGTGATGCGTTTGCAGAGCTTCGCGATGAATTCGACTTCGTCACCAAGTATCGGGCGCAGTGGAACGCTGCGCCCTATGAGCCGATGTTCGTGACGGTGGACGCATTGGTTGTGCAATCCGGGCATATCCTCTTAGTCGAGCGACGCGCAAGACCCGGAAAAGGCCAGTGGGCGCTGCCGGGCGGGTTTTTGTCTTCTGATGAGTCGATCGTCGAATCGATGCTCCGTGAGCTCAAAGAAGAAACCCGTATCAAGGTGCCTGCGCCTGTGCTCGCCGGCTCGATTGTCAATCAATCGGTGTTCGATGATCCGCATCGCTCGGCGCGAGGTCGCACGGTGACACATGCCTTTCACATTCAGCTGCGCGCCGAACCCAGCTTGCCCAAAGTCCAGGGCGGGGATGATGCACGCCGTGCATTTTGGGTGCCGCTAGCTGCACTGGATCCGCAACGGATGTTCGAGGATCACTATTTCATTATTCAGTCCATGATCGGACAAACAGTCTGATCAGGGCATCACAAGAATGCAGGAAAGACCCGCATTCTCTTTTTCACAGGAGGAGCTCCAGTGATGATCAATCCAATCCTAAATATTGATTCCTACAAGGCGTCGCACTATCTGCAATATCCGCCGGGTGCGGAATTTGTCTCCAGCTACATCGAATCTCGAGGTGGTGAGTACGAAGAGAGTGTTTTCTTCGGTTTGCAGATGTTCCTGAAGCGCTACTTATCTCAGCCCATCACTCGCGAGCACATTGAGGAAGCCGAGGCGGTGTTAAGCGCTCATGGTCTGCCGTTTAATCGCGCCGGATGGCTGCATATTCTCGATGCCCATGGTGGGCGACTGCCGTTAGAAGTCGAGGCGGTACCCGAGGGAACGCGTATGCCTGTGTCCAACGTCATGGTCCAAGTGAGAAACACTGACCCTGCCGTGCCATGGTTAACGAGTTATATCGAAACCGCGATGTTACGCGCGATCTGGTATCCCACCACGATAGCGACGCGATCGTTCGAGTGTCGGGAGACGATCAAGCGAGCTATGTTGGAGACGGCTGATTCGCTGGACGGCATTGAGTTCAAACTTCACGATTTCGGTGCTCGTGGTGTGAGCTCTATGGAGTCTGCTGAGGCTGGCGGTGCCGCTCACCTACTTTCGTTCATGGGTACAGATACCATCAACGGTATCACTGCCTTACGTCGGTACTACGCTGCTGAAATGCCGGGTTTCTCGATACCCGCTGCAGAACACTCCACCATCACCTGCTGGGGCCAGGAACGAGAGCTCGATGCGTATCGCAACATGTTGCAGCAATTCGCTGGTCCAGAGAAGACGGTCGCCATCGTTAGCGATTCGTATGATCTGTTTCACGCCATCGAGCACTTGTGGGGTGGCGAACTCAAAGACGCCGTCATCAACAACGGTGGCACTGTCGTCATCCGTCCGGACAGCGGTGATCCGGCTGACATTGTCTGTGAGTCGATCCGAAAACTGATGGACCGATTCGGCTATCGCGAAAACAGCAAAGGCTATCTCGTTTTGCCCGACTACGTTCGCGTGATACAAGGCGACGGCATCAGTCCCGCACAAATTCGGCAGATCCTGGCGGTCATGAAGATTCATCGGTTCAGTGCGGACAACGTCGCTTTTGGTATGGGCGGCGAACTCCTGCAAAACGTCAATCGCGACACGATGAAGTTCGCAATGAAAGCCTCCGCCATTCGCGTCGATGGACAATGGTCGGATGTCTACAAGGATCCCGTCACGGACAAAGGGAAACGTTCCAAACGCGGTCGGCTCGCATTGGTCGCGTCAAAAGGCGCCTTTATGACAGTGCGCGAAGCGGATGCGCCGGCGGGTGGGAACTTGCTGAGACCCGTGTTCCGCGATGGTGAGTTGTTGATTGACGACACGTTCGACGACATCAGGGCACGGTTGCAAGCCCACGTATGACGCTGATTCACTGACTGCATGCGGGCGCGCTCTCGATCGTAGGGCGCGCCCACGCCCCGCACCGCAAAAGCGCGTTCCGCCGGAGCATTCGGTAAGCACTCCTGCTAATCTTAGATCACACATATCATGGTGAAGGGGGACTACCATGCATTTCGAACGTCTTGCTGGCGCTGCGATCATTCTCTCGGCGCTAACCGGCTGTTCGTCCGACGAGGATACAAGTACTGCGGCAGTTGATACGAGCTATCAGGAAACACTGCAGCTTCAGTTGCTTGACGCCACACCGGGTTCGGTTATCAACATCCCAGAGGGTGTGTTTTTGTTCGACCGGTCTTTAAGCCTGGCGGTCGATGGCGTGACCATCCGGGGCGCCGGTATGGACAAAACGATCCTCTCGTTTAAGGGCCAAGTTGCTGGTGCCGAAGGTCTGCTAGTGACCGCCAATGATTTTACGATCGAGCATCTTGCTATCGAAGATACCAAAGGCGATGCGCTCAAGATCACTGAGGGCGACAATATCGTTATTCGCGGTATTCGAACCGAATGGACCGGCGGGCACAAGACCAGCAACGGTGCGTACGGGATCTATCCAGTGCAGACAACCAATGTGTTGATGGAAGACAACGTCGCGATTGGCGCCTCCGATGCCGGTTTGTATATCGGACAATCAAACAACGTGATTGTGCGGCGTAACCGCGCCGAATTTAATGTGGCAGGTATCGAGATCGAAAACACGATCAACGCCGATGTCTATGAGAACACTGCGGTTAATAACACCGGCGGGATTCTGGTTTTCAATATGCCGAACTTGCCACAGGAAGGTCGCAATACCCGTGTTTTTAACAACACCGTTGTTGATAACAATACCGACAACTTCGGACACAAAGGTACGCCGGTGGCGAGCGTGCCGGCCGGCTCTGGCATTGTCATCAATTCCAACGATCGCGTTGAGATCTTTGAGAACGATGTACGCAACAACAACACAGCGAATGTCATCGTCTCTAGTGTCTACTCAACCAACTACAGTGAGGGAGATACCGTCGATAGCTACGATCCTTATCCCGAAGGTATCTATATCTATGACAATCGTTTCGATGGGGGTGGCGAATCACCCGATGGCCTTGATCTGAAGGCGCTGAAACTTGCTGTTTACGGATTCGGTGGTGCGTTCCCCGACGTTGTTTGGGACGGTTTTCAGAACGAGGAGAAACTCGTCGATGGCGTGATGCCGCTGGCATCAAGAATTTGTGTCAGCAATGGCGATAGTGCTGTGTTGAATGCGGACGGCCCAGGCGGTTACAAGAACCCGCAAGAAGACACCGATCGTCATCGCTGCGTCTTGCCGAAGCTTCCCGCGGTGTCACTCGAGACGGGATAGTGTTGGGTTCTCTAAAGCGCTCTCTGATAGTGATGCTTTCGCTCGCGTTGCTTTCGTGCGGCGGCCGGTCGCCTGTGGCGCCGATGTTCCATGCGATTGACAACCCGACACGCCTAAGTGCGTGGCAGCTGTTTCGCTTATCTTCAAATCAATTGGTGCTCAACGAACGTGTTGTTGCTTACGAACTGAACTCACCACTGTTTTCTGACTACGCTCATAAGCTTCGAACAATCACGTTGCCTGATGGTTTAGCCGCCGAATACTCACCGACAGAAACGTTCGATTTTCCTGTAGGCACGATCATCTCGAAGACGTTTTACTACCCGAGCGAGGATGCCGCTGGGCATCGCGTTACCGTCGGCGTCGACGATACACCCAAACGGCTTGCCGATGGCTTCGACCTAACGTCAGTGAGACTGATCGAAACGCGGATCCTTGTCCATCGTGCAGAAGGTTGGGTCGCGTTGCCTTACGTTTGGAATGAGGAACAGACCGAAGCTGTGTTGAAGCGTGCAGGCGCCATCAAGCCCCTTCGCTTGATATCTCAAGAGGATGAACAGCCGTTCAACTACCTTGTGCCGAACGTTAATCAGTGCGCTGGTTGTCATGCCACCAATGCGACGAGTCGCAAACTGCTCCCGATCGGGCCGAAGGCACGACATCTGAATCGTGAGTCCACGTTATTCGACGGTATGCCCAATCAGCTCCAGTATTGGGCGTCTGTCGGTATGCTGAAAGGACTACCGCCGGACAACGAGATCCCTGCGAATGCCGCATGGGATGATCAGACTGCGCCATTGGATAGGCGCGCTAGGGCTTACTTGGATATCAACTGCGCGCATTGTCACAACGCGCAAGGCGCCGCCGACACCTCGGGATTGCATCTCGAGGCGACGACGCCGCACGGCGTTCAGCTAGGTTTGTGCAAACCGCCGATCGCGGCTGGAACGGGCACCGGTGATCGCCGCTATGACATCGTCCCTGGAGATGCGGATGCATCGATCTTCACGTATCGCATGGCATCCGACGATCCGGCGGTCATGATGCCGGAACTCGGTCGAGCTATCGCTCATAACGATGGGGTGTCGCTCATTGCAGCGTGGATCAATGCGATGCCGCGAGCTTGCAGTGAACTTGAAGATCCATCTTGATGATACGCGTTTTGGTCTCAGCCGACATTGGATAGTGAATCACGAGCGTCGGTTATCTCCGTAGACCAGTTGTTGTCAGAACCCGTCGGTGGAATGTTGGGTCGGTATGCTTTTTCCTGCCACGCGCGTGCAACACTCGCGAGGAGCGCTTCTTTGAAGGCGCTCGGTGCAAAGCTGCTGGCGTGACGGCTAATCGCCGCCGGCTCGAAGATCGAGATGTTATCTTCGAAGCGTTTGACAGCGTCGACGATGGCGCCTGGCGTTTGTCGGTTGAAGAACAAGCCGGTGGGTTGAGACTGTGTGCGCTTAGCCTGCTCCGGACTGACAACTGTTTCGAGCGCGCCACCAGACCCAAAGGCAATGACTGGCGTTCCCGAAGCCTGAGCCTCTACGGGCACGATGCCAAAGTCTTCCTCTGAGGGAAAGAGGAACGCCTTTGCACGTCCGAGATAATTCGCGACTTCGGGTGCCGACAAGAAACCAGTGAATGTGACGTTCGACCCAGCCTTTGATTCGAGCTTGCCGCGGTCGGGTCCGTCGCCGACAACGATTAACTTCTTGTCTGGCATTTCTCGGAACGCATCCACAACCAAATCGAGCCGTTTGAAGGGCACGAATCGACCCGCCGTGACGTAATAGTCCTCTTTGTGGTGTTGCACCTCGAAGATTGACGTTTCCACCGGCGGGAACACGATATCGCTGTCTCGGCGATAGAATTTTTTGATGCGCGCGTTAACGAAGCTTGAATTGGCAACAAAGCGATCGACAGTATTGGAGGACCGAACATCCCAGTCCCGAATCTTATGGAGTGTTCTCTTAGCGAAGAGTCCGATAGGTCCATTGCCGAGGTTCATTTCGTGCAAGTATTCATGATAGTGATCCCATGCATAGCGCATTGGGGAATGGCAGTAGCTGACATGCAGTTGGTTTGGACCCGTCAGAACGCCCTTTGCCACGCAGTAGCTTGACGAGATCACGAGGTCATACTCCGTAAGATCGAATTGCTCGATTGCGTACGGCATCAAAAACAGCAGCTTTCGATACAGTTTTTCGATTTTCGGAATTCGCTGCAAGAAACTGGTATTGACCGTTTTTCCTCGCAAGAAGTGACGCTGTTCCTCGGGGACTTTGTCGATAAGAGAAAAGATGTCAGCCTGCGGATAGCAGTCGATAATGTGTTCGAGGACGCGTTCCGCACCGCCGTAGACAACGCACCAATCGTGGATAATCGCAACTTTCATGGTTTGCTCCGTATGCGCGGCGTTAGGTGCGCAATTCCTTTTCGGTTAGGTTCAGGTGTTCGCTCGGAATACCCGTCGCAGCCTCTTGGTTGCTGCGAGAGCGACTGATGAGATGTTCATTACCAATTGGCCAGTAGTGGTCACCAAAGTCGAAAATGCCAATCGGGCTGACGATGGCATCGCGCAATCGCACGTCTGAACCAATGTAGGTATTGGGCAGTAGCGTTACATTCTTGAGCTGGGCGTGCTTCATGATGATGCAGCCGTTGCCAACGATCACATCGGAATGCAGTTTCACACCACTGCCGATCGAACAGTGTTTGCCAATAACGACTCGGTCGCCGATATGCGCATCGTCGGCGACGTCGGTAGACCAGTCTTCCCACACGCCCGAGCGCATTTGACGACCTGGAATGTTGATGTTGTTGATTAAGCCTTTGACGGCCGCGAGGTTTGCCCGATGGAAACTGCCGGCGTCCGCCAATCGCAGGCTTGCCGTTGCCTCGTTGCGAACGGGGCTGAGTCGCAATCGTTGTTCACCGTTTACATCCAACGCCCAGAGACTCGACTCTTCTTCCACAGCCGACAGTCGTTTCGTCGTTTCCATGCGGCCCAGAGCGCCCGACGATTCGAACCGTCCGGCGTGCAGCACGTCGCCTGCGAGGTATAAGCATCGACCTCTCTCCAGAAGCGTTTGGCTGCGAAGGTCAGCGCCGTGCAAGTCCGAGTAGCGCACCTTTAGTCCCCACTCAGAACCATCACCGATTCGCTGTTTGACAGCGACCTGCTGAATAGAGCCCGCGATTCGTAAATGCGAGATGCCTTGGGCGCTCAATTGCTGCATCAGTCGGACGATCACCGGTTGCCCCGCTATCGGCAGTAGCGCCCGGTGGGTCGATGGCCAAGCTTCCTCTATCGGTGATCCAAGGTTGCTAAAGCCGATCACAGCAATCGGTGGCTCTATCTGCGTACCGCTCACTAGTACGCCCCGTCGCTATCAATCACCGCCGGGATGGTTTTTGCGATGAGCTCGATGTCCTTTTTCGTCGACTTCGAACTCAAGTATTCGATATCGAGATCAATCTGCTGAGAGAAGGACAGATTCGAGCGGCCGCTGACTTGCCAGATGCATGTCAGGCCCGGCTTGGTTTGCAGTCGCTTGCGGGCTTGGATGTCGTATTGTGCGACTTCCGATGGCAATGCGGGTCTTGGTCCAACGATTGCCATATCGCCACGGAGGATGTTGTAGAGCTGCGGAAGTTCATCGATCGAGAATCGGCGTATGAACCGCCCAAGTCGAGTGACACGCGGGTCCTCTTTCATTTTGAAGATGACGCCATCGGCACTTTCGTTCGCAGCTTCGAGCTCGGCACGAACTTCGTCGGCATCTGTGCGCATCGAGCGAAACTTGTACATACGAAATGTCTTTCCACGTTCGCCGACTCGAATCTGCGAGTAAAACACGGGGCCACGCGAATCTAGTTTGATGCAGATTGCGACAATGATCAGCAAAGGCGAGAGCAGCAATAGTCCTACCGCTGCGCCTAGAAAGTCGATACACCGCTTCAGGGCGCGCTGCACGCGAATATTCAACCACCAGAAGGCAAGAAACACTTTGCGCGTGAAGCGATTTCTCCGTCTACCGCTCGAATGCTTCATGGCAAACGCCATTGGGTCTAGCAGTTCGTCATGCGCTTCGATGGTCGCGGCATTGGTCCCGTTTTTCATGCGGACACCTCCGATGGGTCATTGATCGTCGCGAGTTTTCTCTCCAACGCGCGACGGGTGCGGTTGATCATGCTGGTCATTTCAACAAGTTCATCTTCGTTGGCGACATAGCCACTGTAGGCACGTTCTTCAAAGCTGGCGCACATCTCGGATAAGTCCATGCCGCCGACACTTCGGCTTGCACCTTTCAGGCCATGGCAAATGGATGCAAACGACTCCGCGTCCTTGGTTTTCACACTCTTCTCAAGTGAAATACAGCGGTCTGGTAAGTCTCGTAAGAACACCGGTACCACACGTGCCAAAACTTGGTTGAGTGCTGGCCCTACCGTCTTGGTCAGAAATTCGTGATCGAGTTCCAACGGCTCGATCTCGATCAACTCCGAGTTCGAGAACATCTGTACAGAGGTTTGTCCGTGCTTATGCTCGAATGCTGCTTCTAATGTCTCCACCAGCTCGGCTGCGTCCACCGGCTTCGCGAGGAAACGATCGAAACCAGCTTTCGCAAATCGTTTCTGATCGTCATTCAATGCGCTCGCTGTTACCGCTGCGATGTAGGGCTGATGATCTGCATGGGATCGAATTCGACGAGTGGTTTCCTCGCCGTCCATGATGGGCATCCGTATGTCCATCATGATCAGGTCGTAGTCTCGTGCATGGATCGCGCGCAGGACTTCCTCACCGTTAGCCACCGTATCGGCTCGATAACCTAGGGCATCGAGCTGCGCCTGTTGGACGATACGATTGACCTCGTAGTCATCCGCAATGAGTATGCGCAACGGCTTGCTGCTCGCAAGCGGGGCTTCCCCGAGTTTCGCTGCCAGTGCCGCGTCGCCCAACAATAGATGACGACCGGTTTCTTCAGAACAATCCAGGACTTCTTCTTGATAGACCTTCGTTACTCGTGTGGCTGTCTCAAGTCCACAGATAAATCGAATAATGAATGTCGATCCTTCGCCCGGTTGACTGGTGACCCAGATATCGCCGCCCATGCACTCGCAAAGGCTCTTACAAATCGCAAGTCCCAGCCCGGAGCTGCCAGGTGATGCGCCGGCGAATTGGGTAAATGGATCGAAAAGTGTGTCGATCTTGTCAGGATGAATACCGATGCCACGGTCAGTCACCGCAAAGGTGATAAACCGATAATCGAACAGCTGTCCGTCATCGAGCGCGCGAATCTCCGCGGGAACATCGTCGAAACGGATTGATTCCTTCGAGACTTCAACCGCGATCTTGATGATGTCATTTTCTGAGAACTTGACTGCGTTGTTGACCAGGTTGCTCAACACTTGAACCACGCGTCCGGCATCGATAACGATGTTTTCCGGCAAACCCTCGGCGCGTTGAATCTCAAAACGAGATTCCTTCTTATCGGCCTCCAGCATCACCAGCGAAACAGATTGCTGAATGACAGACTCCAGTGACGCATTGTTGTATTCGAGTTCAATCTTGCCGGCGTCAACTTTCGAGAAGTCGAGAATATCGTTGATCAATCGGAGCAGTAGATGTCC
Organism: Pseudomonadota bacterium; assembly: GCA_039700805.1. Taxonomy (GTDB): domain Bacteria; phylum Pseudomonadota; class Gammaproteobacteria; order Steroidobacterales; family Woeseiaceae; genus CALBPI01. Next base: position 31,985 of record JBCAZE010000003.1, on the reverse strand, counting down.
GCTCGAACGCACTGTCAGAAGATGTGAGGCAAGTTCTGCATCTTTGATCTTGTCGAGGAGAACGCCCGTGAGGCCAATGATCGCGTTCATCGGTGTACGGATTTCATGACTCATCCGCGCTAGAAAATCGGTCTTCACTTGCGCAAGTTCGAGCGCCTCATCGCGAGCGACGCGCAGCTCTTTCGATGCCTCTTTGCGCTTCTCAGCTTCTCCCTTAAGTTGCTCGATCGTTGCGTGGAGTTCTTTGGTGCGCTCTTCAATGACGACATCTTGCGAGCGGGTGAGGGCTAGCAAATTCTGATTTGCCTCATAAAGCTCACGACTCTTGTCTTCCAAGATACGCTCCGCCTGCTGACGCGCGTTGCGCTCCCGTTCGAATCGGGCTTTCCACTGGCTGTCGCTCATTGCGCTCGCCTCAGGCGCATTGCTGCTGCGTTCCCCTCCGCGCTCATCTCGACGATCTCGACGTCGATTGTCTCGCCATACATTTGTGTTGCGAGCCGAGTCAGCGCGAGTGCTAGGTGCGCGAGCGGTCGATGTGAACGGTAATGCAGCAGTAATGAGCCGTCCGCCTGTAGTGAGGCTTCGACCTCTGGCGGGTTGGCATCGGGATATAGTTTGCGGACGTCTTTGTGAATCGACGCGCCCACCGAACTCAGGAAATCAAACGCGTTGCCAACCTCGAAGTATTCGGGGTGCATGCGTTTGAAGGCGTCCATGATATGGATCGCGAATTTATCGATAATGCTGACGAGGTCTTCGCCGCAGACATTGCTCAGTGCCGTCGCGAGTGCCAACAATTCTCCGTGCGGATAATTGCCGACGCTGGTGTACGCCCCACCTGTCGAGGTGTGCTGCGCGCTTTCCTCGATAATTCGATCGACAACGTCGATGCCGTGATGACGCTCGACATGATCGAAAAACTCAACAAACATCGTTCCACGCACTAGCGCTCTCCTTTTCTCGAACCCGCGAGAATCGATTCCAATGCGTCTAATGGCAGCGGTTTTTGATAACGGGCAATACCCTCGGGTAGTCCGCCACGTGCGGCGATCTGCGCTTCACTGAGCGACGATACGATCGCGATTTGCATATTTTCGCCAATTTGCATTTCGTTCAGCTTCCTCAGCATCACCAATCCGTCCATCAACGGTATGTCGATATCTAGCAACACAACATCGGGCGACTCTCTTCCGATGACCAGCAACGCTTCTATCCCGTCTGTGGCGGACAGCAAAACTGCGCCAGGGCACACCATGCTAATGAGCGCTTCGTTATAGGCGCTTACAGAGGGTTCGTCCTCAACCACCAAAACCTTTAGTGGTTTTTTGTCGTTTTGAGGTGCTGTCGGCAGTTCGGTACCTGAATCGGGCTTCAAAAGCGCTTGTTCTATCGATGCGACAGTAATCCGGCGATGGCCGCCTGGTGTTTTCCACGCTTTGAGTACCCCTTTCTCGACCCAAAGCTGGATGGTCCGCACTGACACTCCGAGCATCTTGGCGGCTTGCAATGAGCCGACAACGGCCTCTGTTACCTGTTTTTCTTTCACGATATTTCAGTTCCTCGTCGGACTGCCGATTAGTGTAGATGTCTCTTGATTTTCGTCCGTGATTCAAGTCACAAAACGCGTCAAGAAATATCATTATTATCGATTTAGTAACAGATTTAGTATCAGAATTATTACTAAAACTGCTAATTCGATCACGGTATCTCAGTTTTATCATAATGATAATGATCAAACTGTAATGAGCAATGCTTTGAGAAAATGATGCCAAAGTCGACGTTTTTATCTGGATTGGTGCTGCTAGCGACTGCGCTGTTTGCGACTGATATCGCCAACGCGCAAAGTACCAACGAGCGTTATCAAGCGCTGAAAAACGCACCGCTAACGACCGACTTGCCGGTTGCCAATGATGGCCTCGGCAGCATGGAGATGCCCGCGGGTGGGGACATCACTTATCCGACCCTTCGGCTAGATGTCCGCGAACCGCGCAAGGTTCAAAGCCCGACTGAGGCGCCGAAGCTTGAGCTGCCAGCGCCTAGCGAATCGCCGTTCCATCGATTGGTTGAGCAAACCCTCGGATTCAAGTTGCCGGTCTATGGCGCTTCGTTATTTGCAGACGCGTCACGTGGTTTCGATCCAGTAACTGATATTGCCGTGCCCGATGACTTTGTCCTCGATAGCGGCGATGAGGTGTATATCCGCGCTTGGGGCTCAATCGATCTCGATGTACGCGTCACCATTGATCGCAACGGGGTGATCTCGTTGCCCAAGGTTGGTGAGATCCCGCTGCGTGGTGTGCGATACGGTGAACTCAAGTCGCATCTCGAGGCGGCCATCGGTCGTGCGTTTCACAGTTTTGAGTTAAGTGTTGCTATGGGGCAGCTGCGATCCGTTCGCGTTTATGTCACCGGCTTTGCGCGCGTCCCAGGCAGCTACACGGTCAGTGCCTTATCCACACCGATGAACGTGTTGTTTTATGCAGGCGGTCCCGATGCCGCCGGTGACTTGCGGCGCATTCAGTGGTTGCGTGACGGCGAAGTCTTGCTTGAGGCAGACTTCTACGAGTTCTTAAACGCCGGGCAGTTCAAGCATTCTCTTCGCATGCGGACTGGTGATGTGCTGCACTTGCAGCCCATGCACGGTGAGGTGGCGCTTGCTGGTGCGATCAATCGTCAGGGCATTTACCAATTGGCGAAAGGCGAAACTCTGGCTCAGTTGCTGGCCCATGGGGGCGGTCTCAGTGTTGTTGCCACCAAACATCGCATTGTCATGGAGCGCATATCCACCGACGGGCAGCGTGTGGTCGAAGAATTTGTGCTCGACGAGGCAGCGCTGCAGCGCCCGTTACAAAAAGGTGATCTGGTGCTGGTTCAGCCGATTTCACCGCAGTTCCAAAACGCGGTCACACTGCGTGGACATGTCGCGCAGCCGCTGCGTCACGAATGGCGCGACGGTATGCGATTGTCGGACTTATTGCCCGACGCCGAGGCGCTGATATCACCGAACTATTGGATACGCAGAAACGAGCAGCGACAGGTCGCCGAACTCATCACCACGGCTGCAGATACAGGCCTGCGTATCGATTTCCCCGACATCAATTGGGAATACGCGGTGATTGAGCGCACTAATCCCAACACGTTGCGGACTAGCTTGATTCCCTTTCGTCTTGGCGATGTGGTCAACCAACGTAATCCGATCGAGGATCACCTGCTACAGCCGGGCGACCGTGTGACGGTATTTTCACTCAAGGACTTTCGTGTTCGACGAGACGCGACGCGTCGTTTCGTCCGGATCGAAGGCGAAGTGGCACGTGCTGGTGTGTATCCCGTTGGGCCAAACGATACGATCGAAGATGCCTTGCGGATGGCCGGCGGACTCACGGACGCGGCTTATCTCTATGGCCTGGAAATGTCTCGCACCTCGATCCGTGAACGACAGCGCAAACGAATCGATGAATCGATAGATCAACTGGAGCAGGACTACTATCGCCACCTGATAGAACGCTCACGGAATGTGCTGACGGGTGATCTCACGCATTCGATCATGCCCGAGGCTGCCGCTATTCGTGGTCTCATCGAGCAACTAAGAGAAAGTGAACCCAACGGTCGCATTGTCCTTGAGCTTGATGACGAGATCACCAGTACGTCGGCGTTGCCACGACTCAATCTCGAAGACGGCGATGTGTTGCACGTGCCGTCGGTGCCACCGACGATCGAAGTGGTCGGTGCTGTGTATCGACAGGGATCGTTCATTTATAACGGCACCAAGCTCAAAGGTTACCTCCAGAACGCAGGTCTTTTGGAAGTCGCTGATACACGAAATGTTTACGTCATTCGTCCAGATGGTTCATTCCGTCAAGTTACGCGCGGTCTAAGAATCCGCCCGGGCGACACCGTCATTGTTCCTGAAGAGGTTGATAGAGAACGTACGGTGCGGCGCATCAAAGATTGGACTCAGGTCTTGTATCAGCTGGGTCTGGGGGCCGCTGGCCTCAACCTTTTGGAGGTCTTCTGATGGAGGCATCTCCAGCGCCCGAGGAGACCAAGCGGGATGAGTTGACGCAGAGCATCATGCCGTTGCTCCTTGTCGCCGCGCGGCGTTTTCGTTTTCTGGTTGGAACACCACTCGTTTGCGCGATCATTGCCATTGTCTATTGCAAGCTCTCGGACCCAATCTACACCGCGACAGCACGCTTGCTGCCGCCGCAGTACAACGAGAACACGGTCATGGCTATGCAAAACCAGCTTGGCGGCGAAAGTCAGCTGGGTAACAGTGCACTGGCATTGAAGAACCCGACCGATTTGTTTGTTGGCATCCTCACGAGTCGCACTATTGTTGATGCGGTTATCGAGCGGCAGCAGTTGCTCGAATATTACGGTGTGGCCCAGATCGCTGATGCGCGCCGCAAACTCAGCGGCGCTACTGTCATTCGTGCTGCCAAAAATGGCATCGTATCGGTATCTGTTGAAGACACCGATCGACAGATCGCTGCGGATCTCTCGAATGCTTACGTTGCTGAGTTCTATAAGTTCTCACAGGACCTCGCACGTCAACAGGCAAGCCGGCGTGCCGACTTTTATGCGACGGCTTTGGATGCTGCGCGTCAGAATCTCGCCAATGCGGACCTTCGCTTGCTAACGACCAACAAAGAGACTGGCTATGCCGGCATTGCCGGGCAAGATCAAACGATCGTACTCGGCGCCGCCGAAATCCAAAGTCGCATTGCGACGCGAGAGATCCAGTTGCGCACAATGGCCTCGTATGCCACTGACACGAACCAAGACGTCGTTCTGATTCGTAAAGAGCTCAAAGAACTCCGCGCGGAACTTGATCGACTGACCAAAATTTCCAATGGGGTCGAGGCGGACGGCAATGCAATGGTCAACTTGGGCTCTGTGCCCGATACCTTGCTTGCATTCTCCCAGCGTAGTCGTGACGTGCGCTACTGGGAGAACATCGTCGAGTTGATCGGTCAACTGAGTGAGCTCGGCAAGATCGATGAGCGACGAGATTTGTCATTGTTCCAAGTGTTAGATCACGCCATTGCCCCGCATGATAAATCGAAACCTCGCACTGCTCTGGCCGCGATCCTGACCTTTATTGGTGTTGGTATTGTCTGCTTGTTCTGGGTGTTGGTACAGGCTTACGTCAGCCAACGGAAAACGCAGAGCAGCCTGTTTGATGAACAGTGGGCTGAGTTGAAGTCGCTCTTGATGTTCGGGAATCCGAAACAGAGTGGTGCTTCATGAGCGCGGCCACTCGAGCCGAGACCGTTCAGCCCGCGAGCGTTGCGGCGAACGCGCGAGCGTTGTTTGCCCTGCAGATGGCGAACTACGCCATCCCCGTCATCATTCTTCCATTCCTGATCGCTCGTCTTGGTACAGCGGCTTATGGCGTGATGGCGACTGCTTACGCCACGGTGATGATTCTTGTGCTGCTGATCGATGCTGGTTTCAACACGTTGGCGACGCGTGAGATCGCGAGAGGCCGGCAAGACCCGTCACGTGTCTTGCAAGTCTATGCAGCAACACAGTGGCTGCGTGCGGCGATCGCTATCGTTGGTAGCCTTACGCTCGTGGTTCTTGTCTATACGGTGCCCGCCCTCACCGAAAACGCGGCGGTGTACCTGGCGACGTTCATGATCGTACTCGGTACGTTCCTGTTTCCCACCTGGTTGTTCCAGGGTCTGCAGATCATGCATATGACAACAATCTGCGCCGTATCCGGTCGCATCTTTGTGTCAGTGTTGATTTTTCTATTGATCGATTCACCGGACGACCTCGTGCTCGCCGCGTTCTTGCAGGCCTCAGGTACTGCAGTGGCTGGCTTCGTGGCCCACATGACGACCATCAAACGCCTGGGGATGCGTTTTTTCTTGCCGCCGGCAGAGGTCATACCCATCGTTAAGAATGTGCTTCGCGAGGTTCGTTTCTTAACGCCATCCGAGTTCGCGATGAACGTTGCGAACAACAGCACGGTCTTCATGCTGAGCTTGTTAGCGAGTGAATCTCTGGTCGGGATTTACGCGGCGATGGAAAAGATTGCGAAGGCCGTTGCCAGTGGTTTTCAGCCGATCATCCGTGCCTTGTATCCCTATATCTCAGAACGTGCGTTGCAAGATCGAACATCAGCCACGCGAATTGCAAGACGTTGGGTGTTGGGGACGTCGCTGGCGGTGATCCTTGCCGCGGTAGTCATGGTTGTCGTCGCCCGCCCGGTCACCGACTTGCTGTTCGGTTCAGAGATGAGTGCCTTCAGTTGGATCTTACAGTGTCTTCAGGTCTGGATTGTATGCCACATCATCGTCACCGCTTATGGTCAGTTAGCGGTGATGGCGCTCGGTCAAACGCGACGCTTTTCTCAGAGTCTCGTGCTCGGTGCTGTCGTCCAGATTATCGCGACGTGCGTACTGGCCTACTACTTTTCTGTGACCGGCCTCATCGCGGCGCTTGTGATTGGTGAAGTCGTCAAAATGCTGGCCTATCGGTTTTCCTCGTCATTGCAGGAGTCGCGTTGATGCGTATTGTGAATATCTCAAGTCTGTACCCGCCCAATATTGTTGGCGGCGCCGAGCAAGGATTGAAGGTCATGTCGGACGAAATGGCGCGTGCCGGCCACGATGTCCACATCATCACGCTTGATGGCCCCAAGAAGCCAGAATCCAACGGGTCCTCGGTAACGGTCCATCCCACGCCGCTCAAAAATTTGTATTGGCCCTTCGATCAACAGCGGCATGCGCGTAGTCGCGTTACGAAGGCGTTGTGGCATGCCATCGATACGCACAACGGACTCATGGCATCTGCTGTCAAAACCGCGCTGCGAAACATCCAGCCTGATGTTGTGCTGACAAGAAATCTGCAAGGCTTCTCGACCGCTGTGATGCCGGCTGTGAAACAGTTGGGCTTACCACTCGTACACGTTATTCACGACTTCTCGTTGCTGTGTCCTCAGACCAGCATGTTCAGGAACGGCAAGGTGTGCGGACAAAAGGATGCGCGCTGCACCAGTTGTCGCTTGTTGACGTCCTGGCGGTGGCGACACACGAACGCTGCCGATGCCGTTATCGGCGTAAGCCGCGCTGTGCTCGATGCGCATGTGGATCATGGTTTGTTCCAAGATGCCGAGCGAACCGTTATCTACAATGCGCTGAAACCCTCGCTGACCATTCAGTCGAGCGTTGGCCACCGCGACACGAGCAAACCGATTAGATTCGGTTTCCTCGGCCGCGTTGAGAAAGCCAAAGGTGTCGAGACATTACTTGAGGCCATGCGCTACCTCAGCAGCAAAGACTTCGATCTTGAAGTTGTGATCGCCGGGAACGGGGATCCAGCCTATATCGAGGGGTTGAAGCAACAATATGCCGAGGCGCCAGTCGAGTTTGCCGGTTATGTCGATACCGCCAAGTTCTTCAATGAGATCGATGTCTTGGTATTTCCCTCTGAACTTAGAGAAGCCTTAGGCAACGGCGTGTTCGAAGCCTTCTCGCAAGGATTGCCGGTCATTGGATCGACGATGGGCGGTATTCCTGAGTCAATCGAGCATCTGAAAAACGGCATGGTGTTTGAAGCGGGCAATGTCATGGCACTTGCCGATTGTATGCACATGCTGGGTACCTTCGAGTCTTCTCGTGCCTCACTTGCGGAGGCAGCACTCGCGAAATCGCATGAGTATCAACCTGCCAAGCGGGCAAACGAGTACATCGATTTCTTGAGTCGCGTCGTGACAAAGCACAGCAATCTCGTCGCGCAAGCGCACGGATAGGTCAATGTTCGGGAAGGCAGGAAGAGAGCGTTTGATTTGGCTGGCATTCGGCTCATACGTTGCGATGACGCTCGCTGCTGGACCCGCACGTATGTACTTATCGACCGTGGGTCTCTCGCCGCTTATTTACATACCCAACCTGCTGTTGATCGTCGCTTGCGTTTGGCAATTACTCGCCGAGCCTTTTGAGCATGGTGCGGATGCCATGCGCTTGATGGCTTTGGCCATCATCGGCTATGCCAGCGTTGTTGGCTTTCTTTTCCTTTCGCCTATTCAGTCCATCATGGGCGTTTATGTGCTACTGCCCTTCTTCTTTGGGCTGAGTTGCGGACGAACGATTCTGTCTCAATGGCAGAAGGCAGAGCCCTGGGTCCCGATTGCCTTTGCGCTCGTCGCGGGGGCGATCATTGCGAATCAGTTCGTCGAGTATCCATGGGAAGGTTATGCCTATGCCGTTGGCGATCTCGATGTCGACGGTAGTCGTCAATGGTATGCAAACGGTGGGCAGAAACGCCTGGCAGGCATGGCGCGCGCATCGTTCGATGCAGCCGCTCAAGTACAGTTGTTGGGCATCGTTATGACGCTTCAGTCGCGCAGCATCTTGATGCGGATGGCTTACTGGGGAATCACCGTCATGGCGATTGTTCCGACCAACAGTAAGGGCATTTTGCTGGTCTGGCTCGTATTGACACCGGTTGTCATTCTGCAGCGGCATTTATCGCAATCACTCATTCGACCTATCCCGGCTTTCTTCGGGTCTATCGGTTTAGCGTTGCCGCTGTCTACGCTGGCATTTGAATTTAACAGCACGTTTCAGAACCCAACGTTGGCAAGTGCGACATTCTCTTTCTACGACAGACTCAATCGTATGTGGCCTGAGGCGTGGGCTCTATTGGAAGAGTCTGGCTCGGTGTTGCTCGGTCGAGGCATTGGTGCCATCGGCACGGCCCAAACCTACTTCGAACCAAGTCGATTCAATGCCGGTGACAATATTTTTATGTACTGGTTTGTCGTCTTTGGTGCCCTGGCATTACCCGGATTCATCTTCTTCCTAATGCGTACGCTGAGACTGAAGCCGCTGCGCAGTCAAAGGGAGCTGTTGTTGTTTTGCTGGGTTGTAACGACGCTCGTCTATGGCGCGATGACCAATATTGTCGAGAACGCCATCCTCGCGCTCACGTGTGGCGTTGTGGTTCGGGCGCTTGCCTCATCTGAGGTGTTCTACCAGTCAGATGATCGACATATCTACGGAGGGAAGCCACATGGCATCTGAAATTTCGCATCGTGTCTGGATTAACGCGCGGTTTATCGACCGTCCGACCACCGGTGTTGAGCGCGTAGCGCGAGAAGTACTCTCGGTGATCGCGAGTCAAATGCTGGATGAAGATGGTTGTTGGATGACGCCTGCAGGCCGTTGCCAAATGATCTTGGTCGCACCTAAGGGTGGGTCGACAACATCGCCGTGGCCAAACTTACCTCTGCGCCGACTCGGGTCGTTTGATGGCCACGCTTGGGAGCAGTTTTCCCTTCCACTGATCACGCGTGGTGAATGGTTGATCAGTCTCTGCAACACCGGGCCGCTGATCAAACGTAAGCAAATCATTTATCTTCACGACGCGCAGCCGTTCGTGATCGGGGAGAATTTCTCATTCCCTTTTCGTACGTGGTATCGCGTTCTTTACAGTGTGGCCGGGCGCTGTTCTCAGCACATATTGGTCAATTCGGAGTTCACTCGCGCCGAGCTGAATCGTTGTATCGGACTGAACATTGAGAAGATGCAGCGCTGTGGCCCGGGTGTTGAGCATATGCACCGCCTGGAGTCGTCGACGAAAGAGCTGGCGGATCTTGGCCTAACCGACAAGCCATTTATCCTCGCGGTTTCCAGCGCCAATCCCAACAAGAACTTTCGTGCCGTCGTAGAAGCGACACGACAGTTGGGTGATGATGCACCTATGCTGGTGATCGTCGGGCAGAGAGTCCAAGGACACTTCAGTCCCGTGGAGCTCGAGAGTGAGCGCATTCAGCACCTGGGATTCGTCTCCGATGAGTTATTGGTTGCGCTTTATCGACAGGCGGTCTGCCTTGTATTTCCCTCCTACTACGAAGGCTTCGGATTACCGCCCGTTGAAGCGATGTCACAAGGCTGCCCTGTGATCGCGTCAAACCGTAGCGCGATGCCAGAGGTTTGTGGTGATGCCGCGGTCTTTATTGACCCGGATGACCCTGGTTCACTGGCAACCGCCATGGTGGCGATTCAAGAAGATGAGACCTTGAGAGAGGCGCTGCGCCGAAAAGGGCTGCAAAACATCGAGCGTCACAGTTGGAAAAAAAGCGCCGAATCCTTGCTCAATCTGACGACAGAAGCTGCGACCAGTCATGCTCGAGACAGCGAAGCTTCGAGCTCCATCTAGACGTATTGATACGACGAGTCGTTCACCCTGGACGTCTATTTCTTGCATCAATAGTGTCTATTCGCGGCGCGGGTAGTCGCCTTAAGGCAGTCGCGCCTTGCTATAATATGCGCGCAGATTTTCCTGAGAGCCGGACAACTGAAGCGACAGAGTTTTGTCTCGGCTGCAATGCGGTATGGTGCGCAGCAATACTGTGACCCATTACAAATCAAACGGTTATCTCGGGCTCAACACATATATCGGGGCTATTTATGAGTTTGTATCAAGACTATCTTGCGGAAATTGAAAGCCGCAAAACACAAGGCCTGCACGCCAAGCCAATCGAAGACGCTGCACTTGTTGCTGAGCTTATTGCGCAGATTCGTGATGGATCGAACCCGCATCGCGAAGACTCACTGAATTTCTTCATTTACAACACGCTGCCGGGTACGACGAGTGCTGCTGGTGAAAAGGCAAGGTTTCTAAAAGCGATAATCCTTGGAGAGGAATCGGTACCCGAGATTTCCCAGGCGTTTGCCTTCGAGCTGCTGTCGCATATGAAAGGCGGGCCGTCAGTAGAGGCGCTGTTAGATCTCGCGCTGGGTGATGATCAGTCCATCGCGCGGCAAGCCGCCGTTGTACTTAAGACCCAAGTGTTCTTGTACGAGGCGGATACCGATCGACTCGAAGCGGCGTATCAGAGCGGTCACCCGATCGCGAAGTCACTGATCGAGAGTTACGCGAAGGCGGAGTTCTTCACGGAGCTTCCTGATGTTGATGAAGAGATTCAGGTCGTGACCTATGTGGCGGCGATTGGTGACGTATCCACTGACCTACTCTCGCCTGGCAATCAGGCGCATTCGCGATCGGATCGCGAATTACATGGCAAATGCCTCATTTCCGAACAAGCACAAGAAGAGATCAAGAGTCTTCAGGCGCAACATCCCGACAAACAAGTCATGTTGGTCGCGGAGAAAGGCACGATGGGCGTCGGTTCGTCGCGAATGTCCGGTGTGAACAACGTGGCGCTGTGGACCGGCAAGCAGGCGAGTCCCTACGTACCGTTCATCAACATCGCGCCGATCGTTGGGGGCACCAACGGCATCTCTCCGATCTTCCTAACAACGGTTGGCGTCACCGGGGGTATCGGTATTGATCTCGACAATTGGGTGAAAAAGCTCGACGCCGATGGCAATACGGTACTCGACGAAGACGGCGAGCCAGAGTTAGAGCAAGTCTACGCGGTCGATACCGGCACCGTTTTGACGATCAATCTGAAAACGAAGAAGCTGTTAAGTGCAGACCGTAGTGAAACGCTCACTGACATCTCTGCTGCGCTGACGCCCCAGAAGCTCGAGTTCATCAAAGCAGGCGGATCCTACGCGGTCGTATTCGGCAAAAAACTTCAGACTTTCGCGGCAGGCGTTCTCGGTATCGACGTGCCAGCCGTTTATGCATCGTCAAAAGAGATCTCGCACGAGGGGCAGGGTTTGACGGCTGTTGAGAAGATCTTCAACCGCAATGCGGTCGGTGTGACACCTGGCAAGAAACTGCACGCGGGCTCGGACGTGCGCGTCAAAGTGAACATCGTGGGCTCCCAGGATACGACCGGTTTGATGACATCGCAGGAGCTCGAAATGATGGCGGCGACAGTCATATCGCCGACCGTCGACGGCGCGTATCAATCCGGTTGCCATACCGCTTCGGTATGGGATCGAAAAGCGCAGACCAACATTCCGAAATTGATGAGCTTCATGAACAAGTTCGGACTGATCACAGCGCGGGACCCCAACGGCGAATATCACGCGATGACCGATGTGATCCATAAGGTCCTGAACGACATCACTGTTGATGACTGGGCCGTGATTATCGGCGGCGATTCGCATACGCGGATGTCGAAAGGCGTCGCGTTTGGTGCGGATTCCGGTACGGTTGCGTTGGCACTGGCGACCGGTGAGGCGACCATGCCGATTCCCGAGTCGGTCAAGGTCACTTTCAAAGGTACGTTGAAAGAGCACATGGACTTTCGAGATGTTGTCCATGCGACGCAAGCACAGATGCTGAAAGAATTCGGCGAGAACGTTTTCCAGGGCAAGATTATTGAGGTGCATATTGGCACCTTGCTCTCTGACCAAGCGTTCACGTTCACCGATTGGACAGCCGAGATGAAGGCGAAGGCATCGATATGTATCTCTGAGGATGAGACGCTCATCCAGTCACTGAAGATCGCTAAATCTCGTATCAACATCATGATCGAGAAGGGCATGGACAACGCGAAAGGCGTATTGCAAGGCTTGATCGACATCGCCGACAGACGGATTGCAGAAATTCGTTCAGGTGCAAATCCTGCGCTTCGTCCTGATGCAGATGCCAAGTACTCTGCTGAGTTTGTGGTCGATCTTGATCAGATCGTCGAGCCGATGATTGCAGATCCCGACGTGAACAATGATGATGTGTCCAAGCGCTACACGCACGATACGATTCGTCCGATCTCACATTACGAAGGCACTAAGAAAGTCGACCTTGGTTTTGTCGGCTCGTGCATGGTGCACAAAGGCGATATGAAGATCATCTCGCAAATGCTACAAAACCTTGAGGCACAAAATGGCAGCATCGAGTTTAAGGCTCCGCTGGTTGTCGCGCCGCCGACCTACAACATTGTTGATGAGCTCAAGGCCGAAGGTGATTGGGCCGTCTTGCAGAAATACTCTGGATTCGAGTTTGACGATGCTGCGCCAAAGAACGCCGCACGTGTTGCTTACGAGAATATGATGTATCTCGAGAGACCCGGTTGTAACTTGTGCATGGGCAACCAGGAAAAAGCGGAAAAGGGTGACACCGTTATGGCGACGTCCACGCGCTTGTTCCAGGGCCGTGTCGTTGAAGACTCAGACGAGAAGAAGGGTGAGTCATTGCTGGCATCGACACCGGTTGTCGTCTTGTCGACGATTCTCGGTCGCACACCGGAACTCGAGGAGTACAAAGCGGCGGTGCAAGGTATAGACCTTACGAAGTACGCGCCACCGCGACCCTAGCGTTGACGCTGTCTCCAATCAAAAACGCCCGTTTCGCGGGCGTTTTTTTTTGCCTGCTGCAGACAAAAGATCGATATTACTCGACGACTCGTCATAATCTCGGCGTTAAAGGCCTGGTTGTTCTGGCCGCTCTAAAAGGGGTCGTGGAGAAAGGCGTTCCGTTTCGGGGCGGGGCTAAATGGCAGATCGAAATCAGCCTGGCGAGCTGCTAGCTCACAGTGTGCAAACGATGCACGAAACGTTGTTGAACTCACCTGAGTTTTTGGCGCTTGTCGTGAGAAGTATCCCTGATGTCTTTTTCGTTAAGGACAGGGACTACCGAATTGTGCTGGGTAACCAAGCCTTTCTCGATCTTTACCCGCCGGAGCAGCAACAGAACGTCATTGGTCACACAACAGTTGAACAATACTCTGAGAAGGAGGCCGCGGCCTTTCTTGAGTTTGACCGTTTGGCTTTCGAGCATGGTGAATCCAATACCGTCGAGACCATCGATATGCCGTTTGGTGAGCGTCGTACGCTCCAGACCCGAAAGATCCGTTTTCAAACGGCGGAAGGCACCGAGTACATCGCCGGTATCGCAAGGGATATCACCGATATCTTGTCTGACCGTAAAGCGTTGGCAGACAGTGAGGCGCGCTATTCGTTGGCTGTAGCGGGCTCATCTGTTGGAATTTGGGATTGGAATCGTGAGTCAGGAGATATGTTTTGGTCGGATCGCGTCCGACAAATCTTGCGTATCGAACAACAAGGCTTTGTTCCTTCACTAGCCGATTTCATCGACAGAGTGCACCCGGACGATCTTGCCGGGCTGACAAAGCGTGCGCGCTCGCATGATCCAGCGCACGTCTTCTATGACGAAGAGATTCGGCTACGACGCGATGATGGCACGTTTAGCTGGGTGCATTTGCGTGGACAAGGTCAACGCGGTCCTAACAACAAGATTCATCGCGTCGCCGGTTCCATCGACGACATCACCGAGCGTAAGGAAGCGGATCGCAACCTAAGACGGTCGCATGAGCAACTGGATGACTTTGCACACATTGCCGCACACGATTTGCGTCAACCGTTACGGGGGATTGGCAGTCTTTTGCAGTTCATTCAGGAAGACTTTGATCTGTCGACCCTCGATCCGAAACTGGCGGAGGCGTTGACAAAGATTGCGCGTCTTGCCGAGCGTAGCGAGACGATGGTCTCGAACCTCCTCGAATTCTCACGCGTCTCTTCATCCGAGGATCAACCGGAAGTGGTGAATCTAGAGGCGGCCGTTTGGTCTGCCGTTGCCTTGTTACCCGACGCGGAGGCAGCGGATATTGTTGTTCAGCAAGACATGCCGATGGTCTATGTCGATAAGGTCAGCATGCGCGTGCTGTTTCGTAATCTCATTGCCAATGCGCTCAACTACAACGAGTCTGTTCGTAAGCGGGTTGAAATCGGTGTGGTGGACACAGAAGAACACTGTGAGCACATGCCACCGGTTTTCTTTGTTCGAGACAACGGCATCGGTATCCATCCGCGATCACATCACAAAGTGTTCAAGATTTTTGGGCGCCTTCATCATGAAAGCGCCTATGGCGGCGGGACCGGCGTTGGCATGACGATCGTCAAGAAGATCGTCGAACGGCATGGTGGAGAAATCTGGCTTGAGTCGACACTAGGTGAGGGTACGACGTTCTTCTTCACATTGAAGGAGACGCCAAAAGCGGGATGTTGCGTATCGATGGTCGCATCAGCCGATCCGCGACCTGCGCGCCTCGCTGAACGCTAGTCAGCGTGTAATAGAAAAGTCCATCGAGCGCTCTAGAGCGCCGCAGTTCAGGCGCTGCAATGTCATCGATTGCTCGATGGCTTGATCTACATCACCAAGAAAGGTCGCTGACCTTAAATTGAACGACCATCGATGACGCCCAGTCATGATGCCGTTGTCGGTATCGGTGGCGGCATCAAACGTCACTATGCCGCCGGGGCTAGGTTCGCCGTTGGCGAGTGTCGTGATCGTCTTGCTCGCCGTGCCTTGTTTCGCGTCTGCTGTCTCAACAATAAAGACGCCGGAAGGTGCCTGCCCTGCGGCCGTAAGCCGGAATCCGGCGGTCGTCACGTCATTCGACAACAAATAGCACATGGCGGTCGCATATGCGCCCGTGTTTGCAATCGACGGACCGACGGCGGGACCGTTTGTCGGGGGCCGGAGCGATTCGGCGGAAGCCTCTGTATCGGTAGACTGCTGTGCTGCGTTGCATGCGGCCACGCCAAAAGAGACGGCCAAAAACAACAATGTGGTTTTGCGCATTTCCATAGCATCAGTCTACCGCCAAACCAGCGTATTCGGATACTCGCGAGATTCGGCCGTGAGCGGATTCCAGGGCGATTGCCGGTGTGTCAACTACCAATGACAGCAAGACTGTTGAGTTTTCTTGAAAAACAGGTCAAACGTTATTGCGAATCAATCTCATTTACGTTATCGTCCGCATCAACCTACCTTTGGAACTAACCAACAATGAAGACTGTTTTTACGGACCGCACCGGCTTACGCCGTATCGTGGTTTCGGTCGCCGCGCTGTCGCTCTCTGCTGCAGCATCCGCCCAACAAGACGGAAACGATATCGACGAAATCGTCGTTGAAGGACGCTACCTCTCGATCGATAAGATCAACTCGGTGAAGACGCCAACGCCGATCGTCGACGTACCGCAAAGTCTGTCGATTTTGACCGCTGATCAAATCAGCGATCAGGCATTCCAGAATTTCGGTGATGTACTTCGCTACACGCCGGGTTTGTCGATCAGTCAAGGTGAAGGCCATCGTGATGCGATTATTATTCGCGGTATACAAACCACGGCGGATTTCTTCGTCGATGGTGTGCGCGATGATGTGCAGTACTACCGCCCGCTCTACAACGTGCAGCAAGTCGAGATCCTGCGCGGCGCAAATGCCTTATTGTTCGGTCGTGGGGGTGGCGGCGGTGTTATCAATCGCGTTCAGAAACAAGCCATCATCGGCGACATGTTCAATACCACCAGCGTCAGTGCCGACTCCTTTGGCGCCTACATTGCCACGCTGGACAGCAACATCGCGACCTCCGATAACTCGGCCCTCCGAGTCAATGCGTTCTATCAAGGACTCGACAATCATCGCGACTTTTTCGATGGCACGACGTACGCGATCAATCCGACCTTGAAAGTCGAGCTTTCTCCAGACACGAGTGCAACATTCTCTTATGAATATTTAAACGATGATCGGGTTGTCGATCGTGGCGTACCATCTCGGATAGTCGACGGTGGTGCTGACGTGCCACTGGAAGGCTTCGAAGATACCTTCTTCGGTGCTCCGGACCAGAACTTCACAACGCTCGAAGCGCATTTGCTCCGAGCGCGTGTGGATCACGCATTCTCTGACAAACTGCGTGGCAACGTGACGGTTCAATACGCGGACTACGACAAACTTTACCAAAACCTCTACCCCAGTGATTCGGTCCTCGTGACCAATGGTGTCTTCGATTCGGTTGAGCTTGATGGCTATCGCGATACCACGGAGCGCTCCAATTTCATCGCTCAAGGTAATCTTGTCACGGAGTTCACGACGGGTCGGTTTGGACACACGATGCTGATCGGCGCGGAAGTCGGGCAACAAGAAACGAGCAACGCTCGGTTCGACAACGTATTTGCCGACAACGGAGACGACCAGCTCGTGTTGCCTTTCTCTGATCCGTTGGTCATTCCAGCTTTTGCGTATTCCAACGAGGTACGCAATCGAGACTCGGATGTCAGCTTTACATCGTTGTATTTGCAGGATCAGATCAACCTCACGGATTCGTTCAAGTTAATCGCCGGTTTACGGTATGACGTGTTCGATATCGATGTGCTCGACCGGATCGAGCAAAACGATGGCGATGCGATTGATGGCAATTTTTCGCGCAAAGACTCTGAGGTCACACCGCGCTTAGGGTTTATCTACAAACCAGCAGAAAACATTTCGGTCTACGCGAGCTACTCCGAGACGTTCTTACCTCGCTCTGGCGATCAATTCCTAACACTGAACCTTGATAGTGAGAGCACGCGCGCGCAGTTTTTCGAAAATCGCGAGATCGGCTTGAAGTGGGATATTCGTCCGGATCTCAGTTTGACGGCCGCGGTATTCGAACTGGATCGTGAGAGCTTTACGTCGGTTGATCCCGAGGACCCGGAACAGGTCATCATCATCGAGGGCTCGACTACGCCTGGTGTCGAGCTGCAATTGACAGGACAAATCACCCCGCGTTGGTCGATCGTCACGGGGCTTGCAACCTTGGATGGCGAAGTGCAGCGCGCTGACGGCAGCGGTAACGACGGCAACAAGACGCGTCAGACGCCCGATAACATGTTCTCGATCTGGAACAATTTCCAAATTAACGAGCGACTTGGCTTCGGTATTGGCGCCACTTACCAGGACGCGTTCTTCGTTAGGGAAGACAACGCCGTCGAGGTTCCTTCTTTTACACGTGTCGATGCGGCGACCTTTTATCAGGCCACCGATCGATTGATGTTGCAGCTCAACATCGAGAATCTCTTGGATGAAGACTATTTCCCGGATGCGCATAGCAACGACAACATCTCGACGGGCGAGCCCATCAACGCGCGTCTGACAGCCACATTCCAATTCTGAGTTCCATTGTCGGGAAAGGAATTCCCGCACCCCCCCAAAGACCCCGGCGCTGCCGGGGTTTTTCTTTTGGCCCATGCATAGGGTGTGATGAACGTCAGTTACACTACGGCTTTCTAACAAGCCCCCACAGGAGCGTGCGATGCGTGCGATTGGATACCGCCAACCCGGTTCACCTGAGGTGCTCGAGGAATTTGAGCTGCCCGAGCCAACGCCGGGTCCCCGTGATCTCCTGGTGTCCGTACATGCAGTCTCGGTCAATCCAGTGGACACCAAGATTCGGGCAGCGCGGCCGGCCGCCTTCGAGCGGCATGTGCTTGGTTACGATGCGGCGGGTATCGTCGAGGCCGTCGGTGCCGAGGTCGTGAATTTCAGTGTCGGCGACCGTGTGTTTTACGCCGGCGATATCACGCGACAAGGTACCAATTGTGAACGCCATCTGGTTGATGAACGTATCGTCGGACCAATGCCCACCGCTTTGTCATTTGAGGAAGCGGCAGCATTGCCGCTGACGGTCATCACGGCATGGGAGCTGTTATTCGATTCTCTCGGTGTCTCCTCGGCGGGTGAGTCCGAAGGCGTGTTGTTGATCACCGGTGCAGCCGGCGGCGTCGGATCAGCGCTCGTACAGATCGCGCGTGCGCTGACGCATATGACTGTGGTCGGTACGGCATCGAGGCCGGAAACCAAAGACTGGGCGAAGTCGATGGGCGCCCATCACGTCATTGATCACCACGCGTCGATCGTTGCGCAACTGAAAGACTTATCGCTCGTCCCCTCCTTCGTTGCCTCGTTGACCGCTTCTGATCAACATATGCCGAGCATCGTCGATGTGATCGCCCCGCGGGGACGTATCGCGTTGATCGACGACCCGAAAGCGATCGACATTCTGTCGATGAAACCAAAATCGTTGGCGTTGTGTTGGGAGTTCATGTTCGCGCGCCCGATGTTTGATACGCACGATATGGCGAGTCAGCATCAGCTGTTGTCGACGGTTTCGCAATTAGTCGACAGTGGTGCCGTAAAGAGCACCGCGACTCAATTCGCTGGCGCGCTGACAGTCGAAGGATTGCAGATGGCACATCTGCAGCAGGAAACGGGGCGTGTCATCGGTAAAACAGTGTTCAAAGGTCTTGGCGCTAACAACTAGCGCGACACTGTTGTTCGTTGCAACCAACATCGTGTTGATCGTTGTCGGCCTCAAGTCGCATCGTCCAAGACATGGCGCATCATCTCGAACATGAAGGCGGTGCTGACACCGATTAGGATGAGCCCGCTTAATGCCTCGAAGGTGCTGGTCAACTGCCAGTCGGGAGATAGCGTGATATCGCCGTAGCCGAGCGTCGTAATTGTGGTTGCTGAAAAATATAGCGCGCGGCCAAACTCAGAAAACTCACCGATTGCCAGATAGAAAAATGCCCACAGCCAAACACCCACGGAGTGAATCGCAACCACGGCGAGAACGAGTAACGAGAGAATGACGAGCCGTTTTAGATAGTTTTCAGACCAGGTTGAATCGATCAACATACGACGTGATCTGACGGCAAGGAAAAACAAGGCGACGACGTGAAGGCTGGCAGTGACCAGCACCATGGACGAACCGATTATGAGCTGCTTGATCAGCATCCTTCAGCGCCTTCTGTCTTGTTCTTCACCGAAATCGTAACAGAATGCGGCATCGTCGCAGCACTATCCAAGGTCGCAGGATTGTGAACCCGTTGCTGTTCATGGGCTCCCCGCTATCGGTACATTAGCGGCATGAACTGGAACGCGCGTAAAACCAAGGTGCTGCTGATCGCGATCGTCGTATGGCTCACGCCTGCCTTGATTGCTGGCGCCGCCGGTTGTCGCGGTGTTTGGGGTTCCGGGTCTGCGTTGTTTGATTACTTACTGCCGCTACCCGTCTCCGGCGGCGTTCTGCACGTACCAAGTTTTGCCGTGTTTCTCGCGATGTATTTGATGGCGCGCGACGGTACGGTGCTCGCTCGATGGGTTGCCATACTTGCGTTTGCCGTCGCATTGGGTGCGCTCGCTGCCATGGTCGATGCCGAACGTCTGAATGCTGTTCTTTTCACCGATTATGCGCCTGCCGGTTCAGCCATTCGGTTCTCCAAAAACCCATTCTTGCTGTTCGTTTTGACGGATGCCTTTTGGCTTGGTGTGCTGACCATTGGCTTGAGTCGAGCGCCGATTGCTGCATGGTCGATTACGGTGTTATCGCCGCTATTGGTATTGGCCACCGGCGTGATCGGGTACGTCACGGGCGGGCCAGTGTTGGAGCCCATTGCTGGGCAGTCCGGAGAACGTCGCGGTCAAGAGCAGGTGCTCATCTACACCAATCAGCCTTACGACGAGCAACGTTTTCTGGACTCACTGGCCGCAGCAGGTGTTCTGATGCCGTGGGAATCAGCGAATGCCGAACATACACAATTTGTCTTCACCGCAAGTCGACAGCAAACAGCACGACGTGACTATCAGGGCATTACCGAGGAAAAGACCGTCGCGACCATCTGCGCTTACGAAGAAGATCGCAGTCTAGCGGCGTACGCGGGATTGCATCCTTGCTTTGCGGATCGGCCGGTCTTCGTTGAGCGGCTCAATCGCCGCATCGCTGAACAACCGCAATGGATGGCAAAAGACGTTGCCGCTTGGCATGCCGGCGCGTCTTTGTGCCGCGGTGTTGATATGACCATTGACGCGACCATGTCGATCGCACGCAATGATCATTGCCGTCGCCAACGTCGCCGGACCTCCCAGGCCATTCTCGCGATGAAACGCAATTATGGTCGGGATTCGCGCGCCGTGCGTCTCACGCAGCGTGTTGCGCGGGAGCTCGGCTGGGAGCAGTGACCTTCCCTCAGCTAGTTGGGTTTCGTTGCGGCGCCCGCCGTGCGTTTGAGCGAACGCGCTTGTTTGACCCAGGAATCCCGACTGATACGACCCTTAAAGACATCCAATTTTTCATCGACTAATCGAATGTCCCTGGCCGTCCAATCTGCGACTTGCCAGAAGTAATAGACGCCGTTGCGGTTCAACAGCCTCTCGAGTTTCGGCCCGACCCCTGAAATACGTTTGAGGTCGTCTTTTGGTCCATGCGCTGCGGATTTCAGCAATATAGGCCCTGCTTTTTTCGCAGGCTTAGGCGCTGGTCGAGTCGCGATCTTTGCGATAGCGATCTTGAGTGCCGCTAGCTGACTGTCGATACCCGAAAGATCTGGCGCGGCTTGTGTCTTCACGACAGGCACTTGCTTCAACGCGCGTTCGACCGCCTCAAGGCGCAACTGGATTGGTGTGAGATCGGCGGCCTCATGCGTCTCAACAACCGGTAAGTTGGCGATGGCTTGTTCAAGCGCGCTCAATCTTGCGTTCACTGGGCCGAGGTCTGTTGTTGCCGGCTCCGGCAGCTGACGGATCTTTTCCGACAATGCATCGATACCTGCCGCCAACGGTGCGAGATCGGTGTTGGAAGCGAAATTAGATGACGTCGCCCATTGCGATAATCCGTGCACTTCGCGCTCGATGGACCCCAAGTCCGGTGACGGGATGTCTATGCCGTCGATCGCGCGCTTGAGATTTGCAAGCTCGCTATGGATGCCCGAGAGATCCGGTGAAGCAGGGATTTCGATCTGGTCGACAGCGCCAGACACAGCGACCAATTGACGTTCGATCCCAGATAGATCGGTCGGCGCGGGCTCGGGAATCTTGATGGCATCGATACGTGCCGCCAGCGAATCAATGCGACTGACAACGTCTGATAAATCTAACGATGGCATCCGAATGCTGGATACTTTACCCGCGAGCGTTGCGACATCGGCAGTTAACCCCGACAAATCCGTCGGCGCTGGTTTCGGGATTTCAAAAGCATCGAAGTCGGCTTGCAGCTTGCTGAGTGAGCGTTCTAGACCGCTTAAATCTGTCGTCGGAAAATCCGGTGCCGGAATCCCGGCGATAGCGCTCTGGAAGCGCGGTGCTAAGTCATCGCCAATGCCGCTGACACGTTCGTTGAGTGTGTTCCAACGTGCCTCATCGTCACTGCGCTGCTGAACCAAAGCGCTGTAACTCTCGGTCACATCAATGAGTCGACGGCGTGACCACCAGTAGCCGAGGGCAAATCCAAGCAGGGCTGCCAATAGAAAAATGATTGCAAACTTTGCTAGTAAATATTCCATGTCTTTCTCCCCGCGTTAATCGATGGTGATGACGATGCGGCGGTTGCGGGCGCGACCCGCTGCCGTGTTGTTATCAGCAATCGGTGATGACTCGCCATAGCCGCGCGATGTGATACGCGCTTTTTCAATACCGAGCGATGCGAGTGCCGTCGCGACAGACGCGGCCCTCGAATGACTGAGTGTCAGGTTCGCGTCTTCCGCGCCCACGCTGTCTGTATGACCATCGACCGTCACACTGCCTGGGCAATCGCTGAGTATCGTCGCCAGTCGACGCAATAGCGCTTCGCTATCAGGGCTGATTGCCGCACTGCCGGTAGCAAAGCGGATCTGTGTGCCGTCTAACGTCTCAGCGAGTTGTGCGTTGCAGGCGGACACGACTTCAGGAATTTTGAGATTGAGGTCGCCGAGTCCAATCGCATTTTCAGTGCGGTTGAATAGGGCGGTGATCCTATCCGCCGATGCGCGATCGGCTGTTCCGCGGACGCTGAATACGCCATCCAGCCACTGAACTTCACCGGACTGCAGTAGCGCGGCGATTGCCGTTGCACGTCCTATCGCCTCCGCATCTGAGCTTGTCGCCGTCTCACCCGAAATGGACAGCGCGCTGACGTCATTGTTGGCCAGCGTAGAAAAGCGCGCTCGCGCCTCGTCATCACCGACCTCGCCAGACACGTTCCAAGTTTGATCGTCGCGTGTGAGTAGAAAGTCATGCAGGCGCGGTGTCATTACTGGTGCTGTCAGAGATGTCTTTACATTGACGGGACAACGTCGCAGACCGAGCCAGGTGTCGCATTGTGCGTTGGCGGCCAACGCGTGAATCATCGTCTCGGCGTCTTGCGGTGCTTCTGCGCTCACCATGACATGTTGGCCATCGGCATCGACCGTGACCGCGTCATAGTCTTTCAGCATGGTTGCGACGCTGGTTTGCGTGTGTCGTTGCATCTCCGGTGCAATCAACAATGCACCGACCAGGAACACCACGAGCAAACCAAGTAACCACAAGAGACCCCACGGCAGCCAGCCAACAGGTTCGTCGCGACGTTTCCAATAGCGCACATTACGCTCTATTTGCAGGGTGTGTGTGTTCGCCATGCGCCCTCCCCGACACGTGACTCCATTCCCACGATCCAACATAATACAAAAACGCAGGGGTTGCCTAGCGTCTTGTGTTAACAATTGTTATACGCGTATTCGACGACAATGATTGAAGGGGTCGCCGGTGACACTCTTGGAGTTGGCCGATTTACTCGGAATTAGTGTGTTTGCTTATAGCGGCGGCTTGGCGGCTGCACGTCAACGCATGGACATGTTCGGCTATATCGTATTGGCGTTATTGCCTGCGGTCGGCGGCGGTACCTTTCGCGATCTGATTCTTGGCGTGCCCGTATTTTGGGTCGAGAACCCGCGTTACATTATTGTGGCAATTACCGCTGGCCTGACAGCGTTTGCAGTCCCGGTCGTTGTGGGTAAACGACTGACGGTACTGACGTGGGCCGATGCGCTGGGCATGTCATTGTTTTGCGTGATGGGCGCCTCCAAGGCGTTCGCGGTTACGGGTAGCCCCGTAGTCGCTGTCACGATGGGTGCGATGACTGCGGTGGTGGGCGGTATGCTGCGGGATATTGTCAGCAACGAGATTCCGCTCGTGTTGGTCAGGGAAATATACGCAAGTGCTGCGGTCGCCGGCGCGTCGATCTTCTGTATTGCCCATGGTCTCTTTTCCTTGCCGCAAGGATGGGCAATGCTCGCTGGTGGTGTTGTTGCGTTCTCTCTGCGAGCTGCGGGTATTGTCTTCAATCTTTCACTACCCGTGCGCCGCTTAGCGCAACCGGGCAATGACTAGCAGTCGCAACCGAAGACGATTGCGACTGCCAGTGATGTTGTCGTTACAGTGCGAAGTTGAATCGAGCGCCGATGAATGCTGCTCGACCAAGCGTTTGGTAGCCGAACACCTCTTCGTAGTCCTCATCCAGTAGGTTCGTGCCACGAACGTAGACTGTTAAGTTGTCATTCACAGCGAATCGGCTACTGAGTTCTAGTAACCAAAAATTGCCGATCGTCACAATCTGCGATGGCTGTGGAAATGGCGGGAAAAACCGGTCATTTCGTGTTCCACCATATTCCGCTGTTAGACGATTCGTCCAGCGACCTTGCATCGCGTCGAGATCAACGCCGACCGCGGCTGTATGACGCGGACGCCGCAATTCATCGATGTCGTTGCCTGCTCCGTCTGGCTCTGTCGCGTCAACATAGGTGTAGGTAGCGTCGACGCCAAATCGGTCGTTGAGACGCCATTGGGCGCCGAGTTCCGCACCACGGCGTTTGCTCTCACCTTGTTGGTTCTCCGCAGTCACCTCGAAGTTTTCGGTGAATACAAAACCGTTGATCTCGTCTTCTAAGTCTTGACTGAAAATGGTGACCTGCCATTCCAGCGCTTCATTGAGCGCGAAGCCATCGATACCAACATCGATAGACAACGAGCGCTCTGGTTTGAGATCCGGGTTTCCAATAAACGAGCCCGGGAAAAACCCGAATCGTTCGGTAAATGTTGGGTTCTTCTGCCCGGTGCCGACGCTGGCTCGCAAGCGCATGTTGTCCGACGCTGCGTAACTACCCGAGATGCGCCCATTGAACGCATCGTCGAAATCGCTGTTGCTGTCGAACCGTCCGCTAACAATCCAAGACAATCTGTCGCTGACGCTGCCACGGTATTCCGCAATGAAGCTTGAAACGTCCATCGATTGGTCCTGATTCGGATCGCCAAATACGTTCGGGCCGCGTTGCGAAAAATCTGTTGATTCGTGTTCCGCGGCGAGCGTCAAGCCCCCATCACCGAGCACGACGTCGAACTGATAGCCGAGCGTCAGACGATCCGATGCCGTTGAGCCGGAGCTCGTGCCGTCGACCACCGTGTCATTGCTGCCGTCAAACCAACGCAGCGTCCCACGGTGCGTGATGTCGCTATTCGCAGCTTGCCACGTGCCGCGCAGGTGTGCCGTGAGCGTCTCGGTCTCGCCGATGCTATCGCTGTCGGCCGGCAATCCTGTGCTGAAGTCGACGCCATCGAAGGCGGATTCCGCATCGGTGTAACGCAGCCCGGATTCAATGGTGAACCCTCGTCCCGCGTCGTAGTCGGCGCTGACGGACGCAGTGGTCAGTGTTGCGCCATCGTCCTCATCACCCAATCTGGAAATGTTGTCGCCATCCGTATCCTGACGGTCGACGCCCGCGGACAGCGACCAGTCACCGCTACCAGCGCGCAGATCGACGCCCGCATTGGTCGTGCCGAGGCTTCCCGCTTCCGCGTAACCGCCGACTTGTTGGTCTCGCGACTGACTGCGCGTAATGATGTTGACCACGCCACCGATCGCGTCGGTGCCCCACAACGTACTTTGAGCGCCCCGGACAATCTCTACCCGTTCGATTTGAGTCGTGCTCAAGTACTCCCAGCGGAATTCGTCAGCGGTGCCCGGATCATTGACCCGGTTGCCGTCGATCAGCACCAAAACCTGATTGGCTTCCGAGCCTCGGACACGCACTTGCGTTTGTGACCCTGTGACGCCAGTGCGGCTCACCGAGAACCCAGGAACGCTTCTTAACAGATCAGCGACATTCTGCGCCTGTCGTCGCGCGATATCGCCGCTGTCGATGATCGTGACTGCGTTACCGATGTCGCTGACGGCGAGTGGCACGCGGGCTGCGCTAACGACGATTTCATCGAATGGACGTCCGTCATCGGCCAGTGCGTGGCCGGCAATGAGCACACCAACGATTGTCGCAGTGAATGGAAGAGTGAGTTTGAACATGATGATCTCCCGCAGACGTCCCCGAGCCTGCGCTTTTGGCGTTAGCTGCGGATGAGTCGAAGGAGCGCGACACGTCGCGAATCCCTATCATCGCCCGCCGCAATGACACCGTGGATTAATCAACAGGCCGGTATCCGGACTCATGAGTGACGCGCTGCGTCTCGGTAGATCGCCTTCCCACGCAGTTAGCGCAGTGGCATAAGAAGATCCCCTGACTCATTTACCGTTGCGGGGGCAGTGACGGGATTGCTAGTGCGCACCGTCTTCCCGTTTAACACTATCGTCGCCAGACAGTGTTCACCTGATGAAGTCCCGAGCAAAATACTCGACAGTAGTCAGACTGGCAAGCCCGATTGTGCGTGTTGATTGCGGACGGTACTCAAGTGTTTGAATAAGCAGCGCGTGAATGAAAAATACGCGCAATGCTGAAGTCGCGATCGGCATTGCTGACATGCATCTGCGCAACCATTGCAGAGATCAGTGCCACACGGTGGGGACTACACGCTGGTGAACTGCAGCTTGGCAAGGCGCGCATAAAGCGGGTTCGTCTCCACCAATTCATCGTGTGTGCCGGTTGCAACCATACGGCCCTTGTCGATGACGATGAGCGCATCCGCTTGTTTCACGGTGGCGAGCCGATGTGCGATGACGATGGTTGTGCGCTGCTCCATCAGCCGGTCGAGCGCTTCTTGGACCAGGCGCTCACTCTCTGCGTCGAGGGCGCTCGTGGCTTCGTCGAGCAGTAGTATCGGCGCGTCCTTCAGGATGGCGCGAGCAATCGCGATGCGCTGACGCTGACCGCCTGACAGTCGTGTGCCGCGTTCGCCAAGAAATGTGTCATAGCCTTCGGGCAGTTGCGTGATGAAGTCATCCGCCGCCGCTGCAACGGCTGCGGCGCGTACCTCGGCTTCCGTCGCATCTGGCCTCCCGAATCGAATGTTTTCGAGCGCGCTGGTACCGAACAGCACGGTCTCTTGAGGAACGAGCCCAATCTGCTGCCGCAGCGTGACCGGATCCATCGCGCGGATATCGTGCTGGTCGATGCAAATTTTGCCCTCTGCCGGGTCGTAGAACCTCAACAGCAATTGCAAGCATGTGCTCTTACCCGCCCCGGAGGGCCCAACCAATGCAACGGTTTGACCGGGCTCGACCATGAACGACAGGCCGTCGATCGCCCGGTCTTTGGGCCTCGACGGGTAGTTAAAGCCGACGGACTCGAATCGAACGTCGCCTTGCGGCCGTTCGGTCAGCGTGAGCGGCGTGTCAGGCGCCTGAATGACAGGGGTGGCGTCGAGCAACTCCGCCAAGCGCTCCATCGCCCCGGCCCCCCGTTGTATCTCTCCCCAGACTTCGCTAAGCCCCGCTGCAGACGAACCAACCAATCCGGCATACAACAAAAACTGACCCAGCTCGCCGCCGGTCATGTTGCCTTGGATAACGGCACGCGCACCCAGCCAGAGCACGAACGTCAATGCGCCAAACACGAGGATAACCCCCAGCGCTGAGATCAATGCGCGCACGCGGCTTCGCGCCACACCGGCTTCAAAACTCTCCTCAACCGCATCGTCAAAACGTTTGCGTTGCAACGCTTCCATCGTGAATGCCTGAACGGTCTGCATGGCATTGAGCGTTTCGCCCGCTAGACCACTGGTTTCAGCAATGCGATCTTGGGCGACCCGCGACAGCTTTCTGATACGGCGTCCGACGGCGATGAGCGGCACGACCACCAAAGGGATCGTCGCGAGAATATAGCCTGCCAATGCGGGGCTTGTGACCAACAACAAGATCAGTGCACCGACAAAACTGATAGAAGTACGCAGTGCGATCGACAAACTGACACCCGAGATGCTTTGTACTAGCGTCGTATCGGTGGTCAATCGCGATAGCACTTCACCCGTTCTTGTGACTTCAAAAAAGGTCGGGTCCATATGCACGACTTTGCCGAAGACCTGGCTACGTAGATCCGCAACCACACGCTCCCCGAGCCAGGTCACAAGATAGAAACGCAACGCTGCGAAGGCGCCGAACAGCAGGGCAACAAGCAGGAAGCCGGCAAAGTAGCGATTGATCGTCGCAAGATCGCCCGCACCAAAACCACGGTCGATCAAGAATCGGAACGCGACCGGCAGCGATAGCATCGCAACGGCCGCCACGATCAGCGCCACCATCGCGAAGATCAACGTGCCGCGATAAGGCCGGATGAACGGCCATAGCGTAGCGAGCGGTCTTAATGACCGCCCTTTCGGCCGTTCCTCATCCATGCGTTATCAGCCCCCGATCGATCCTGGCAATGCGTATTCGACGGAGGCACCTGGTCCGAGCGGCAAACCGAGCGCGATCCAGGCCATCGTTATGATCAACCCAGAGACCATGAGACCAATGGAATAAGGAATCATTGTCGCGGACAGGCTGCCCAGCCCGAATGATTTCTGCCAGCGCTGGCAGAAGGTCAGGATCAATGGGAAATAAACCATCAGTGGCGTGATGATGTTGCTGGCGCCGTCGCCAACACGATACGCCGCGGTGGTCATCTCCGGGCTGATATTCAGCAACATCAACATGGGCACCATCACGGGCGCGAGCAACGCCCATTTCGCGCTAGCCGAGCCGACAAACAAATTGATGACACCCGTAAATAACACCAATAGACCGAGCAATACCGGCATCGGGAGGTTGGCGCCATTCAGGGCATCGGCGCCTTTGATGGCGAAGATTAAGCCGAGTTCTGACCATGCGAACATCGCGACAAAATGCGCTGCAGCGAATGCGAGTACCATGTAATAAGCGAGATCGCCCATCGCGTCGCTCATCATTTTGACAATGTCGCGGTGATCTTTGACAGTGCCCGCAGCCGCGCCGTAGGCCCATCCGCAGGCAGTGAACAAGACCAGAAAACCTGCAACAAGTGACTTGTAAAACGGACTTAAGCGCGCATCGGGCTGCGCAGCTTCGTTGATCAACGGTGTACCTGGGCCAATCGTGAAGAAGGTCCACAAAGCGATCACGCCGAGTGCTGCGAATGCAGCATGGACTAGGCCCTTGCGTTCGCCCGGCTCGAGCGGTTTGTCATCGTCTGTTGTGATCGTCGTAAGGTCGCCCTCGCCTTTGAAGTCACCGAGCCTCGGCTCAATGATCTTGTCGGTCACAAACCAGATGACCGGTAAGAACACCAGCGTCATTGCTGCGATGAAATACCAGTTGCCCGCGATATTCGCTTCCCAGCCCGGCACGAGGGTCTCGGCCGCTTCTTGCGTAATGCCGAATAGCAGGGCGTCAAGCTGACCGGGGAATAGATTTGCTGAGAAACCGCCGGAGACGCCGGCGAACGCAGCCGCGATGCCCGCGACTGGGTGGCGTCCCGCTGCTGCGTACAACACCCCTGCCAGCGGGATCAGGACCACGTAGGCTGCATCCGCAGCCAGATTGCCAAGCATCGCGACCAACGCAACCATCGGTGTCAGCAAGTATTTCGGTGCATTCCTGACTGCGCCGCGCATGGCGGTGCCAAAAAGACCCGAACGCTCAGCAACCCCCGCGCCTAGCATCACAACGAGGACATAACCCATCGGGTGGAAATGCGTGAACGTCTTCGGCATGTCGACCCACAGGCGCTGAATATTGTCTGCGCTCAGCAGACTTTGGGCACTGATGATGAGCGCCCCACCGTCCGCATCTAGCTTGGTTGGATGCGGTGCCGAAACGCCCATCATGGCGGCGACGATACTGACGATGACCAGAAAAGCGATCAGCCAGAAAAAAATGAAAACAGGGTCTGGCAGTCGATTGCCTGTTCGTTCAATCCAGGCAAGGATGCCCTTCTGCGGAATCGCCGCATCTGTCATGGTTGCTCTCCCCAAGGAACCTAGCAACCGTAAGATAAAGGATTTTCGGGTCGAACGCGCCTAAAGGTTCAGCAAGCGGCCACGGACAGGTAATTCGGGCTATTGCTTCGCATCAACCCGTCGCGGTCGCGGCACTTTCCGCATTCGCTTCAGCGAGTGCTGCAAGTTCTTTGCCGCGCTGTGTTGTCCATGCTGAGACAGCGGAGCAAAATTCGCTCGATCCGACGTTGATCTCAAAAACGGGCGCAAACTGGCTGAGCTTCTCATAGCCAGCGGCGAACAGTTTGTAGAGATACTCATCACTGATCTTTGTGGATAACGCGTAACGGGCCGTTAGTGCGCTCAATGTCTCGGTAATGTCATCAAGTTCACGCTCGATGAACGCATCGCAGAGCTCATTGCATAGTACGGAAAGATTGCGGATCGTCTCGGCTTCGTCGGTTGGCGCCGCGATCGGACCTTCCGTTGGCAGGCCGCGGATCGTATCAACGATGATTTCCGGCAACGACCAAATCGCGGCCACGTTGGCCCCAAGGTCCGCATAGGTGACGCCGAGCACTTCCTGACAAGCGGTAATGCTGTCGAGACCGCGCTCTTTACGCAGTGACTCAATATCATCGTGTTCGTCCGGAAAGTAGTAAATCGTGAGGTTTTGTCCCAAGTGGTGACACATCCCAGCGATAAATGCCTCTTCGGCGTTCTTTAGTTTCTCTTTCACACACAGATGTCGTGCGAGCAGACCGGCAAAAAACGATTTGGTCATCGAGTCTTTCAAGACTGCTGAATCGCTCTTCATGCTGCCAAACAAGATCAAGCTCGAGCTGATCAAGCGCACTTGTGGTGCACCGAGGAGCACCACCGCCTGTGAAATCTTGGTCACCTTGCTGGCGCGGCCGCCGTAGAAGCCGGAATTCGCCATTTTCAAGAGCTTGCTGGTCAACGACATATCGCGAAGGATGACATTCGCGAGTTGATCAGCCGGTGCAACATTTTCATCACTGGTCAGCCGGTTGATGTCAGTGAGTGTGCTCGATATGGCTGGAAAGTCCTTCTTGCGTTGCATCTTACGAATTAGGAAGTCGACGGTGCTGTGGCTCGAGGCGTCGTTTCTGAGCGAGTCGCCTAGGCCGAGCGCGGAAACCATGACCTGGAAGGCCTTGTACATCTCACCGGCGTCCGCGTAGCGATCGCTCGGGTCGACAGTAAACGCGCCATTGAAAAACTTCACATACTCTTCGCTACCCGGCAGCGTGCTTAATTTATCGAGATCGATGTCAACGCCCGCGATCTTGCGCTGCATTTCTTCGACATTCGCGCCGTTGATCGCGCGCTCGCCAAGCAGCATTTCATAAAATGTTGAAGCCAGTGCGAACACATCGGTGAACGGACCGAGTTGTTGGCGAAGAAAGTGCTCCGGCGCCATGTAGCGAAGCGTGCCTGTGGCGAGCGTCATGTCTGTGCGCCGGAAGTCGACAAACTGAGATAGCCCAAAGTCCATGATCTGCGGTTCGCCGTTCGCGTCGAGCATGATGTTGCGCGGGCTGAGATCCAGATGAAGGACGCCCGAGTCATGCGCGGTTTTCATGGCATCCAAGATGATGTTCATCATTGGAAACGCATCTTCCGGCGAGAGTTTTTGGACGTTGCTGAGATGAACAGCCAGTGTTTTACCTTGCACGAAGCCAAAGACGAGGAACGGACCGATCGAGCCTTCCCCGATGTCGTAGATCGGCACAATATTGGCGTGTTTCACCTTGCTAGACGTCAAGGCCTCGAGCGGCGTCCCATTGGCGCCAGTCAAGTTAAACTCCGCTTTGCCCGATGTCAGGATTTTTATCGCGACGTCTCGTTCTAGTTTTGGATCCCGGGCGAGGTAAACGCGGCCCTGCGAGCCGCGGCCAATCGTTTTGATGACTTCATAGCGACCCATCTGTGATGTCTGTGGTTGCAAGGCGATTTTCTCCCGTTCATTCGCTTAACCGCTCAATGATTGGCATGCTCAATGAGCGGCCTATCAGAAGGGATAGCGGCCAACCGACGCATCACTTTAGCGGTATGCACCGTTTTGGATATGACTGAAAAGAACCAGAGAAAAACGGTAAAAAACGACAAAAGCACGGGATTTGCGCCGATTGTCGGTAAAAGTCCAAGAATACTTGTTTTGGGCTCAATGCCCGGTCAGCAATCATTGCGGGAGGTGCGTTATTATGCGCATCCTCGAAACAGCTTCTGGCCGATCATGTTGGCGTGGCTCGGCGCTGACGATGATCTCGACTATAAAGCGCGTTGCCAGTTGATTGCGGATCGCGGGGTCGCCGTCTGGGATGTCCTCATGTCCTGCCATC
>JBCAZE010000057.1:0-17064 GCA_039700805.1 Pseudomonadota bacterium | reverse complement strand
GCCCATGGATTTTGCGGTTCGTATAATCCGACAAGCAATTTCGCCTCGATTGGCGATGAGTAACGTCTTCATGGTTACATCCTGAACACGCCGAAATGCGTGTCTTCAATGGGTGCGTTCAGGCTCGCTGATAATGCGAGGGCGACCACTGTTCTCGTATCGCGTGGATCGATAACACCGTCATCCCATAGCCGGGCGGACGCATAGTAGGGGTGGCCTTGTCGGTCATAGCCATCGATCACGGGCTGTTTAAAACGCGCTTCTTCAACGTCGCTCCATTCCTCGTTGACACGTGTTTTTTGATCGCGCTTCACTTGCGCCAGGACACTGGCCGCTTGCTCACCGCCCATCACTGAGATTCGCGCGTTGGGCCACATAAAAAGAAACCGTGGGTCATAGGCGCGACCGGCCATGCCGTAGTTACCTGCGCCAAACGAGCCACCGATGATGACGGTGATTTTCGGAACGCGCGCGCAGGCAACAGCATTGACGAGTTTCGCGCCGTCCTTCGCGATACCGCCAGCCTCGTATTGACGTCCGACCATAAAGCCCGTGATGTTCTGCAAGAAGAGCAGCGGAATCTTTCGTTGGCAACACAATTCAATAAAGTGTGCGCCTTTCAACGAGGACTCGCTGAATAGAATACCGTTGTTAGCAATGATCCCAATAGGCATACCGTGCAGATGCGCGAAGCCGCAGACCAGTGTCTTGCCATACAACGGCTTGAACTCGTGCAGCGCGGAGTCATCAACGATTCGTGCGATGACTTCACGCACGTCATACGGCGTTCGAAGATCCGCAGGAACGACGTCGAATAGCTCATCCGCAGGGTAGCGAGGTGGCAGCGATGCTTTGATATCCAGAGTCGCACCGGCTGGTCGATTGAGGCGTGAGATAGACTCGCGCGCAAGCTGCAGTGCATGCTCGTCATTGCGGGCATAGTGATCTGTCACTCCCGACTCTCGGCAGTGTACATCTGCGCCACCGAGTTCTTCCGCGGTGACTTCCTCACCGGTCGCTGCTTTCACCAACGGCGGTCCCCCGAGAAAGATCGTTCCTTGGTTGCGAACGATGATCGACTCATCGGCCATCGCAGGCACATAGGCGCCACCTGCGGTGCATGAGCCCATGACCACAGCGATTTGCGGGATGCCCTCTGAAGACATGCGTGCTTGATTAAAAAAACAGCGGCCAAAGTGCAGTCGATCCGGAAAAATCTCATCTTGCATCGGGAGAAAGGCGCCGCCGGAGTCAACAAGATAAATGCAGGGGAGGCGGTTTTCCGAAGCGATGTCCTGGGCACGTAAATGCTTCTTTCCCGTGAGCGGGAAGTAGCTGCCACCTTTGACGGTGGCATCATTGGCAATGATCATGCACGTTGTACCGGACACTTGGCCGACGCCGGTAATGATGCCGGCCGCAGCGACGGGTTCATCGTAAACGTCAAACGCGGCTAACTGACTGAGCTCAAGAAATGCGCTGCCGGGATCGATCAGTCGTTCAATCCGTTCGCGGACCAGAAGCTTTCCACGGGATTGGTGGCGTTCTTGCTTTGCCTTTCCGCCGCCAAGCGCAATCTCCTTGAGTTTCTGCGAAAGATCATCGACGAGCAGTTGCATCGCCGCTCGGTTCGACTGCGACGCTTCACTCGCGGTGTTGTGGATACACTGAATAGTGGCGCTCATGATTTCTCTTCCAACGCTTGGCGGCACGAAGTCTCGACATGCTTAAGCTCTGCCAATGTTGCCTTTAGATCCGCCGCTTGCTGCTCAAGCTGCGCGCGCCGATCCGATAGCGTCTGCAGCAGCACCTTGAGTTGCTTCTTACTGCCTTCCGGGGCTCGGTATAGATCAATGATCTCTGCGCTTTGCTGAAGACTTAGGCCGAGCCGCTTGCCGCGCAGAATCAAGCGTAGGCGCACTCTGTCCGCTGCGGTGAAATAGCGTATCCGGCCTTTTCGACGCGGGGTCAAAAACCCCTTTTCCTCGTAAAAACGCAATGTCCGTGTCGTGACATCAAATTCTGACGATAGATCGCTGATCGAGTATTCGCGTTTTTCGGTTTTGGTGATCATGTCGGCACTTTATCTTCCGTTTACGTTAACGTCAATTGAATGCTGCTGGTTTTGTGACCGGATGACGATTCCTCAGCGCTCTGGAATA
The DNA here is from genome assembly GCA_039700805.1 of Pseudomonadota bacterium. Taxonomy (GTDB): domain Bacteria; phylum Pseudomonadota; class Gammaproteobacteria; order Steroidobacterales; family Woeseiaceae; genus CALBPI01. The sequence continues at coordinate 14,902 of JBCAZE010000057.1, read as the reverse complement.
ATGCGCGAAGGGCGCGGGAGACGTCCTTTCCCGACCAGCGACCAGATACCAAAGGGGTGCTTATGTCTATGTTCGTCAACCGACGCGATCTCGAGTTCTACTTGTTCGATCTGTTTGATACGCAGGCGTTACTCGAGCATGAGCGGTATTCGGACTATGACCGGGAGACCGTAGAAGCGATCCTCGATAGTGCAGAGCAAATCGCGAACGACAAATTTTATCCGTGCGCTGACAAATTGGATGCGAACGAGCCGCTGTTCGTCGACGGCGCGGTCAAAGTGATTCCAGAGTTAAACGATGCGCTCGAGGCTTATGCAGAGGCAGGTTTTGTTGCTGCAGGTTTTCCGGCTGATGCCGGGGGCATGCAACTGCCATCGGTCGTCTGCAATGCGGTGAGCAGTCTGTTTACTTGCGCCAATCAAGCCGCCTCAAACTATATGTTCCTAACGGCAGGTGCTGCGAGCATGTTGCGTGCTTGTGCGGACGATGCGCTGGTCGAGAAATATCTGGGGCCCATGTTGGAAGGGCGTTGGTTCGGCACGATGTGTCTGTCCGAAACGCAAGCGGGTTCCTCTTTGGCTGATATTCGAACGCAAGCCGTGCCGCGCGGTGACGGCAGTTATGCGCTCAGTGGCAGCAAAATGTGGATCTCCGGCGGTGAACAGCCCGTCAGCGAGAACATCATTCATATGGTGCTCGCGAAACTTCCGGATGCACCGCCGGGCGTGCGAGGCATCTCATTGTTCTTGGTGCCGAAGGTGCGCGTTAATGACGACGGTTCACTCGGCGAGTCAAACAACATTGCCTTGGCCGGTTTGAATCACAAGATGGGTCAAAGAGGCACAACCAACTGTCTTCTGAATTTTGGTGAGAATGGTGAGACGGTGGGTTATCTCGTCGGTCAGGAACATCAGGGACTCGCCAATATGTTCCATATGATGAACGACGCTCGGATCGGTGTCGGACTTGGCGCTGTCATGAGTGGTCTCGCTGGGTACCTGTATTCGCTCGATTACGCGAAGGAGCGTCGCCAAGGTCGAAAAGCGGATGCGAAAGATCCGACGAAGCCACAAGTACCGATCATCGAACACGCTGATGTGAAGCGCATGCTCCTAACACAGAAAGCATTTGTCGAAGGCGGTCAGGCGCTGATCTATTACTGCAGCTACTTGTTGGATCAGCAGTCGATCGCAACCAGCGAGGCGGAAGCCGGCAAGTATCACTTGCTGCTGGAATTGTTAACGCCTGTTGCCAAGTCTTGGCCATCAGAGTATTGCCTCGAGGCCAACAAACTAGCGATTCAAGTCCTGGGCGGCTATGGATACACCCGGGACTACCCGGTTGAGCGTTTCTATCGCGATAACCGACTAAACCACATTCACGAAGGCACACATGCCATTCACGGCCTGGATATCCTCGGCCGCAAAGTGCGAATGGCGAACGGTGCGGCTTTACAGCTTCTCGCGGCGGAAATGGCACCAACGCTCGCAGCGGCAAGCGAAGACGCGCATTTGCAGGGACACGCTGATGCGTTGCAAGCCGCTTGGCAGCAGATATTGGCGACCATCGAAGCCGTGTTGTCCAGCGATGATTCGGAACGTTCGCTCGCGAACGCGACGCTCTTTCTCAACAGCTTTGGTCATATCGTTGTCGGCTGGTTGTGGCTGAAACAAGCGCTGACGGTTGCAGACCGCGACGATGCGTTTTCCGAAGGGAAGCGAGCGGCATGTCGATTTTTCTTCGCCTATGAACTGCCCAAAGCATGCACGGATCTTGATTTGGTCGCGTCGTTGGATGACACCTGCCTGTCGCTAACCGCAGAACAACTCGCCGGGTAGACGTTTAGCGATAGCATCTCAGTGTGGTTTTTTCGTCTATGCATCCGTCAAAAGGAATCGCTATATATGTAAAGACCAGTTGGTTAATGGCTCGCTATCGCCTATAATCGCGGCGATCTGACGGGGAAAGTCAAAACCGTTGTTTTTCTACAACCATTCCTAATGTGGGGGATATCATGAGGATTCACTCAACCCTGAAACGGGCTGTTGCACTGGCGTGTGCGGCGAGCTGCGGTGCATTAACCAGCAACGCAATTGCGCAGGATGAGCCATTTCTTGAAGAAATCGTCGTAACTGCTGCCAAGCGGGAGCAAACGCTGCAGGAAGTACCGATCGCGGTTTCCGTGACAAGCGAAGAGACGATTCAGAACTCAAAAATACTTGATGTTCTTGATTTGCAGTCGGTCGTACCGTCATTACGTGTTAACCAGCTGCAGTCTTCACAGAACACAAACTTCGTGATCCGTGGTTTTGGTAACGGCGCGAACAACCCGGGCATCGAGCCTTCGGTTGGTGTCTTCATCGATGGCGTGTATCGCTCACGTTCTGCGTCAGCTTTGGCCGACTTGCCAAACTTGCAGCGCGTTGAGGTACTTCGTGGTCCGCAAAGTACGCTCTTCGGTAAGAACGCATCAGCAGGCGTTATCAGCATCATCACTCAGGCACCGCAGTTTGAAACTGAAGGTAGCGCTGAGCTGATTTTCGGCAACTACGGCCAAACTGTCGCCAAAGGCAGCATCACCGGGCCGATTTCCGAAAACTTAGCTTACAGCCTGTCCGGTAGTTACAACTCGCGTGACGGCTATTTTGACAACATTGCGAACGGCAACGAAATCAATGCTCGTGAACGCTGGGCATTGCGCGGTCAGTTGTTGTGGGAGCCGTCCGAGAGTGTCTCGTTCCGATTGATTGCCGATACGGATGAAATCGATGAGAACTGCTGTGGCACGACCAACCTGCTGAATGGTCCGACCGGTGGTGCGATCGCGCTGCTGGGTGGCCAATTGGTTCCGGACGATGCGTTCTCTTATCAGACAGCGCTGAACCGTACGCCAACCAACGAGATCGAAAACAGCGGTGTGTCGCTGCAAGCGGATATCGATTTCGAGAACTTCACGTTGACGTCTATTACGGCGTTCCGGACGCAGTCACTGCGTTCTGATGGTGATGTTGACTACACCAGTGCAGATCTCGTTGCTAGCAACAAGAACAACTGGGACATCGACACGATCACGCAAGAAATTCGTTTGCAAGGCTCTTTTGGCAATGCGGCGGACTGGATGATCGGTGGCTTCTACTTCAATGAAGACGTGGCCTACGACACCGGCTTGCTGTATGGCGATGACTTCAGAGGTTACGCGGATATTCTGGCGGCTGGTGGCATCACCGCGACAGAAACCGCTCTCGGTCTCCCGGCAGGTACGTTCTTCGCCAGTGGCACGGGTATTGACGAAGACGCGGGCCAAGATGACACCGCGATCTCGTTCTTCACCACGGTTGATTGGTACGTCACTGATCGTGCGACCATCACGGCGGGCTTGAACTACACGCAAAACGAGAAAGAGGCGTTCGTCAGTCAAGTGAACACCGATGTCTTCTCTGGTCTTGATTTCCAGGCGATCGGTTTCGCAGGCGTGTTTGGTGCTTTGACCGGGCTTCCGCCAACACCAGACAACATCGCAGCCAACCCGGTGGCGGCTGGACAGGCGCAAGCGATTTCGACAACCGCGTGTTCTGCAGCGAACCCACCGCCAGGATGTAATGAACTGCTGGCACTGCAGCCGTTGCAGTTCTTGCCGCCGTTTGTCGATTTCCCGAACTCGGTTGAAAATGGCATCACAGACGAAAGCGACACAACGTGGACGTTGCGTTTTGCCTACGACGTCAACGAAAACCTGAACTGGTATATCAGTGCAGCGACCGGTTTCAAAGCATCGTCTTGGAACCTGTCACGTGACGCGCGTCCTTTCGCAGCTGATCTCCCCGCACTGCAAGCAGCTGGCCTGACCGTTGCTAACCTGACGACCGGTACGCGTTTCGCGGGTCCTGAAGAGGCGACGGTTTATGAGCTCGGTTTGAAAGGCCAGTACGACCGTACCGCGTTCAACTTAACCTTCTTCGAGCAAAGCATCGAAGGATTCCAGTCCAACACGTTCACCGGTACAGGCTTCAACCTGATCAACGCGGGTGAGCAGTCTACGCAAGGTATCGAGTACGACATGACGTACTACCCGACCGATGCGCTGGAAATCACTTTCGCGGCGACTTGGCTAGATCCGAAGTATGACGAATTCCGTCAGAGCGTTGTCGGTGATCTCACTGGCGAGCGTCCTGCAGGTATCCCGCAGTTCGCGTCGGCGACGACCGGTACCTATCGTTGGGACCTCAGTGGTGGTCAGTCACTCTTCATCCGTGCCGAGCACATCTTTGAAGGTGAGCACCAAATCGTTGAGAACATTCCGGAAGACATCGCTACCCGTAAGGTCAGCATGTTCAACGCGAGTGCAGGCATCAGCTTCGTCAACGGCTGGGATCTCCAACTGTGGGGTCGCAACTTGAATGACGATGAGTTTTTGCTCAGTGCGTTCCCAGGTGTGGCCCAGAACGGCAGCTTCAACGGCTATCCGTCACCACCGCGTACCTACGGTCTGTCGATTCGCAAAATCTTCTGATCGACGCATAAAAGCAATATGCAAAAAAGGCTGGCGAGCAATCGCCAGCCTTTTTTTATGGCTCAAGCTTCCGTTGCAGGCGAACGCATGGTGGCATGGCTTCAGGGGCCCCCTTACTGAGAGAACGCCATCCGGCAAGATCACAAGGTGAAGTGCAACGTTGCCGTGGGTCGTTTATGGACAGGAGGCTGCGATGCCGCGCCGTTGATTTTGCTATGATCGGGGCGGGGAATTCGGGGGAAGCGATGCGCAAACGAGACGCTGGACAGTGCCATTGTGGCGATGGACGATCGAAGCAAATGGTTGAGGTCACTCGGGCGTGAGCGAAGCTAAACTGACGGATACAAGCACCTATCCATCGACAGCGTATGGATGGTATGTCGTCGTCGTTCTGACGGTCATCTATATCTTCTCGTACATTGACCGTCAGATATTGAGTCTGATGGTCTCTGATCTAAAGAGCGGGCTAGACCTTCAATATGATTCGCAGGTTGGTTTCCTCATGGGGCCTGCGTTCGCAATTTTCTACACGTTGTTTGGAATTCCATTCGGGCGACTGGCCGATCGGGTCAATCGCAAAGGTCTCATCGCGGTCGGGCTGACGATCTGGAGTTTGATGACTGCGGCGTGCGGTGTGGCAAAGAATTTTCTAACGATGGCGTTACTGCGCGTTGGCGTTGGTACAGGCGAAGCAGCTTTGTCACCATCGGCGTATTCCATCATCGCCGACTATTTCCCACCCAAGAAGCTGGCCCGAGCTATCGCTTTTTATGGCATGGGTATCTATCTCGGCGGCGGGCTCGCTTATCTGATCGGCGGTAAAGTGGTAGCCGCGGTGCGTCAGAGTGAGCCGTGGATGCTCCCGATCGTCGGAGAAATTGCACCATGGCAGAAGGTGTTCTTGATTGTTGGTCTACCGGGGCTCTTGTTGCTCCCCATCTTGTGGCTGACAGTGAAAGAGCCAAAACGCAAAGGACTTTTGAAGACTGGCGCAAAGCGTGGCGCTTCTGTACCAATCGGCGAGGCGCTGACCTATCTAAAGGGAGAGTGGCGCACGATTGCAACGCACAACATAGGCTTTGCGCTACTCGCGTTCTCTAGCTACGGCACCTCGGCTTGGTTGCCGGAGGTTTTCAAACGTGTACATGGTTGGGGTTCGGCTGATTTCGGATTGGTCTATGGCTTGATCGTTATTGCTTGCGGTAGCGCAGGTGTTTTATCCGGTGGTGTCATCGCGGACTATCTTTCGCAGCGTGGTTATCGCGATGCGAAGATACGGGTCGGATTTATTGCCGCATGGATTTGGTTTCCTACCGGGCTCTTGTTTCCAATTATCGAGAACGATGTTATTGCGATGGTATTGGTCGCACCGAGCGTATTTTTCGCTGCAATGCCATTCGGCGTCGCGCCCGCGGCCATTGCGGAGTTGATGCCGAACAACCTGCGGGGTCAGACCTCAGCGATCTACTTGTTTGTCATCAATATGATCGGATTGGCGATTGGACCCTTGATGCTCGCATTGATGACAGACTTTGTTTTCGACCAAAGCCGCTTTGGTGAGGCGGGTATCCGTTATTCGCTTCTGACAACGACTGGGCTTGCGCACATCGGAGCGACTTGGTTGCTGTGGCGTTGTATGGGCTTGTTTAGAACCAGTCTTGCTGCACGCGAGCAACATTGACTTTGCATAATGTGACGGCGGACACGGGAACGTCTGCCGACTTTGCGTAGATTAGGCATGACTGCTAGATCGACCGCAACATGTCAAAGCCGCAATTTGGATACTGGCGACGGATCGCCTGTGGGCTTGCTATGGCGTTCTGGCTGTCGCCCGCGCACGCTGCGCCTGGCGACATCCTGTTCAGCGATGGCTTCGAGCGCAACCAACTCAACCCATGGACTACTACTGACGCGAATCGCGCCGGTATAACGACCGGCGCCCAGGTTTCCAACGGTGGGACTCGCGGTGGATTCACACGCTACGGCGCTGTGAGCGTAACAAGCCCAAACATCAACGCTGCAGTCCCCGCTGCCACCATTACGTTGTGGGTAAGGCGCGGCAGCGATGCATTCAGTGAGCTTCCAGACAACGGCGAAGACCTGCTGCTTGAGTTTCGCCGAGCGGACAACAGTTGGGGCGCGTTGACGGTATATCCGGGTGGCGGGCCGGCGGGGCAGATTTTCAACACGACGCTAACACTGCCGCCTGACGCGTTACACGGAAGTCTGGCAGTGCGATTTCGCCAAACGGGCGGGTCCGGTCAGCCATTTGATTTCTATCACTTCGATGATGTGTTGATTGTTGAAGCGGTACCGGGCAGCAACGACTTGGTTGTTGGCAGCTGTGATGAGTTCTCTTCAGGGCTTGCGAACAACTGGACGGTGACATCAGGCGGCGGTAGTGCTGGAACTAGCGGTGCAACGTCGCAATCGCCCACTGAGTCGATGTTTCTCAACGGGGACCCAGTAACCGTTACGTCGAATCCGATCGATACGTCCGTGGCCAATTTCGATTTACTGTCCGTTTGGATCCGTCGCGGTGCAGATGCATTTAGCGAAAACCCTGATGGGAACGAGAATTTGCTCGTCGAATACTTGAATGACTCTGGGGGTTGGGTATCGCTAGAAAACTTAGCGGGTAGCGGTACGCCCGGCCAAATATTTCTGAGGAACTACGCAATCCCTACCGACGGTCGCCATACGGGTTTTCGTGTGCGCTTTGTTCTGGTTGATGGATCCGGGCCACAATTTGATTTCTGGCACGTCGACGATGTCTGCCTGACGGAACGCGATGTACCCGATCTTAACTTTGCGAAGGTCGTGTCGGTCATCTCCGATCCGATCAATGGCACAGTCGACCCGCTCGCGATCCCAGGTGCATTCAGCCGATATCAATTGACGGTTCAAAACGATGGTGCTGGCGCAACGGACAACAGTACGCTCGTCATCACCGACGCGCTGGACGACGGCACATCGTTATTGGTTGACGATGGTGGCAGTTCGCCGTTCGTTTTCTTGGACGGCGCGGTATCGAGTGGACTCTCTTTCGATGCCATTACAGGTGTCACATTCAGCAATCAGCCCGGTGGGACCGCGCCGTACAACTATGTGCCGACACCGGATGGGTCTGGGATAGACCCAGCGGTGACGGGCATCCAGTTTACTTTCGCCGGTGCGCTGAACGGTGATACGGGCGGCGGCGTGCCATCATTTACGATTAGCTTCATCGTGCGAATCGAGTGATGGCGCGAACCCGCGTGTGTTGCGCGACCCATCGCTAATCAGCGCCTAGATCAAAAGCGTTTAAGAAGAGCGGCATCGGGCGGATCTCTCCATCCGAAGCATTCGGCAAACTTGAGTGACTCTGAGTCGACTAGTCGATGTCTTCTTCGTCTGGCAACAACTCGAGCTCACCGAACTCAACGTAGCCGCCGAGATACTCCAAGCGCAAATTGATGCGTTTTTCGATGAAGCGGCAATAGCGATAGCCATTGGTAAAGCCGTCACCGTAGGTATCTCGTGCGCCAATAACACGCGTGTTGGCAACATTCGCGGAGTTGCAGGTGCCGGTGCGGGTACCGGTCATTTCATTCAAGCGTCTGGTGTCGATACGGATCAATCGTTCGATCAACGAACGGTCGCTGTATTCGACCTTTAACTCGGTCAAAGCGGCTTGCACGGATGCATTTTCAGTGTCCGTTAATGACGCATTGTATTGACGATAGGTATCAACGAGTGGTTCGTGCCCGCGCTCGGCAGCCAGGTGAAACCATGCAGCGGCGGCCACCGGATCTCGCGGCGTACCGAGGCCGTGCTCCAGCATGTACCCAACCATGTACTGAGCATATTTGTCACCGATTGGCGCGAGCTCTTTGCGGTAGTACCAAAATGCGTCTTTGTAATTGCCCGCGTCGTATTCGCGCTCTGCTTTGACCTGCGCTTTTAAGATCCGAGGTCCAGGCGGTTTGCCCGGGAAATTAAGCTGACTGGCCTGGGTTGCCACGGGCAAGCTCAGCGCGCAGATCGCACTCACAACAACGGCAATGGCAAATTGTTTTGCTATGGCTTGAATCATCTTTGGGTTCCCTTCAAAGCATTCAGTGGGCTTTGGCTATTCGGTCGTAGTGTCGTTGGTTTCCTCATCTTCATCGGGAAGCAGTTCTAGATCCCCGAATTCGACGTAACCACCGATGTATTCCATACGGCGTTCGATTCGCTTGTTGAGCGTGCGGCAATACCGCTCGCCACTCATACTGCCATCACCATAGGAATCACGCGCGGCGTACACACGGAGCGATTGAGCGCCGACACATTTGCCGGAGCGCGAGCCGGTCATCTCGCTCAATCGTTTCAAGTCACGGCGAATCAGCCGCTCAAGCAAAGAGCGATCGCTGTATTCGAATTTAAGGTCAGTGAGCGTGGCTTCGATCGAGTCGCGTTGCGATTCGGAGAGTGATGCTCGGAAGGTGCGATGTGCGTCGACGAGCTGCTCATGCCCGCGCTCCGCAGCGAGCTCAAACCATGCTGCTGCTTCGATGGGATTTCTTTGCGTACCCAGCCCATTCTCGAGCATGTAGCCGACCATATATTGGGCATACTTGTCGCCGATGGGCGCGAGCTCTTTTCTGTAATACCAAAACGCTGCTTTGTAGTCGCCTGCATCGTAAGCGCGCTCCGCCTTAACCTGCGCAGAGAGCGCATTCTCGCTCGGCGTCTCACCGGGGAAATCGAGTTGGCTTGCTGTCGCTGTTCCGGCAAGACCCAGCGCGCAGGTCGCTAGAACGAGCATCTTGTGTCTGAGGCGAGTGAACGCGTGGGGCGCCATAACGAAGTTCCTTATCGGATGACAATACCGAAATAGTAGCAGTCGACGCGCCGCAGCGCACGTCGCAAAACGAGCAAAACATCCCAAATATGGATGACCGGATGATCGTTAAGTGGTTGTTTACTCAGCAGCAAAACAGCCGGCCCAACGTGCCGACTTCTCTGCTACCATCTCTCCTGACCGCAGTAATGGCTGAAGGGGTTTGAATGCGTTGTCGTCGTTTGGAGTCGCTGCTGGCGATCACAGCGGTGATCTTTTTGGCCCTACCTGGGCCTGCGGCGTCCCAGTCGCTCAGCGATGCAGAAATTCACGCTCGCATCGATGCCATCCTAAATTCCACTGACCTCCCGCATGACGAATTGTATCGGCTTGCGTCGAGCGCCGAGGCGGCCGTCCTTTCAAGACCTGAACCTCGAGACCAGCGTTTAGTCGCGAAAGCTTGCCTCGGCATGGGCAAGATGTATTACCTCGTCGATCGACTTGAGGCCTCGATCGAGAAGCTCGATGAGTGCGTCGCCGACACCGACAACGTGCAAGCGGTAGAAGAGTACTTTCAGTTGCGTGCCTTGCGTGCGGCCATGCTGTTGACGGTAGATAGACCCGCAGAAAGCCTCGCTAGCCTCTCAGAATTGGTAGCAGAAAATCATCCGAACTTGTCGAGTCGGGAGCGGCTCCGGTTGCGTGTTTACTATGCGGGGGCTTTAGCCGAGAACGGTCAAACGTTAGCAGCGCACGATCAATATCAATCGGCGTTGACTGACGCGCTCGATGAGAATGAGGACATCATGGCGATGGCGATTGCCAATAACTACTTGGTGTCTTTGATGGAGCAAGAAGAATTCACGCTGGGGCAAGAGGTCGTCAACGTCATTCAGCCTGTCATCGCGCGCGCCGAAAAATCGGTGTTTGTGTTGTCTTTGAAGCTTCATGAGTTGCAACTCGAGAGTTTGCTCGGTGACGTTGCTGCTTCCGTAGAGCATTTGCGGCAGTTCATCAAAACGGATCTTGTGAACAATGCGAGCTTGCGGGGCAATGGCTATGAATACTTGTCTGATGCGCTGCGCAATCTAGGGCGTCTCGACGAATCTCTAGAAGCAGCACTGATCTCGGTGGAGCTGTTATCGGACTTGCCGTTGGAGTCGATTGATGCACGTTTCGGTCTTGCTGAGACCTATCTCGCGATGCAGCGCCCGCAAGAGGCGATGTCGCAGATTCAGTTGGTGGATGGCAGCTCCATTCGCACAACGGCAAGGGTGGAACGCTGGCATCGTCTCAGCGTTCAAGCGTTGCTAGCGCTCGGTGATACGGAAGCTGCGCAGGTGCGTTTCCAACAGTTGATCGATACGCGGGACAATATCCGACGATTGTCGAACGCCCAGGGTAAACGTTATTACGAAGCGCGTCTGACCGCGCAGCGACAGCAGGCGGAGCTGCAGCGGAGTCGAGAAAACGAGGCGGCGCTTGAGGCGAAAGCGGACGCATTGGCGCAACGTGCTGACGCGCTGGAGACGCTTTCGAAACGTTCGGATCAAATGCGTGTCGTGGTGATTGTCACGGCGGTCGTTTTGAGTATTGCGGCGATACTGTTGTATTACCTCTATGCGCAGCGACGTTTCGAGCGTCGTCTTCGTGCGCGGGAAGAGGAGTTAAATGAATCACTGTCGCGCCAGATTGAAGAGCACGCTGCGCGGTCTCTCGCACAGCTCGATGAGCAAAATCGCTTGGAACAAGCGCTAGCAAAGACCGCGCATGCCGAAGCGATCAGTCGCTTGACGGGTAGCGTGGCGCATGACTTCAACAACTTGATGCAAGTTGTGCGGGTGGCGAACGAGCACCTTGAAGATGAATCGATGTCCGATATGCAGCGGTCATTCTTGAAGGGCTCGAACGACGCGTTGCAACACGCCGCTGCAATTATTCGGCAGCTCTTGGCTTTCGCCCGCCGCCAGACCTTGGAAGTTGAGGTCATTACATTCTCCCAGCTTCTTGAGCAATCACGTCCGTTGTTTGATGCGGCAATCGGTCGTCAAGTGACACTCGAGATCGACGATCAATCGGAAGGGTTGTCTTTGCGCGTCGATCGCAGTCAGTTGTTGTCGATGCTGCTCAACCTGTTAACGAACTCGTGTGATGCGATGCCCGAGGGCGGCCGCATTCACATTCGTGCTGATAAAGTCACCATGCGCCAACCCGACGGTTTGTGGCCGGATCTGCCATCGGGCGAGTATCTTCAGCTACGCATTGCGGACAATGGCGCAGGCATGACGGAGTCGACGCGTCAGAATGCTTTCGAGCCCTTTTTTACGACCAAAGATGATCAGACCGGCACCGGACTTGGGCTCAGCTCGGTCAAGGGTTTTGCGTTGCAGTCCGGCGGGGATGTGCAGATTCTTGAAACGAGTGCTACGGGCACCACCATCGGCATGATGTTACCTATGGATCATACGGGCGAAGTCCCCGTCGATACCGGTCGGAGTGCTGCAACGCGGCTAGACGGTCTTCATATCCTGTTGGTTGAGGACAATGCCTCGCTAGCGAGTACGTTGAAGTCGATGATGCAGCATTTGGGGGCGACTGTGGTCGAGGTGGCTTCTGCGGATGATGCGGTCATGGTATTACGTGGCGGCGAATCGCCGGACGCGATTTTGTCCGACATAAGAATGCCGGGCGAGTTTGATGGGCTCGCGCTGCAGCAATGGGTCAGCGAGACGTTTCCGGGTATTCCTGTTGTGTTGATGACGGGATACAGTGACAGCGATTGCCAAAATGCATCAGTCACCATGATCAATAAGCCGTTCTCTAGCGAGCAGTTGGTCGCCGCACTACGGCCGACAAAAGCACTGGCTGACGCGTCCTAACTGACAGTGGCGATCGGTCGCCAAGGCGCCGCGCAATTCGCGTAAACTCGCGCCATGTTGGCATTCGTCAAAAACAACTTCCGGTGGCTGCTTGGCGGTTTCGTTCTCACGTTCTTTTCGAGCTTCGGTCAGACTTATTTTATCGCGGCTTCCGTCGGCGATTGGCAACAACAGTTCGGGCTGAGTCACGGAGAGTTTGGACGTTTGTACATGCTTGCCACTCTGGCCAGTGCGGCGACGTTGCCGTTTCTCGGTCGCATTGTTGATCTCACGACCGAGCTGAGAGTCTTGCTACTCGTCATTCCGTCGTTGGCGGCGGCCGCGCTACTTGCAGCGTTCGCTACAAACGTCTTGGTGTTGGGCGTTGCCATTTACTTGCTGCGGCTCTTTGGGCAGGGAATGATGACGCATACCGCGCTTACAACCACTGGACGTTGGTTTAGCGCGTCACGTGGTCGAGCCGTTTCTTTGGTGGTCTTGGGGCACCAAGGCGGAGAGGTCACGTTGTTGTATAGCTTTGCGGTGCTGGTAGCCGCCGAGGGCTATCGCACGGGTTGGCTGACTGCGGCGGTATTGCTGATTCTCGTGGCATTGCCGCTGGCATGTTGGGCATATGCCACGCCTCGAACGCCGGTCGGACAAGCTGACGAAGAACAGCACGACCTCGGTGTGCAGCAGAGGCAATGGACGCGGAAAGAAGTGCTCGCGGATCCGTTGTTCTATCTACTGCTCACCGGCGTCTTGGCGCCCGCGTTCATCGGAACGACGATCTTCTATCATCAAGACTACCTTGCGACGCTGTTTTCGTGGTCCCCGGCGCACTTTCCTCGTGGGATTCAAGTGATGGCGATTACGACTATCGTCTGTGCCTTAGTCTCTGGCTGGTTGATCGACAAGCTGGGTGCCTACAGGGTGCTTCCGGTGTTTCTCTTGCCGCTGGGATTGTCTTGTATCGCGCTGACGCTCGGTGGGCAGGGGGCTGGGCTGTTTCTTGTGATGTTCTTGCTGGGTATCAGCTACGGCATCTCATCCACCCTCTTTGGCGCGCTGTGGCCAGAGACTTACGGCGGCGAGCATCTCGGTGCAATCCGGTCTGTAACTGTCTCCGCAGCGGTACTCTCGACGGCTGCCGGGCCAGGATTAACGGGGACACTCATCGACATCGGGATCGATCTGCCTCAGCAAATGCGCTTTTTGGGTGGTTATTGCTTCATCGTCGCCGTGTTTATGCTGTTCGCTTCACGTGTATTGGCCGCCCGGAAACAGGCTATGCGTTCAATGACTTAACGGCGGTTCAGAAATTTTGCGACCCAGTCGGTGCACGAGCTGCATGATTATGGTTAAGCTCTCGCTATGAAATTGTTTGTCCGCTTGATGATGCTGGTGCTGGTCGTCGCACTGTGCGGCCCGTTTTTTATCAAAGGGCCGGATGGTCGGCCGTTATGGACTATCAATACGACTGTTGCGAAAGTCCGGGATTGGCTATCGGATATGACGTCTGGCTCGGTTCTGGAGCAAGCGCCTGTCATTGGTGCGCAAGAAGTCACCGTCTATCGATGGCGAGATGCAGACGGTGTGTGGCAATTCGCTGCGGAACCGCCAGCTGGGGTGGAGGCAGAGACCATGCAAATCGATACACGCACCAATGCCGTTGCCTTCGAGATTCCCGTCATCAAGCGAGAGTCCGGGGAGAGCGCCTCGCAAGAGCCGGCCCCCACCGTGTCCCCAGAGGACGCGATGATTGGTCCCTATCCGAGCCCCGAAGCCACCAAGCAGTTAATCGATGACGCAAAGGCGCTTAAAGCGCTGGCAGAACAGCGTCAAGCGGTACTTGACGAAATCTGAGTCTAGACCGTCCTCCGACTGTCGGCAGACTTTACAGTTGCTGCGCTAAGCCTGATCGAAAGAGAAAATATTCTATTAAAAAACAATCGCTTATATTTTTGGCATTGATATTGCCACCTATTTTGCAACAAAGGCATAGCTGAAACCCAAGGGTTCCTAATAATGAAAAGCAAAATGATTAAAGTACTGTCGGTTTTCGGATTGATCGCGCTATCTCCAATGGCGAGCGCAGTCGTGATCGACTCCATCGATATGACGGTACGCACCAGCACCTACGTCGTTGACGGCGAAGATAATGCTGCTGGCCTCATTAGCGAGTTCTACAACAACGGTGCGGCCGTCTGCTCAACAGCGATCGGCGCGATTCAAAATGTTGGCAGCGTCCAAACGTGCGGTGGTCCTAACCGTAACATCGCGACGTTGTTCGAGCTCGACTTGTTCCAAGGCGGTAGCACCATGTGGCAATTCGGTGGTGACTGGGGTCGCGGTGGCGCATTGTTCCTGACCAACGGTGGCCTTGGTGAGCGTTTGATCACGGAAGACATCTGGTGGAACTACGACTGGTCTAACGACGATGTTATCGAGTTCACGGTGTTCAACTCGGGTTCATACACGCTTAACCTGCTCGGCTTCGAAGGTTGCTGTGGTGGCGGTATGTCACTGCGTTATTCAACGGACGGCGGTGATACTTGGACGATCGCTGCAACGGCTGTTCCAGCGCCTGGCGCACTCGCGCTGTTGGGCTTTGGTTTGATCGGCCTCGGATTGGCACGTCGTCGCGCCTGATACTGATCATCGTCAGAAGATCTTAAAAGCCCCGCCCAGTGCGGGGCTTTTTTTGTGTTCAGGAAGAACGGTATTGTC
>JBCAZE010000056.1:16067-17262 GCA_039700805.1 Pseudomonadota bacterium | reverse complement strand
CGCACGCCAGCTTCGTTTGCGAGATCTGGGCGGCCTGGTCGTGATCGATTTCATCGATATGAACTCCTCTCGCAATCAACGTGAAGTTGAGAGTCGACTGCGCGCGGCCGTCACGGCAGATCGTGCACGTATTCAGATCGGTAAGATCTCGCGATTCGGACTTCTTGAAATGTCGCGTCAACGACTGAGCCCATCGCTTGGCGAGTCGACGCATCAAGTCTGCCCGCGCTGCGATGGTATGGGCAATTTCCGCTCGATTGAGTCTTTAGCATTGGCGATTCTCCGTGTCCTCGGTGAAGAGGCACGCAAAGAACGGACATCAAAGGTCATTGCACAGCTTCCGGTCGATATTGCCACCTACCTGTTGAACGAAAAGCGCGAGTGGGTTCAAAAATTAGAAACACGAAATGACACGCAGGTCATTCTTGTGGCAAACCCGGCATTTGAGACACCGAACTACGAACTGCGTCGCGTCAGAGATGACCAGACAGAGCTGCCAGAAAACTCCGGTACAAGCGTCGACCTCACCGAAGGTACAGAGAGCGACGACGTGCCCGAATGGGGCGGCGAGAAAATTACGCCAGAAAAAGCGGCTGTACAGATCGCAACACCAGCGACTCCCGCACCAACACCGCGTCGATTACAAGAACAACCGACTGGGCCGCGTCCTGGCATCTTTGTTCGTATCTGGTATTGGCTGTTCGGCGAGCCGGACTTCGAGGCTATCAAGAAGAAGAAACTCGAGAAGGAGCGCAACGAGCGCAAGAAACGTGACGCTCAACGCCGCAACAAACAAAAAGCGGAACGCAACAAGCGCAAATCGCGGCAACAATCGGACAACAAGTCGCGCAACGAGAAAAAAGCGCGCGGCAACAATCAGAAAAATACGAATGCGCGCCAGAGAAGCGCTGATCAAGAAAGTAAGCGCGGCCGTCGCAACAAGAAACCGCAGCAGCAAGACAACAACAAGCAAGAGGCTAAGGCCGCCAACAACACAGACAATCAACAAGCAAAACAGCAGCAGGCTGATGGCGAAAACGGCCAACGCAAGCGTCGGCGACGTTCTCGCGGCGGTCGGCGTCGTAAACGTAATGAGGCGAATACGGCAACGAACGAGCAGCAAGCCGCGCAAACCGGTGACAACCAAGGCAACCAAGGCAACCAAGGCAACCAAGGCAACCAAGGCAACCAGGAT
>JBCAZE010000056.1:0-15967 GCA_039700805.1 Pseudomonadota bacterium | reverse complement strand
CAACCAAGGCAACCAAGGCAACCAAGGCAACCAAGGCAACCAAGGCAACCAGGATGCTAAAGCGCCTCGTGACGCCGGTCAGCAATCGTCGCAGCGCCGTTCTGACAATCGCTCGAGATCTCAGAAGGAAACCGCCGCTGAAGCGTCTGGCAACAAGCCAAGCCAGACAGCAGGCAAGCAGGCAGAGACACCGGCAAGCAGAGATAGCGGTCGCGCATCGAAACCGGCCGCATCGTCCAATCAGGTAGAGACTCGCAAAGCGGATCAAAAACCCGTTCAGCCAGAATCGAAGCAACCAGCACCACAGACGCAGGCCGCGAACGGATCATCCAATGGTGATCAACCGACGAAAGCGCCCGCACCGAAACCTAAGGCCTCGGAAACACCGCGACCCCGTTCGAATGCAAGCCAGGCACCAACGAATGGCAATAGCGACAAACCAAAGGCATCACCAACAGCGGATAAGCCTATTAAAACATCGAGCGCTGACACACCATCGCAGAACAAGAGCACCGGCGGCGACAAACCGCAGCTTCTGCCTTGGGAGAGCGCTGCGCCCAAGCCGTCTGCGGACAAGAAATATACAGTCTGGTCTAGCAACGACGAATAACAAGAGGCCCCCGTGTCAGAGCGCACTCCAAGCGATGCACTGAAGCGCGCGGCGAGCGACTGGCGTGATTGGCTAATGTCATGCTCCTTGCCGTTGTGGTGGCAGGGAGCACGCATCAACAACGGCAGCTTCGCGGAAGGACTCGCGCTCGATGGCGGGCCGTTAGAGACGCGTCAGTCTCGTGTGCGCGTTCAGGGCCGGCAATTATTTTGCTTTAGTTTGGCAACTCGATTGGGCTGGTCGCAGCCTGATCTGATGTCGGCGCTGCGAACAAGCACCAAACGTTTCGCCGTGCAATGCTTGAGACCGGACGACGTCGTCGGCCACATGATCAACATTGACACCGGAGACTTGGTCGACGACAGCGTTGACCTCTACGACGCCGCGTTTTTCTTATTGGGCCTTGCTGAAGCCACAGCGGTACTTGGTCATGATGCGACGCGTGCATCCATCGATCGCTTTTTCTCTGGCCTTGACGCGCATATCGCCTACGACGCTACCCGTGGATATCGCGAGTTCCTACCGACACGCGACACGCGACTGCAAAATCCACACATGCATCTCTTCGAAGCATTGCTGCGTTTATACGATGTGACCGGTGAGCTAGACGTTCTCAGTCGCGCTGAGGCGTTGCTCGAATTTGTAAAAGAGATGTTCTTTGACAACGACAACCGGCGTGTCATTGAAACCGTGACGGCTTGCGACACCGACGATAGCTTCGAACCGGGTCATTCGATGGAATGGGTTTGGCTACTCGGCTACCACGCAAGACTCACCTCACGCCAGCTCGATCCATTTGCGGTAGACCTATACGAACGCATCGAGGCTCTCGATTTCAAACCCGGCATGATGCCGCTTGGCGTACACATCGACGGCGCTATCACTGACCCAAGACGTCGGTTATGGGCGCAGACCGAAACGATCAAAGCACATCTCACTATGGCAGAGCACCACAGCGATCGCTCACTTTATGAACAACGGGCGGCAGAGACAGCAACGGCTGTGCAGAAACTATGGCGTGATCGATGTGCTGTAGACGGCGGTTGGTTTGAACATGTTGACGCCGACGGCAGCATTACCTCGACATTCATGCCCGCTAGTAGCGGTTATCACATCTATTTCGCAATCAGCGAACTCATGCGTGTCACAGGACTTTGGCAAACGCACCCTACCCGCTAGCAATCAACGAAGTTGATGCCGATGTATCAGTGTCTCAAGAATGTGAGCGCATGCGGTATCAATCAACGAAAAGACGGTATCAAACCCCTTGCGCCCGCCATAATAAGGATCTGGAACCTCTTCCTCATCGAGCATCGGCGCCTCACCGAGCAACAGCGATAAAGCGGCGGTTGAGTCATCGGGCTCGCGCTCTTGAAGTGTGACAAGATTAAGTCGATCCATCGCGAACACATAGTCGAACTCAAAAAAATCCTCATCGCGTACGCGCCGTGCACGTTGCCCGGACATTGAGATGCCATTCGCTTCTGTCACCTCTTGCGAGCGACCGTCGGGCGGGTGGCCAACGTGATACGCGTGGGTGCCGGCGGAGTCTATTCGAAACGCGTCGCTAAGCCCTGCCTCGCTAACACGTTTTCTGAAGACAGCCTCAGCCGTTGGAGACCGGCAGATATTGCCCATGCAAACAAATAGCACAGCAATCTGCGATTCACTATCGAGCGTCATAACGGTTTCATATCATGTTGGTACCCAACAAAGAGTACACGCTGCTTGCCAACCCGCCAATACCAGGATCACACGGATGTTGTCCGACTTCCTAAACTTGATATCCTAGAGGCACCCCACCGGCAAAAACGATAGCGTCTTTTGCCAGAAGCGACGACAAGGAAATTGAACATGCACCAGTTACGCCTCTTATTGATCGCCCTTTTTGCGTTGACGACCGCGTCAACAGCCCGTGCTGAATTGCTTGACCAGGACATCAAAAGACTTGCGTCCGATGAGACCGTCAATCTAGCCGACGTGTATGCAGGTAAAGTCGTCTTGATCGTTAACACGGCATCCAAGTGCGGTAACACGCCGCAGTATGATGGCCTCGAGAAACTCTACCAAACCTATGGTGAACAAGGCCTTGTGGTTCTCGGCTTCCCTTCCAACAATTTCGCAGGACAAGAACCGGGCACCGAGGCTGAAATTCAAGAATTTTGTCGACTGACCTATGGCGTCAAGTTTCCAATGTTCGAAAAAATGGAAGTCAAAGGCGACGACGCACATCCGTTATACCAAGGTTTGGCTGATGCGGCGGGCACCTACCCGACCTGGAATTTTCACAAGTATTTGATTGGACGAGATGGCAAGTTCCTCAAGACGTTCAGCCCAGGAACAAAACCGGAAGACCAGTCAATCGTTTCTGCGATTGAGTCTGCGCTCTCCGCTGCGTCCTGACCGCGCAAGAAAATACAGCATCAAGCTGACGCGAGATGGCGTTTCGCCTTGAGCCAGTCGTCTCTGGTATCGATTCCGGGCGGGGGGACATCCTCCGCTTCGGCGACGACGATCGATTGACCGATCCAAAGCGCACGTAGTTGCTCCAAAGACTCTGCTAATTCAATCTGACACGGTGGCTCTGCCACCAGCCTCTGAAGGCTTGACGACCGGTAACCGTAGATACCCACGTGACGCTGGGCGAGCGTGACGGCTTCGCCGGATCGCGGGTAAGGCAATGATGCACGGCTAAACAAGAGTGCCTTTCCGTTTTTATCGGTCAGCACCTTCACACAATTCGGGTCTTGCCACTGCGATTCATCGTTAAAGGGCGTCGATAGCGTCGCCATATCGGCGTCAGGCGCCTCGCGCAAAAGCGCCACAACCTGATGAATCGCGCTTAGCGGGATAAAAGGCTCATCGCCCTGTACGTTCACGACCAATTCGTCATTCCAGCCCCGCGACGCAACAACCTCGGCAACGCGGTCCGTGCCTGACTGATGATCTGCTCTGGTCATCATGACATCAGCACCGAATTCTTTGGCTACATCAACGATTCGTGCACTATCCGTCGCGATCGTAACGCTTGCGGCACCGCTATCACGGGCACGTCGCCAGACATGTTCGATCATTGTTTTATCATCAAGCAAAACGAGCGGTTTACCCGGCAGACGGGTCGACGCCATTCGTGCCGGAATGACGACATGAAATGCATCTTTCATGATGGACTGTTCTCCGAGGAACGTTTGAGCAACGCCAAAAGGGCGTCACGGGTACCAGGTAACAAGCTTACTTCAGCCGAGACGATCCAGTGTTGTTGGCCCAAAGCATGATACTTGACCGCATCCTTCTCCGTCATAAACACATCGATCTCAGGGTCGTAAATCACCGCGTCGTCGGCCTTCGCATGATCGCCCGGCGCCACGCGCTCAACCGTCATTCCAGCACGCTCAAGTAAGCGGAAAAACCCTTCGGGATAGCCGATCCCGGCGACGGCTCGCACAGACTGACCGCCAAAGCTGGTCAGAAGACGGGATTCACCACTCGAAGCGTTCGTTGCGGTTTTGGCAATCAATGAATAGCCTATTTGTGGTGATTCGCCGTTTCGGTATAGCACTAAATCGACAGTATCGAGTCTTGATGGGGGTTCACGCAACGGCCCTGCCGGTAGACAACGACCGTTGCCATGCTCACGGTTTGCATCGACAACCACGACCTCAAAATCTCGATGCAATGCATAGTGCTGCAAGCCGTCATCCGCAATAATTAATGTCGCACCCGCTGCAATAGCCGCCTTAGCCGCTTCCGACCGTCTCCGACACACATAGATAGGCAACGCCGTCTGCCTGAACAGCATTAACGGCTCGTCACCAACCTGTTGAGCACTTGATTCTTCCGTCACCAAGACAGGCGTATTCGGTTGATCCCCGCCATAACCACGGCTGATGATGGCAGGATGAAACCCTTGCTGGCGAGCTTGCACAGCCAGCCAGCCGACCATTGGCGTTTTGCCCGAACCACCGACGGTAATGTTGCCGATGACCATCACCGGCACCTCGGCGCGGTATACACCAGCGATGCCGAGACGATAGACCCATCTTCTGAGCGCGGTGATGATCCGAAATAGCCATGACAACGGGATCAGAACCCAACCACCGCGACGCTGGCCGTACCAGACACCTTCCAGCCATTGCTTCATGATGCGCGCGGCACGCGAGCCTTTAGGACTCGCCTTCCTCACTAAATTGCATGCGATAGAGTGCAGCGTATTGCCCGTCCGCCTCGAGCAATGCGGCGTGAGATCCAGATTCCACAATGCGCCCTTCGTCCATCACAATAATGCGATCCGCAGATTCCACCGTCGACAAACGATGCGCGATAACCAAGGTTGTACGAGATTCCATGAGCTTGTCGAGCGCTCGCTGAATCCGACGCTCGGACTCTGAGTCCAGCGCAGACGTCGCCTCATCCAGAATCAACACGGGCGCGTTCTTGAGAAGTGCGCGCGCGATCGCCAGGCGCTGTCGCTGGCCACCGGAGAGCAACACGCCACGGTCACCAACGACGGTTGCAAGCCCCGACGGCATGGAATCGACAAACTCCATGACGTAGGCCGCTTCGGCTGCTTCACGAATTTCCGCCTCTGACGTTGTGCCAAGCGCGCCATAGGCGAGATTGTTAGCAATCGTGTCGTTGAACAACACAACATCCTGGCTTACCAAGCTAATCTGGTCACGAAGATTCTCTAGGCGGTAATCCTCAATCGGACGATCGTCGAGCAGAATTCGACCATTCTGTAGATCATAAAAACGCGGCAGCAGACTCACCAAGGTCGACTTCCCGCTGCCAGAACGGCCAACGATAGCTAACGTCTCGCCAGGGGCGACCGTTACAGAAACCTCTCTCAATACCGGTCGATCTTCTTGGCCGTAAGCAAACGAAACGCGATCGAACTCAAGCTTGCCCGTCACCCGTTCGGCTTCATGCGCACCTTGGTCGCGTTCTGGATCAGTATCCAAGATCTCGAAAACCGACTGTGCCGCTGCAATCCCACGCTGGATCGCTGCATTGATGTTCGTGAGTCGTCGCAGCGGATCCAGCAGAAGAACAAGCGCCGTCATAAATGCGACAAACGTGCCGGGGCTCAATTCATTGCGAGCCGATTCGCCCGCTGCCATCCAAACCACACCGGCCACACCAAATGCGAACAGCATCTGAGTGACCGCAACGCCGAGTGCTTTGGCAGAGACCAGCTTCATGTTGAGTTTGCGGTTGCCATCGTTCGCATCGCCGAACCGCTCGCGCTCATAGTGTTGGCCACCAAAAATCTTCACCACACGATGGCCCTGCACGACTTCCTCGGTCACTTGCGTGACGTCACCGACCGAGTTTTGAATCCGGCTACTGTAGCGCCTGAACGTGCGGCTCAATACACGAATGAGCACTGCAATCAACGGCACAACAATGGCAACGAAAGCCGAGAGGCGCACGCTGGTATAGAGCATCACACCGATTAACGCCAGCAACTTTAGTGAATCGCGAATAACAATCGTGACAACGTTGGTGGCAGACTCAGCGATCATCTCGATGTTGTAGGTCATCATCGACAGCAACGGTCCGGAAGACCGAACGTCAAAAAAACTCGATGGCAAAGTTAGGTATTTCTCGAATACATCACGCCGGATTTCCGTGATGACATGCCGCCCGATCCAGCCCAACGCGAACTCGGACATAAAACCTGCCAGCCCTCTAACAAAAAACACACCGACAAATGCCATTGGCATCCAAGCAGCGACCGCACCAGATTCGCCGACTAACGCCTCATCGGTGAGCGGCTTCATCAAAAGCGATAGTCCAGCCTCGACAGCAGCGGTCAGCACCATACCAATCGCCGCAACGACGAACATGGGCCAATAGCGACTGGAATAACCAAGAATTCGACGGTAGACGGCGCCAACGTCTGTCTCCGGACTGGTAGCAGGTGCATTCATGTTAGCCGCCAATCAGTCTTCGGGCGTTCTGGCCGTCGCGATGTTTACTTGGGTGAAGCCCAATTGCGCGGCAACGTCCATGGCGCTAATGACGGCCTGGTGACGGGCCTCGGCATCAGCAATGATATTCACGGGTAAGCCCTCTCGCCCGTCAGCGATCTCCATCAGCGCACGGCGCAAGGTGTCAGCCTCGCTGTTAACGAGTTCCCGATTGTTGACGTAGTAGACATTGGCGGCGCTGATCGTTATCTCGAGCGTGTCATTGTCTACCGCCACCGCATTCGGCTCGCTGCTCGCTTCCGGCAGCTGAATCGAGACGCTCGACTCACGCACGAAACTTGTGGAAACCATGAAGAACACCAACAGCAACAAAACGACATCGATCAAGGATGTCAGATTGACCTGGGGCTCTTCGCGTTGGCGCGTGGATAAGTTCACGCATCAAGCCTCATCATTGTCACGTCGGCGCTGAATCGCTTCGATCAACTTCAACGCTTCCTTTTCCATCTGCACCACCAACGTATCCACCCGATTTCTCGCATATCGAAAACCGATGAGGGCCGGGATAGCGACCGTCAGTCCGGCGGCAGTGGTGATCAATGCTTCGGAAATACCACCCGCTAGCACCGCGGGGTTACCAACGCCAGCCGCTGTAATGGCTGTGAACACCTTGACCATGCCGATGACGGTGCCTAATAAACCGAGCAGCGGCGTGATCGCAGCAATGGTTCCGAGCGAATCAAGATATCGCTCGAGTTCATGAACGACATGTCGACCGGTATCCTCGATGCTCTCTTTCATTGCCGAACGATCTCGTCCGCGGTTAGCGAGGCCAGCAGCGAGTATCTGGCCCAATGGAGAGCCATGATGCAACGTCTGAAGGTGCTTATGCGTCAACTCATCATTCTTGACCCACGCCCATACTTGGGAAGTAAGATCTTTTGGAATTACACGCTGCTGCTGCAGCGTCCAGTAACGCTCGATCACAATACCGGTCGCAATGATGGCACAGAGAATAATCGGTACCATCATCCAGCCGCCGGCCAGTACGATATCAACCATACTAATCCTGCTGTTTTAGTGTGCTTCGCACTATACCGTGGCCAGCGCTTGACTACCACAGATCGCCAGTAGTCTTCGCGTCCCTAAAGCCCGATGAAATCGGCAATTTTCCAACGCAAAACCGAGCGCGTATAGCACCGGAACGACCGGTATCGCGCAACGCCACGCTGGACTGCTGCCAACGCTCAGCAACCTCGGCGGCTGGCATACGCCACCGTCCGAGCAATGCATTGCTCACCCAGGCTTCTCGCGCACCCGTGGCGGCTACAAAATCTTCACTTGAGGATGTTTTGCTACCGTGATGCGGAACGGTCAAGAATTCGGTCGGCGTCTCACCCATCGCGAGAATCTGCCGCTCGGCATGACGTTCAATATCACCGGTGAAAAGCACGCGCTGTCGGCCGACGGTCAGTCGCAGAACGCAAGAGCGATCATTATCGGTCAGTAGCGATCGGTTGATCGCCGCTACCGGCCAAACGACTTGCAACATCACCCCGTTGATATGCCAACGTTGACCGGCCATGCATCGAGCGCCAAAGCGCGCATCGGTATCGACCCAATGTCGCACTAAGAAGCGATCTCGCAAAACAGCGACGCCACCCGAATGATCAATGTCGCTGTGGCTAACAATCACAGCGGTTAACGTCTCCACTGACTCGCCCCGAAGATAAGGGCCGATGACCTGCTCCGCAGCACTGCCGCCGGACCGCCAACTTGGACCGGTGTCGTAAAGCACATTCGCATCGCCCAGCGACAAGTGGATCGCCGTCCCATGGCCGACATCCAAGGTTGTCACGGCAGCACAGCCGAACGGGAGCACCGCCGGTTGCCAGCGACAGATGGCAACGCCACCGAGCAAGAGCAAGGTCCTCCCTGGTACGGCCCGGCCCAGCAATCCAATCGATAACATGGCCGTAAGCACCAACGCGACGACGGATGAGAAACCCACAAACGGTTGCAGCCAATCCGGGCCTTGCGACACGCCCTGGAGCGCATCAATCACGCGATCGATCAGCCACGCCGTGCTGGCTAAAACTGGTCCATGAACCTCCCCCGGCAACAGCGTCATCAGCACGGCGATCAACGTCAGCGGAATGACAATGAAAGAAAAAAACGGCACAAGGACAAGATTGAGCCATGGGGCTGCGAGACTGGACTCTCCAAACCACAGACCGCTGACAGGCATCAATGCACCGCTCAGTAACAACTGTGCTGTCACCGCTTTGCGAAACAGGCCCGATCTTTCGCTACCGCTGGATGAGAGGACATGAAAATAGACCGCTAAGCTGGCAACTGCCGAAAACGACAGTGCGAACGACACACCAACAACCGCTTTTGGCCACAAAACTAACGTCACGAATACTGCAATGGCTAATTGCGTCGACAAACGGATCGGCCATCGCAGCCAAGTCGCGATCGCGATCGCTACCACCATCGTCAACGCGCGCGTTGCGGGGAGCCCTGCGCCCGACAACCACACGAAGAAAAGTGCCGTAAAGACAGCGGCGAACCATGCAGCATCCTGGCCGCCGATCCCACCGGGCAAGACAATCAATCTGACCAACGCGAACACGACGCCACTGACGAGACCGATATGTAAGCCAGATATCGCCAACAGGTGGGCAACGCCAGATTGCCTCAGTAAGCGTCGAGTGTCGCGGTCGACGCCGACGCGTTCACCGGTGGTCAGCGCCAGGATCAATGCCGCAGCGCGCTGCGAGATGCCGCCCGATTCCAGAGCGTCGCTAAAGCGACCAATGATTCGCCATCGAAGACTCGGTGCGTGCGCGGCACACGAGCGGATGTATGAGGGTGAAACCAAGACAGCGCGCGCACCAATCCCCTCCAAACGTCGCCAAAGACGGTGATCGAATTGATGCGGATTACCATGGTCACTAATAACGTGGAGTCGCGCACGGATGCGTAGGCAGCTGCCAAGCCTTACGCTGCCGAGACCCTCGTTTACCGTTAGCGTCATCCGAGATGGCAGATCGGGTAGCGCGACGCGGACTGTCCATACTTCAGTCGTTTCGATTCTCTTGGGAAGGCTATCCAAGGTAACCGGCAAAACCACCACGTGACCATGCAAGGCTGGATCGATGTCTACCGAACGACCTTGCCATTCCGCGACAACGAACCTCGCCATGCAGGTCAGCAAGATAATTAGGGTCAGCCACCGGATTTTGCGGGTATGCGCCATAGAACATGCGAACACACCAAGAAAAATGAGCGGCCAGGCAAGCGGTCCACTATCCGCCCAAACGGCTGCTGCAAGACAAAGACACAGCACAGCAATTCTTGGCATCATAGGCGCGGCTCCGATGCTTCAATCTAGCCGCCCAGGTGTACATCTAACCATCACATTTTGAGCATAAAAGTGCCAAAATGCGCACCAGGACACAGTGAGCGGGATGCGAGCTGCGACAATGGCGTTGAAGACGCCGGAACGGATGATGCCAAGGCAATTTTTTAGAAAAATCTCGCCGTCGAGACGACGTGTGATCGGTCAGCGATGGCTGAAGCCATTCTTACATCTGCTCGACCACCCCGACCTATGGGCCATCCGCCGCCGGTCTGTTGCGCCTGGTGTCGCGGTCGGCCTTTTCTGGACATGGATACCAATACCGGCACACAGTTTCGCGGCAGGCGCGAGTGCGATTACGCTTCGCGTTCACCTGCCGCTATCGATGATGATGACAGCCATTGTCAACCCGTTAACGGTCGTACCCATCTACTTGTCGGGCTATTTGTTTGGGAAACGACTGCTTGGCACACCCGATCTACCTCAAGGCGAATGGAATACGCAGTTCATCAGCGACAACCTCAGCTTGATCTGGCAGCCCCTGCTCCTCGGCAATCTCATGCTTGGGATTCTCAGTGCAATGCTTGGCTTTCTGCTGGTCGAGGGACTATGGCGGACCAGAGTCGGACAGTATCTCAATGAGCGACGCGCAAGGCGTGCTCAGCGACGCTGAATCAACTTCCCAGCATCCAGTGTGAGTTCCCGGTCCATACGTCCGGCGATACCGAGATCGTGGGTGACCAGCACCAGGCTGGTTCCAAACGCTGCGTTGAGCTCGAGCATGACCTCAAGCACTTGTTCACCGGTGTCCTGATCGAGATTGCCAGTGGGTTCATCCGCCAGCACTAGCTCTGGGCGCGTAACAAGCGCGCGTGCGACCGCTGCTCGCTGACGCTCACCGCCTGACAATTCTGCCGGCCGATGCGTCAGCCGCGTCCCGAGCCCTACTTTCTCTAAGATGGCGGCAGCTTCTCGCATCGCCTCAGCACGAGCCACGCGACGAATCAACAAGGGCATCGCGACGTTCTCGCAGGCCGTGAACTCCGGTAACAAATGATGAAACTGATAAACGAAGCCAATCGAGCGATTCCGCAACATACCGCGCTCTCGCTCCGGCATGTTACCGAGATCTTCCCCGTTCACCAGAATAGTACCGGCGGTGGGTGCGTCAAGCCCGCCAAGAAGCTGGAGCAGTGTCGTTTTACCAGACCCAGAGGCCCCGACAATCGCGATCCGTTCACCGCGTTCGATCACGAGATCCACACCCGTTAGTACATCGAGACGCCCCTCGCCCTCACGAAAGCTCCGTTGAACAGATTGACACTTAAGCACAGGCGTCGTTGATGATTCCATTGATTTACTCAAAACGCAGCTCCTCAGCAGGATTGGTTTTTGATGCGCGCCAAGCAGGATACAGCGTCGCCATAAATACGAGCAGCAACGCGACCGCGACGACGAGTGCGACATCGGACCAACGTAACTCGCTCGGCAAATCACTGATGAAATAAACGTCCGCCGCTAACACGGTGACATTGAACATCGATTCCACCCAGCCCACGATTGCAACGAGATTAAAACTGATCAACAGGCCTAACCCGACGCCGAACAACGCACCGACCAATCCGATCAATGCGCCTTGGGTGATGAACACGCCTAAAATACTGCGCCGCGAAGCGCCCAGGGTGCGCAGGATGGCAATGTCCCCACGTTTGTTGCGCACCACCATCACAAGCGTCGACACGATATTGAACGCAGCGACGGCGATCACGAGCAAGAGGATCACGAATAAGATCGACTTGGTGATCTGAATAGAGCGAAAGAACGCACTGTGACGTCGCGTCCAATCGCTGATCATGACACCACCACCTTGCTCGATGGCCACCTCACGAGCAATCTCTGGCGCACTGAAAATGTCGTCAACATCCAGTCGAATGCCGGTCACGTTGTCGCGCATCCGAAACAGTCGGGATGCATCATCCATGTGGATCAACGCCAGACGACGATCGAACTCATACATACCAGCGCGATAGATGCCGACGACGTCGAAACGCCGCAATCTCGGTGCGATACCAGCGGGTGTCACTCGACCTTCAGCGATCATTACCAACAGTCGATCGCCGACACCGACGCCGAGCGCCTCTGCCAAGTCAACACCAATCACGATGCCGTAGCCTCGCGGTGCTAGCGCGTCAAGCGTGCCGTCTTGCATGAGGCGATCGATGGATGAAACCGTTTGCTCCTCGGCTGGCAGGATCCCCCGGAGCACGATGCCAGAGAGAGCATCACCGAAACTCGCGAGCGCTTTTTCTTCAATGTAGGGTGCGACACCATCAACCTGCGGGTGCTCAAGTGCTAGCGACTTTCTTAGCTGCCACTCCGTTAGCTCGCTATCCAATCCCTCGACAGTCGCATCTGATGACATCGCGAGCAGCCGGTCAGTCAACTCCCGTTCGAAGCCATTAACAACAGAAAGAACGACAATCAGTACGGCGATGCCAATCGCGACGCCGACCGTTGATATCACGGAG
This sequence comes from Pseudomonadota bacterium, assembly GCA_039700805.1. Taxonomy (GTDB): domain Bacteria; phylum Pseudomonadota; class Gammaproteobacteria; order Steroidobacterales; family Woeseiaceae; genus CALBPI01. The sequence goes on along the minus strand of JBCAZE010000056.1, from coordinate 3,532 downwards.
ATGAAGGAAATGAAGCCGCCACCGCTGCGTGCGCGAAGGTATCGACTGCCGATAAGTGTCTCGTACCGCATCAGTGATTATCCGTAGCGCAATGCCTCAGCGGGATGTACGGAAGCCGCCTTACGCGACGGATACAAGGTCGCGGCAGACGTGATGATCAATGCCGCTGCGGCGATTGTGAACACTTGCGGCCACCGAATCTCCGATGGGATGGCTGACATCACATAAACATCGCCAGGCATCAATTGAAAGCCGAGCGCTTGCTCCAAAGTTGAAACCACTTCAGTAACGTTGGCAGCCAATAGAACGCCACCGATGACACCCGCGATAACACCGCCCCAAGCGATAATCATGCCTTGTGTGAAAAACACACGCACAACACCGCGTTGTGACAGCCCCATCGTGCGCAAAATAGCGATATCCGTTTGCTTATCTGTGACCACCATGACCAAGCTTGCAATGATGTTAAAGGCAGCAACAGCGATAACCAGAGACAATATCAAGGCCATCATCGTTTTCTCGATTCTGATTGCTCGGAAGTAACTCGCATTCTGTTGCGTCCAGTCGACCACGTTGAATTGCTGAGGTAACGCCCGCTCGATGGCTGCTGAACGCTGAGGTGCCGCTAGCGCGTCATCAAAACGTGCTTTCAGACCGGTGACACGTCCCGCCAATCCTTTGATCGCCGCTGCATCCTGCCAGTGCATATAAGCGACACCAGAGTCATACTCTGGCACGCCGGAGTCGAAGATGGCAGCGATGCGTAGTGTTTGTAGTCTCGGCACCAGTCCATTTTCTGTGGGCTGGGGTACGAGAAACTGCATCGAGTCGCCGGGCTGCAGCGCCAAATCGAATGACAAATACCGTCCGATGGCGACGGCACGAGAGCCTGGCTCAAGGTTTTTGAGCGTACCGGTCACGACGGTGCCAGCTATGCCGGACTCAACTTGCTCAAGTGCTGGATCGATGCCTTGCACCAACAGCGGCACGAGGTTTCCCTCGACACTGGCCATGCCTTCGATATCCACAGCAGGCGTCACGTCTTCAACGCCCTCTATATCGAGCAACTGTTCACGCAAATCGGGCCAATCTGCGAGCGGACCTGTCGTTGCATCAACCACGGCATGGGATTGCATATTCAGGAGCCGGCTCCTGAGCTCGGCTTCAAACCCGTTCATCACCGACAAGATCGTGATCAAAGCCATTACCCCAAGCGCCACACCAACAAGCGACGCAAGGCTAATAAAAGAGGCAAAGCGGGTAGACTGCCTAGCACGCAGATACCGCAACCCGATCATCGTTTCGACTGAACCTAGCATTGAGCGGGATTAAACCACAGTCGGGGGTGTGATGCCCGATTCCGAGACATGCGTCACGGTTTGCCGGCAAGCAAGGTGTCGCGACGCAGTAGACCGGTGATATATTTGACAAAAGGTTCGTAAAGTCGTCGGACGGGAGTCAATCAAAATGATCATCAAACCTCTCATGGCTGCAGTTGTCGCATTGTCGTTGGGTGCATTGCCTGCAGCAGCTGATACGTTGGATCTGAACAATTCCCAGGCCGTGGTTGACGCCAATGCCCCTCAACGCGGCATGAGCATGCAGCGTGTCGAATCGAAATGGGGCCAACCCGCAAGACGCGTTGCGGCCGTAGGTCAGCCGCCGATCACGCGGTGGGAGTATGACGGATTCACCGTCTACTTCGAATACGACAAAGTCATACATTCAGTCGCAACGCGCTGACGCCGACAGCACCACCGCGATGGGTATGCGGTAGACATCAATACACCGCCCGCTTATGGCATACTGGCGCCCGCATTTCGCGGGCGTTTTTGTTGATGGCTGCGCGAAAGCCCGTGGGCCACGCCTACGTATCTTTTCTTCCCAGCTCGATAGCGCGCAATGACAACAGCTCCGCAACATCTCTTCGAATGGTCACTGGCAACAGAACCAGCAGCCACCCACCTGCCTGAGGCTATCGGTGGCCTCTATGGCGCCTCCGACGCGCTGTTGCTCGCGAATATCGCAGCTGCCCGTGATGGGCTCGTCCTGCACATCGCAGACAACCAGCAGGAAGCCGATCGACTTGAAGCTGAGTCACGTTTTTTTGCGGAAGGACGAATCCAGGTATTGCACTTTCCTGATTGGGAGACACTACCCTACGATAGTTTCAGCCCACACCAAGATATCGTCTCTGCACGCCTCGCGGTCCTCGCGGCGCTGAAGGGTATCGAGCGAGGCCTGCTGATCGTTGCAGCACCATGCCTGCTGCATCGTTTGCCGCCCATTGAATACGTTGAAAGCCGTTCTCTGTCACTCGCCATCGGCGAAAAGCTGGATTTGGATGGGTTTACCGAGAATCTGGTGAAGAGTGGATACTTGCGGGTCCCACAAGTCACCGAACACGGTGAGTTTGCGGTCCGCGGCTCGCTCGTCGATCTCTATCCGATGGGTAGCGACGTGCCGATTCGAATCGATCTCTTCGACGATGAAATTGAAACGCTCCGCACATTCGATGTTGACACGCAGTTGTCGGGAGACACACTCACATCAATCACCGTACTGCCAGCCCGCGAGGTGCCATTGGACGATATCGGCATCCGTGGCTTTCGACAGCGGTATCGTGAGCGCTTCGATGGCGACGCTAGCAAATCTCAGGTCTACCGCGATGTCTCAGACGGTATCGCTCACGGTGGCATCGAGTATTACTTGCCGCTGTTTTTCGATAAAACGAGTACGTTGATCGACTATTTACCCGCCAACACGTTGGTCTCTGGCAGCCCAGAACTTGAGACTGTCCTGACGGCGGCGCGTGAAGAAATCGATGAGCGTTATGAAGTGCTCAACGTTACCGGAGAAAGACCACTCCTCAAACCAGAGGAAGCCTTTTTGACAGAGACTGAATGGCGAGATGCCACAAACGATGTCGAACGTCTAACGCTCTCGAGAGAGCGCTTGCCCAACGATGATCGTCGCGATGTTGGCCCTTTGCCGCCGCTCGCGCTTGATGCTCAACGTGAGGAGTCCGCTGGCGCCTTGATCAAGTTCTTGAAGGCGCGCCTAACCAACGCCAATACGCTGTTGGTTGCCGAATCGGCTGGACGTCGAGAAGCACTGATCGACTTGTGCCAAGCCCATCAGATCCACCCGGTTCGAGTGTCAGGTTGGCGGGAATTTCAATCGCTCACACATCCACTTGCGATCACGACCGGCAGTATCAGCAATGGCATGATCTTGACCACCAATGACCTTGCGCTGGTCACTGAACAAGCGATCTTCGGGCAACGCGTTAAGACGCGTAAGCGACGCCGCGGCGCAGCGAGTGATCCAGAGAACATCATTCGGCAACTCAGCGATCTACGAGAAGGCGCGCCGGTAGTTCACGAGGCATACGGGGTCGGTCGCTATCTTGGGCTTCAGACACTTAGCGTCGGCGACAATGAAAGCGAGTTTTTGACCATCGAGTATGCGGGCGGCGATAAGCTATACGTACCAGTACACGCGTTGCAACTGATTTCTCGCAGCGAGAAAT
>JBCAZE010000239.1:2558-4027 GCA_039700805.1 Pseudomonadota bacterium | reverse complement strand
AAGCGGGATGTCTAAAAGGTCCTGCTGGCCTTCCAGATACCCGCTCGAGCGAACCATGTACTCGGCTTCGGCGATTTCAACAACAGCGCCTCCCGCTTCCATGTTGCCATCTTGAATGGCCTGTTTAACGGTCGACAGCGGAATGTCATAAGCCCGCAACCGATCTGGATCAACGGTAACTTGGTACTGGCGCACCATGCCGCCCATCGTGGCCACTTCGGCGACGCCAGGTACCGTTTGGAGTTCGTACTTCAGAAACCAATCCTGAATACTGCGCAACTGGGCGAGATCGTGCGCACCCGTCCGGTCCACCAGTGCGTACTCATAGATCCAACCGACCCCCGTGGCGTCCGGCCCAAGAGCAGGCTTTGCGCCAACAGGGAGGTCACTAGCGACCTGACTCAGATACTCCAGTACCCGGGAACGCGCCCAATACAGATCAGTTCCATCCTCAAAAATGACGTAGACATAGGAATCGCCGAAGAAGGAGTAACCGCGAACGGTTACAGCCTTTGGCACTGACAGCATTGCAGTACTCAGTGGGTAGGTAACCTGGTCTTCGACAACCTGTGGCGCCTGCCCTAGATAGGTTGTCTTGATGATGACCTGCACGTCTGACAGATCCGGAAGTGCGTCAACTGGGGTTTGACGCAGTGAATGGATTCCCCACGCAACCACGAAGACCGACGTGAGGAGAACCATCACGCGGTTTTCGATTGACCTCCGGATCAGTCGTCGAATCATCAATGATGACCCTCATGCGAGTCTGACGACGTGGAATCCTGCGAAGTCATCGGATGAATAGCAGTGACGACAAAGTCTCCATCCTCACCGCGCCTTAGCTCGACATGCACGCTATCGTCTGGCGCTAATCCTGATAGATCGACATCATCGGCCGCGCTGAACATCATCGTCATTCCAGGCATCGACCAAGCCTCGATGGGTCCATGTTTCAGCATTAATGTACGAGCAGATTGATCGACGGCGACCACACTCGCCATTGCGTCCGCTGCGTCCTCATTCGCGTCGGCTGACATATCGTGGGCATGCATCGACTCTGACCGATCCATCTGAGACAGCTTGTGCAGTGCGGTCGCTATGAAGCGCCCCGCTTCTGGTCGCTCGATGGCTACATGCACTTCGTCCTCAGGACTGATGTCCGATAAGTCAACGCTGTCTGCGACATCAAAGACCATGGTCATTCCTGGCATCGACCAGTCTTCGATTGGTCCGTGCTTCAGTGTGACCAAACGCTGATCGGGATCCACGGCCACGACCGAGGCTTCTACGGTCGCCGAATCTGATTGCTGCGACTTTTTGGCAGAAGCCGCGGTATCAGCGCTATCGTATCGGGCAAGGGCCACATCAATGTTCGATTCTGAATCAATAAGGAACTGCCCTGACGAGACGACGATATCGTCAGGCAATAGACCCGATGTAATCTGGATGCGATCGCCGGACTCGATGCC
>JBCAZE010000239.1:0-2458 GCA_039700805.1 Pseudomonadota bacterium | reverse complement strand
TTGAGATGCTTTCTTTAGTCCGGCGTTACGACTTTGTAAAGCAGCCAGATACTCCTCTTGCGCATTGACGAGGGTTGGAGAAAACAACTCAAAGAGCACCTGCCCTTGTTCTACTGGGTCTCCATTTGACTCGACATAGAGTTTTTCAATCCAACCGTCGGCTCTCGCGCTGATCGTGTGTAGCTTGCTTTCGTCGTAGCCAATGTGGCCAACCGTTTCGATGAGACGTGGGAGCGTCCCTTGCTGAACGGCTACCGTACGGACTCCCAAATTGTTGGCCATTGCAGAGGAGATCCGAACGCCGCTGTCTCCTTCGCCGCCAGTCTCGTCGGCATACACCGGCACCAGATCCATACCCATTGGCGACTTCCCGGGTTCGTCCCGACGATAGTTTGGATCCATTGGAGCCTTCCAGTAGAGAATCTCTCGTTCACTCGATTCTGTACTCGCAGAACCGGCCATATCGTGACCACTGGCTTGACCTATCCAGTACCCGCCAATCAAGGCTGTGATACCAACTACTACTGTCGTCAATACCGTTTTCATGGCGTTAACCCTCCTAGATTCGCGAGAACGGAATAGCTTTTCGCCCGTTCTGTTCGTAGTCGTACCTGTTGCACCCGCACATCGAGTGCATCGACTTGGCTACGCACAACATCATCAAAGTTACTTGCGTCGCTTTGATACGCCGTAAGCGCGGCGTTGGCTCGTTCGTCCGCCTGAGGGAGAATCGCTCGCTCATAGAGGTCAACTTGCCTGCTCAAGTCTTGCCAGCGGGCGTACTCGGCGCGCAGTCGCGCTTGAAGTTCACGGTGTAGTTGCTCGCGCGTCTCGCGGGCGGCTCGTCTTTCCTTACGGGCCGCCGCCACGGCGCGATCCTGACGGTTGGCTTTGAACAATGGAACGTCAACGGTCACCATGACGCTCATAAAGTCAGAGCGTGAGTCACCGTTGGCCAATACGCCGTCGCGATATCCGTAGCCGAGATCGATTGCCCAACCGGGCTTGTACTGCTGCTCCGCCAAAGAGATGCCTGTATCCGATGCATCGATCACCGCATCTGCCGCCATGAGCCTTGGATGGTCATCTAGGCCGTCGATCAAGATCTCTAGCGCAGGCAGTTGATTCCAACTCGGTAACCCTTCGCCTACGCGTTGACTAGAGACGCCCTGTACCCATTCCGATAATCGCGCCTTTGCACGCATCTGTTGTTGGTTGATCTCCAGAAGTCGATCATCCAGGCGACTTAACTCCAGCTCCGCCTGCAGCACGTCTTGCTGATCTTTCCTGCCAACGCCATAGAGCGAGCGTGCGACGGCAACTAGGTCAACAAAGTAAGGTCGTGCATCAGAGACGATTTCATGAGCCTCCTGCCAATAGAGCGCGTCTAGCCAAGCATGTTGGACGGCGGTTCGGACATCACGCAATCTGGCGTCTGCGATACGACTGAATTCGGTCGCGCGTTGCTCGAACTGCTGCGTTCCCAATGCTCGAGTCTTGCCAGGGGGGAACGCTTGACGAATACCCAATTGGCCTTGAGTCATGGGTTCAGTCGAAAACCCACCCGCCTCGATCGGAAAATTGGCGATACCAAATCGCAGCTGAGGGTCCGGCAGTTGGCCGGCAACGACAGATTGCTCCCGCAAGGCATCTGCTTGAGCAAGTAGTGCCGTACGCCCAGGCTCTTCGCCAAGCGCCTGACGCTCTGCCTCTTCGAGCGTCAGAATGGACTGCGCTGTGGCCGGCGCCGAGCATATGACGAGCGCCAACCATGCGAACGCATTCGCGACTTGGCTGTGCCGCCCTGATGAATCGACAGGACATGGGCGTGTGGCCTCGTTGTCTCGAGGCCCATGAAGTGCGCGGATGCATTTCGCGCCGAATTTACGGTGAAGCATTGCATTGCTCCTGATCATCCATATGTCGATCGGAGTCGGTGGTCGCAAATGCCGTTGGTGTCTCCGATCGAGCCGTTGTGGTTACACAGCGAGAAACCGCTGCGAACGGGTGCCGTTGCGGCACCACAGGCGAGTGGCTAGATCAGCAGCAGTATTTTTTGGGAGACAAGAGTGTGAGACCAGATACTAACTATATCTGGTGGCGGCCCCGTATCTCGAGGTCGCCAGTCGACCGATGCGCTCTGCTCGGGCAGATCACTCGACACAGAGAACTCGGGGAGATCCTTGATGGGTGTGGTAATTGACCCAACCAGATCAGTCGGATTCGATGCCGAAAGACTGTTTTCACAATGGGCGCAATCGTGTGCGCCTGGATCAGATGGTTTTTCGCTACCGGAGTCGCTCGCTTGCTCACCGTGGCACGGCGGCATCTCGCCATGAGTGCCCTGATGATGCGCGTCCATAGACGGACCTTCAGTTGGCACGTGATGCGCGACGCTCGCAAACGCACAGCCACACAGCAGCTGCGCAGCGATAACGCTGAATGCTGCAACTTGAGC
>JBCAZE010000055.1:0-17383 GCA_039700805.1 Pseudomonadota bacterium | reverse complement strand
GCTAACTCCGTGCAGGTTGTTATTGACCAGTTTGGCCTTAGATATGTCATATACTATGACGCGCACCGAAGTGACTAACTGCCAAGTACGTCACATATTCGCTGCATAACGCCGTAGCGGCCCCCAATAATGGTCGCATTGTCGGCATCTATCCCAATAAAGTCAAAAATTTAGAAGGTTTTTGTAGGTTTACTCACAATTTGACAGTTTTGCTGCGATCGACGGGTTTTAGCGCGAATCGCGGCCACTTCAGGCAATCAACATGGCACTTTTGAAGATTTTGGAATTTCCGGACCCGCGACTGCGGATCAAAGCGACCCCCGTCGAGGCGGTTGATGATGCTCTGCGCAGCCTGATCGACGATATGTTTGAGACGATGTATGCGGCGCCAGGCATTGGCCTCGCTGCGACGCAAGTCGACGTGCACAAACGGTTCTTGGTGGCCGACGTGTCGGATGATCAGTCAGCACCGATTGCGCTAATCAATCCCGAGATTACAAAGAAGAACGGCGTCGAAGTCATGCAAGAAGGCTGTCTGTCAGTGCCGGGCTACTACGAGGATGTGGAGCGGGCAGAGACCATTACGGTCAGTTACCTCGATCGCAACGGCGAGGCGCAAACCCTCGATGCGGATGGCTTGTTGGCTGTGTGCATTCAGCATGAAATCGACCATCTGGATGGCAAGTTGTTCGTCGATTACCTCTCGCAGATGAAGCGTCAACGCATCAGAAAACGTCTCGAGCGTGATCGTCGCCACCAACAAGCGGAGCAGGCCACTGCCAGCCAATAATGATGCGGTGGCCGAAACGGCGCCGAAACTTGGCTTTGCTGGCACGCCTGAATTCGCCGCGGTCGCACTTCGTCATTTGGTCGCAGATGGTTATCGTCCAGAGATTGTCCTGACGCAGCCTGACCGCCCTGCAGGGCGTGGCCGCAAACTCACCGCCAGTGCCGTTAAGCAGTTCGCTCAGAGCGAAGGGTTGCGTGTCGAGCAGCCAGAATCGCTCAAAGACCCGGCATTAGTGGAATCGCTAGGCTTAGCCGACCTGGATTGCTTGATCGTTGCGGCATACGGGTTGTTGTTGCCGCAACACGTGCTCGAGGCACCCGCACTCGGTTGCGTCAATATCCACGCTTCGCTGTTGCCAAGATGGCGTGGTGCCGCGCCGATCGTCTGGGCATTGGCTAGCGGCGACAAAGCGACCGGCGTTTGCCTGATGCAGATGGAGGCAGGTCTCGACACGGGCCCAGTGCTGGCTGAGCAACGTACACCTATCAGCGCACGCGAGACCAGTGTTGAATTGCATCACCGATTGGCGCAACTCGGCGGTCATTTGTTGACCGACAATTTGCCTGCTTTGCTCGCCGGCGAGCTCACGCCTGTTACGCAAGACAGCGAGCTCGCGACTTATGCGCGCAAGCTTTCTCGTGAGGATGGTCACCTGCAATGGCACTGGTCTGCGCGAGAAATCGACCTTCGTATCCGCGCGTTCAATCCGTACCCTGGCTGTCTTGCGATGTTGAACGGCGAACCGTTGAAGTGTTGGCGGTCCTTGCTAACAACCCATGAAACCGATGCACCGCCCGGCACAGTCTTGGGGCTGGAGGATGACGGTATGCTCGTTGCGACGGGTAATGGCGTGGTCAACATCTTAGAGGTACAACGTCCTGGCCGCGGGAGAATTTCAGCGGTGGAATTGGATAGTCAAAGTCGGCTTGTAGACGCTGTCTTGGAAGACGCCGAGTGAGCAGTTCCGCCGCGGTCAGAGCGACCGCAGCCATCGTGATTGATGCGGTTAGACGGCATGGGCGTTCGCTGGATGTGGCGCTCGATAAAGGACGTCTCGAGCTCGATGTGAAAGATCAGGCGCTCTTAGCGGAACTGTCTTATGGCACGCTTCGCCATTATCGATCCTTGGAGTGGTTGCTGGGCAGGCTTCTGTCCAAGCCGATGCCCAAGAAAGAATCGCGCGCCGAAGCGTTATTGCTGTTGGCGCTTTATGAGCAGTGGCAGATGCGGACACCGTCTCACGCGGCAGTTTCCGAGGCGGTGAACGCCATGCGCATGTTGAAGCGTCCCGCGCTCGCTCGTCTCGCAAACGCTATTTTGCGCCGGTTTGGGCGCGAAAAGATGGCGCTATTAGCTGCGCTTTCTGATCAATCTGTGGCGGTGACGACGTCACACCCCGACTGGTTGGTATCTCGTATTCAAAACGACTGGCCCGAATACGCTCAGCATATTCTAGAAGCCAACAATGAGCGGGCGCCCATGTGGCTGCGAGTGAATCAACACCGCGGCGCGAAAGACGCCTATCAACAGCGTCTCGCGGCGGCAGGCATCCAGGCGACACCGCATGATGCCGCGCCCGACGCGTTGATGCTCGACAAACCGGTCGGCGTTGACGCGTTGCCAGGGTTTTCTTCAGGCGATGTGTCGGTTCAGGATCTTTCGCCGCAGCGCGTCGTCGCGTTATGTCAAGTGCGCTCGGGTATGCGTGTTTTGGACGCTTGTTGTGCCCCCGGGGGCAAAACTGCGCACCTACTTGAATCTGTGGGCGGTGAGGCTGACCTGGTTGCCGTTGAGCTTGACGAAAACCGTATGGTCCGCGTCGCTGAAACACTGGCGCGACTAAATCTACCTGCGAAGCTGGTCGTGGGTAACGCTGCAAAACCAGCGGATTGGTGGGATGGCGAATTGTTTGACGTGGTGTTGGTCGACGCGCCTTGTACAGCGACGGGTGTCATCAGACGGCATCCCGATATCAAATCATTAAGGCGCGCGAAGGACGTCCCCAATCTTGCGAGCCGCCAGCTGGAAATGCTCAATGAGCTGGCTGCACTGGTCCGACCGGGAGGCTGTCTGGTTTACGCAACATGTTCAGTGCTCAAAGCAGAGAATCATGAAGTAGTTGCTGAATTTATCAGGCAAAACGAGGTATTTTCGCCGGCAAATGAGTTGCGCATTGACAACAATAACGGTCTAATGGCTGTCGATTCTTTGGGGTACCAATGTTTCCCGGCCAACGACGGCGGCGACGGTTTTTTTCTGTCGCGGCTTGAGAAAGACAGCGCCGGCTAGCGCTGGTAAGACACGAAACGCGACGAGCGACGACACCGGGACATGCCTCGACATTTGACACACATCGCTATCGGTTTGCTCCTCCTTGTGATGAGTGGCCTCGCCAATGCGCAGTCAGGTGGTGTTGAGATCCGCTCCGCAAGCACGGCGCTCGTCAATGATGTCTACCTGGCCAATACAAGAATTCAGTATCAATTGTCAGAGCGCATCGAAGAAGCACTCGCGATTGGCTTAGCGTTGCAGGTTACGTTGGACTATACGATCGAGCGGCAGCGGCGTTTCCTGCCGGACACTGAAGTCGCCCAGGTGCGTGTGATCAATCTTTTGCGTTACAGCAAAGTCACCGAGCGCTACACGATACGCAACGAAAACACCGGCTCGCAATCCTCTTACGCGACCATTTTTGGGGCTTTGAATGCGCTCGGTCGCGTCGATGATTTGCCGCTGGTTGATGCGGCTTTGCTATCGACCGACAAACGCTACCGCGCCCGCGTGCGTGCCCAGGTCGCTATCGACGATTATCCAGCGTCATTACGGTACTTACTGTTTTGGCGGGACGACTGGCAAATTTCCAGTAGTTGGTTTTCGTGGTCGCTCGCTCAGTAAGGAATCTGTTCTACACCGTCCTCGCGTCCGTCGGACTCGTTTTGGCGTTGAGCGCGATGGTACTGCTCGCTAAGACGTCAAACAGTTCTGCCGAACTCAATCGTCTGCAACAAGTCACATTGATCATTGATGGTGCTGGCATCGCGATCCTAGTCGCCTTGTTGTTCGGTAATATCTTTCGCCTGATCAACGACTTAAGAAAGCACGTGCCGGGTGCGCGCCTCAAGAGTCGAATGGTTGTGGCGTTTATTGCGCTCGCTTTGCTGCCGCTCGGATTGGTGTACTACTTCTCGCTCCAGTTTTTGAATCGAGGCATTGATAGCTGGTTCAGTGTCCAGGTGGAGCAGGGCCTCGAAGATGCTCTGAGCTTGAGTCAGGCCGCCATGGATATTCAGCGTCGTAACGGGCTTGCCCAAACGCTTGCGATCGCCAGTAGGCTCGATGCGGTGCCAGAGAATCGTCTGCAAGCTGCATTGGCGAGAGAGCGTCAGATTAGCGGGGCTGCGGAGTTGATCGTTTATGCGCCGAATAACCGTATTCTGGCACTGAGTTCTGAACGTTCTGTCAGCACATTACCATCGCCGCCGAGTGACGAGGTCGTGCTTCAGGTGCGCGCCAACCGTCCTTACGTTAGTTTGGACCCGATTGGTGACAGTGCGTTTGAAGTGCGCACTGCGGTCGCCTTGGGGCGTGTGACAACACGCCAACCCGGCCGCATTTTGGTCGCCTTGTATCCCGTCACACAACGCTTATCGACAATGGCGGCGAATGTTGATCAGTCGTACACCGACTATCAGCGTCTGGTTCTTCTCAGAGATCCACTCAAAAGCACCTTCACCTTGAGTTTGACGGTTGTGTTGTTGGTGTCTGCATTAGGCGCGGTCTATGGGGCGTTCTTTTTTGCGCGCCGTTTGGTGGCCCCCATCCAAGCCCTCGTGGCGGGAACGGTCGCCGTCGCAGAAGGTGACCTCGAAACGGAACTGTCGCCACCGCCAAAGGATGAAATCGGCGTCCTGGTAAGTTCGTTCAATGACATGACGAGGCGATTGCGTGCAGCGCGAGATGAGGCGCAATTGAGTCGCGAACAAGTCGAATTGGAACGCGGTAATCTCGCTGCGATATTGGCCCGGCTATCCACGGGTGTCATCGCATTGACCACGGATTTGGAGATTCGTGCGGCAAACGCTGCTGCTGCTGAGATACTCGACGTGGATGTCGACGAGCAGGCGGGTGAGAACCTCGTTGAGGTGGCGCGCGGGCAGCTGCTGTTGCAACAGGTAGTAGATGTCGCGCAAGCACATTTTTCGAAAGGGCAAACCGAATGGCGAGAGCAAATTATGCTGCGTCAGGAAGTCGGCCGGCGCGTCCTGACCTGTGCCTGCACGACGTTGCCGGGTCAAGGGGATGCCGATGGCGGCTATGTGATCGTCTTCGACGACATCACCAATTTGCTAGAAGCGCAACGCGACGCAGCGTGGGGTGAGGTGGCTCGCCGACTAGCACATGAAATTAAGAATCCGTTGACCCCCATTCAGTTATCCGCAGAACGTCTACGGCGTCGCTACCTCGACAGTATGGCGCCCGAGGATGCGCAGGTGATGGACCGCTCGACCCATACCATCGTCCAACAGGTTGAGGCGATGAAAGAAATGGTGAACGCGTTCTCAGACTACGCGCGTGCACCGGATATGCAGCTCAGCCAGTTTTCGTTGCATCGGCTGATCCACGAGGTCGTCGAGTTGTATCGCAATGAGACGTCTCACGTGGATATTGCGCTCGATCTGGTTGGTGAGTCACCAACGATTGAGGCGGACAACGGTCGGTTGCGCCAAATCCTGCACAACTTGGTACGCAATGCGTTCGAAGCGTTGGCCGGACAGGCTGACGGTATCGTCAATGTCCGTTGTGAAGCGTTGGAAGCTTTCGGTGAGCAAGTGGTCGAAATCAGTGTTGTCGACAATGGACCAGGCTTTCAGAAGGGCAATGTTGAACAGGTCTTTGACCCTTACGTAACATCCAAGCCAAAAGGGACGGGGCTAGGTCTTGCGATCGTAAAAAAACTCGTTGAAGAACATGCTGGTACGATAGACGCCGGTAACCGTCCAGATGGGGGCGCGATTGTGACGGTAACGCTACCGCTTAATGAACGCGCAAGGGAAATCATGTTGACAAGGGCACATCGCCGCTTGCAGACACGGAGATGAGAGCAATGACAAATCCACGCGTATTGGTCGTTGATGATGAGCTGGATATTCGCTCCTTAATTCAAGAAATACTCTCGGAAGAGGGGTATGACGTTACGGTTGCGGCAGATGCGTCCGAAGCGCAAGAGGCGCGTGCCAAAATGGAGCCCGACCTCGTCCTCTTGGATATTTGGATGCCCGACACCGACGGCATCACACTGCTCCGGGAGTGGTCGTCTGAAAGTGCGACGCTTTGCCCTGTGGTCATGATGTCAGGTCATGGCACCGTTGATACTGCGGTCGAGGCGACGCGCCTCGGCGCGGTCGATTTTATTGAAAAGCCGCTGTCACTTGCGAAGTTGCTGCGCACCGTCGAAAAGGCACTGCAAGGGGCGCAATCAAGACCGCGTCCAGACCCTTCTCGATTGTTGTTGTCAGCTGTGAAGCCTGTGGGGCGGTCCAGCGCGATGCGGCAACTAAGAGAACATGCGAAGCAAGTCGCACAGCACACCGCCAATGTGTTGATCGCCGGCGAAACAGGCAGCGGTCGCGAGTCAATCGCGCGGTTTATCCACGACGAATCAGTTGGGGGGTCTTCGCAACCTTTTATCAGTGTTTCTGGTGGCCTTTTGACCGATGATACCGCTGCCCAACAATTGTTTGGCGTGGATGCAGATAGTCCCGGCTTATTGGAGCAAGCGGTCGGTGGCACTTTGTTCGTTTCCGAGTTATCCGATCTGGGTGCGCATGCCCAAAATTTGCTTGCCAGTGCACTTGAACATGGCAGATTCCAGCGACCTGGAGACAATGCTGAGTGTAAGGTCACGGCGCGCGTCATCGCATCGGTAAGGCCCGATTATGAGCTGCTGGCGAGTGATGATGTTCTGCGACGGGACTTACTCTCGAGCATCAATGTGCTTGGTCTGAAGGTGCCGGCGTTGAGGGACTATGCCGAGGATGTGCCGGAATTGCTGCGCTACTACGTCGATTTACTGGTCGACGCAGAAGGATTGCCCTTTAGACGCTTCGGTGTTGCGGCACAAAATAGGCTGCGTAATTACCCGTGGCCGAACAATGTCCGTGGCCTTAGAAACCTAGTGCAGCGCTGCTTGATGGCAGGCGGCGATGAAGAAGTTTCTCTCGACGAAATCGAAGCAGAGCTTGCGACCGCTGCGGCGCCGGTTGAGCCGTTGGTTAAACAAGACCTTCTCGCACTGCCGTTACGCGAGGCGCGTGAGCAATTCGAACGAGCCTATCTCACCGAGCAGCTCATTCTTTGCGACGGGAAGGTCGGCCAACTGTCGAAACGCGTTGGTATGGAGCGTACGCACTTGTATCGCAAGCTCCGCTCGTTGGGGGTCGACTTCCGACAGACCCAGGGCGGGGATGAGTGAGCGGGGAAACCGATCTAGCGAAGTTGTTAAGCGGTATGTCGCCAGCGCTCGATCCGCTGGCGTATGCGTTCGCGTCGATCGCACCGGAGCAAGTAACCACCTATGCGGATGATGCGTGGATGGTCTGCAAAGAAGACGAAGGGGTGACGCTGATCATGCCCATTTCCGCCGACACCGCCGATATCTTCGCCGATAAACCGAGGTTTCGTCGTATCACCCTTCGTGTTCATTCGAGTCTGCATGCCGTCGGGCTAACAGCGGCGGTGAGCCACGTGTTAGCGGATCAAGGTATCCCGGCAAACATGGTTGCCGGTTTCTATCATGACCACGTTTTCGTGCCCGAGAATCAAGCAATCGAGGCGATGTCTGCCTTGGCGTCTGTGATGCAAGGCACTCCAGCCGGCGACGGGTGAGCGGCGGTTATTCCGATGCCTCATCAGTGGTGTTAGCCAACGCGGCATCCTCGTGACTTTTCACATAGGTGCGTTCGGTCGGGATTAGCGTGCCACATGGCATGAACTCGAGACCAGGATCACCGAAATCTTTTTTGGACAGATGTCGAATCATGTAAAGCGCACGCGCTTCAGGGTCCGGAATCGGTCCGCCGGGTCTAACTTGGTGTGTTGATTCGATATTGCCACCAACCATGCGGCCGTCACCGTCCATGGTCACCGTCAAGATCGGCGCAACGCCCTTCATACCCTGAACGCTGATGCCGTAGTAGGTCGCGAAATTGCCTAAGCTGTAGGCGATTAACCGTTCCTTGTAGCGTTCCATCCCACGCACGACATGCGGTCCATGACCGATAACGAGATCCGCGCCCGAATCTACCATCGCGCGTGAGAAAGCAACGACATCACCACGGGGCTCGTTATAGTAGGTTTCTTCGGCAAAGGGTACGTGCATCGCGTCCAGACCTTCCGCGCCGCCGTGGAAGCTCACGATGACGATATCGTGATCGCTCGCAAGTTCTGCGACAGTCGTTGCTGCCGGCACGATGTCCAGCATCATGTTCGAATTTCGCGTCACGGCGAAAGCAACCAGCGCGATATCTAAGTCTTTGGTTCGCCAACTGGCGATGTCACCGACTCTGCCTGAGTGATGAATGCCAAGAGCAGCAAATGCGTTCATAGACGCAGTGCGCCCCTCTTCGCCGAAATCCCGCGCGTGGTTGTTGGCGAGACTGACAACATCGAAGCCTGCGTTGGCAAAGTGTGCAGCGTAACGCGTGGGTGACCGGAACAAGTAACAGGCGCGGGGATTACTGCAGCGCTTTGCCGGTTCACCGCCATCGATGAGTACGCCTTCAACATTGCCGAACGCGATGTCTGCGCGCGAGAGCGTATCGGTGACTGCGGCAAGAAAGCCCACACCGTCGTCGTCCGGTAAACGGTTATCCGGAAAATCGGTGCCGAGCATCATGTCCCCGACCGCCGCGACCGAGATCCGCATGGTTGATCGATCGGGTGGTGGTGGCACCGATGGCGGCGGAGGCGCGGGCTGTTCAACCGGCGCCGGCACGCTCTCGTCTGGTACGGACGGAGGTTCTGGGGTCGTTGCGCAACCCGCGAGAAGCAGCGCCGTGCAATAGGCAAGGCGGCGCGTCATGATTTCTCTCGACTAACGATCGTCTCAATTCCTGATTCGTTGAGACGACGTTTGTATTCATTGACCAGCGCTGTGTTTGTCATCGGCCCGATGATCACGCGATAGTAGCGTTGCCCATTGACCGTTGCAGGCTGTATCGCCGATTGCATACCAAGCAAAGCCAAACGCGCTTTGAACGCTTCGGCATCGGCCTCCCGAGTGAAGGAACCGGCTTGAAGTCGATAAGTGCCGGGTTCCGAAATTGCCGCCGTGTCGGGCGACGCAGGACTGTTGGTATCGTTCCGTTTTGCGCGATCGTCAACAACAATTTCTTGCTCTGGGAGCATCGCGTAAAAGTCGAAGTCTCTGCCGGTTGGTTCGAGATCGACGATTTTGGCAGGGGGGCGTTCTTCGGGCGCTTCAGCCGGCGCTGTAGCCACCTCTACTGGCGCGCCGTCGTTGCGAGATGGTGCTGCCGGCTGACCGAGTTGCCACCAGACGGCGACGGCAATCACGATGCCCGCCACAAGACCGAGCAACATGGCCTTGAACCGCCCGCCGCCCGATGTCTTGCGTTTAGTTGATCGGCGTTTTCGCTTACGGGATGCCATCGGGTTACATTCTATCTGGCGCGCTGATACCAAGAATCGAGAATCCGTTCTTGAGTACCTGCTGAACCGCGAGGATTAGAGTAAGACGCGCATCACGAAGGTCCGGGTCATCGACCATAAATTTGTGGGCGTTGTAGTAGCTATGCAAATCGGTCGCAAGATCGCGCAAGTAGTTGATCAGTGCATTCGGCGCACGCTTGTTGGCTGCGCTTTGGATGGCCTCGGGGTATCGCGCTAACTGTGATAGCAGCGCCTGCTCGTGAGATTCCGTCAGGCGAGCCAACTGTTTCAACCCATTGTCCGATGTCCAGTTCTCGACATCCAATTTCTCGAATACATTAGAAATCCGAGCGTGTGCGTACTGTAGGTAGTAGACCGGGTTCTCGTTGCGCTTCGACGTCGCGAGTTCGAGATCAAAATCGAGATGTTGATCGTTGCTGCGCATGATGTAGAACAGTCGCGCGGCGTCATTGCCCACTTCCTCGCGGAGCGCGCGAAGCGTCACAAAATTGCCGGAGCGCGTCCCCATCTGTGCTTTCACGCCGCCGCGATACAGCGACACGAACTGAACGAGGCGTACCTCAAGGCTGTCCGCTTCGACGCCCATTGCAGTCATTCCAGCTTCGACACGTGCGATGTAGCCGTGATGATCCGAACCCCAGACATCAATCAATCGATCGAAACCGCGATTACGCTTATTCAGGTGATACCCGATATCCGACGCGAAGTAGGTTTTCTTGCCGTTTTCACGTACAACGACGCGGTCTTTTTCATCGCCGTAATCGCTGGTCTTGAACCACAGGGCACCGCCTTTTTCGTAGAGTGTCCCATTGTCGGTCAATGTCTTAATCGCGGCATCGGTGCTGCCATCATCCTCGAGGCTTTGCTCAGAGAAGAAACGTTCAGGTGTGACGCCAAATTCTGCAAGGTCGTCTCTAATGTCATCAAGGATGGCGTCCTTTGCGAACGTTCTAAGCGTTGCGAATTGCTCGCCCAACAGGTTTTCTGCGCGAGCGATCAAAGCATCGATAAAGGCCTCTTTGCGATCGTCTTCGCCGTCTTCAGGCAGATCGTCGTATAAGGTCGCAATCGAGACGTCGGCTGTTGAACCGGCAGCTTCTTTCCAGTCGCGAGCGATGTCTCGGATGTAGCCGCCCCGGTAGCCCGCAAATGGAAACGCAGTGTCTTCATCGCCGACAGCGCGGACGAGAACACTCGCCGCCAAAATATCCATCTGGCGGCCGGCATCATTGACGTAGTATTCCTCGCTGACCTCGTGCCCGGTCGCGCGCAATAAATTGGCGAGCGTCGCACCGTAGGCGGCGTGTCGCCCATGCCCCACATGCAACGGTCCGGTGGGGTTGGCAGAGACATACTCGATCAAAATCCGTTCAGGGCTTGTGGCTTTCGTTTGCCCAAACGCTGACCCTTGGCGGAGCACATCAGCGACCACCGCATTGGCGGAGCTCTCGTTTAGGAACAGGTTGATGAAGCCTGGCCCAGCGACTTCCGCTTTACTGATGAGTTCGCTCGTCGGTAAGGCAGTCACGATGTCGTTGGCGATGTCGCGCGGACTGCGCTTCAGCGTTCGCGCGAGCTGCATCGCGATATTGCTCGCGAAATCGCCAAATTCGGCGTCCCGCGTACGGGTCAATTCCGGGGTTGGCAATGCGTCAGCGGTGACACCATCGGGCAGCGGTAGCGTGGAAAGCGCTTCGCTGATGAGGTTAATAATCTCTTGTTTCACGGGGAAGCTCTGGGTGGTCTTCGTCTGCAAGGTGCAATGTTAGCGGTCTTTGCTTCGCCGCGCAGTACCAAAGGACAATGCGAGGTCAAAGCTCCGACTGTGGATCGACGTCGAGAGACCAGCGCAAATGATGTGGTGGCTTGTGGGTTGCGAGAAAATCAGTCAATCGAAGCAGCTGTGATTGTAGTGACTGTCGCGAATCTGCTGTGAGCAGCAACTGGTAACGATAGCGGCCCTGGCGTCGCAGCATGCTGGCCGGTGCTGGGCCAAGTGCATGAATGCCAAATGGCACCAACGTTGCCTTGGCTTGATTGAGAAACTCGATGGCTGCGGACTCTTGCTTCGATGCGGCATGCAATACGGCGATTGCGGTGTAGGGTGGCCAACCCGCGAGCTGACGTTCCTGAAGAATGGTAGCGGCCAATGCGTGATATCCCTCGTTCACCAACGTCTTGAGCCAGCGGTGTTCGGGATACGCCGTCTGAATCAAAACTTCGCCGGCCCTTTGACCCCGTCCGGCGCGACCCGAGACCTGAACGATCGTTTGGGCCAATCGTTCACTGGCGCGAAAGTCGCTAGCGAAGAACCCTTGATCGGCATTGAGAATGACCACCAAGGTGAGATCGGGCAGATGGTGCCCTTTGGCGAGCATCTGAGTCCCGATAAGCAGTTTCGACTCCCCCGATTTGGCAGCCGCGAGCGCCTTGTCCATGGCACCTCGAGCGGAGGTTGTATCGCTATCGATCCGCGCCAGCGGGTATTCGGGAATCAGGTTGGCGAGCGTTTGTTCGACGCGCTCCGTCCCTTCACCGAGCGGTCTTACGGGCTCGTGACAGGTCTCACAAGCGGTTGGCAGCGCTCTTCTCGCACCACAGTGATGACACTGCAATTGTCCGCGCGAAGCGTGGACAGTCATATTCGCATCGCAGTGCTGGCAGCGCGCGATGGTGCCGCAATCCGTGCAAATGAGTGTCGGTGCGTAACCACGTCGATTGAGATAGATCAGCACTTGGTGGCCATCATCCAGATGTGACTGGATGGCGGTGATGACAGGCTGCGACAAACCATCTTGGAGATTGAATCGATTGGTGTCGACGACGGTGACCTTTGGTGGGCGTGCACCGGCAGCGCGTTGCGTCAGACGCAAGTGTCCGTACTTGCCGTCTTGTGCGTTGGCGAGTGTCTCGAGCGACGGTGTTGCCGACCCGAGGATCACTGGTATGTTGGCGTCTGCTGCTCTGAAAATCGCTAGGTCTCTAGCGTGATAGCGGAAGCCCTCATGCTGTTTCAGCGAAGGGTCGTGCTCCTCGTCGACGATGATCAACCCAGTGTTTGCCATCGGTGCGAAGACAGAGGAGCGTGTTCCGACGACGACAAGCGCCTCTCCTGTCGCTGCAGCCACCCACGCTGTCGCGCGATCGAGGTCCGATAGCTCGCTATGCAATAGCGCGACGCGAACGCCTAACCGCGCTTCGAGGCGCCTCACCATTTGTGGTGTCAGGCCAATCTCTGGCACCAGCAACAGTGTTTGTTGATTGCGTTCGATTTGACGTTCGATCAGGCGTAGAAATACCTCTGTCTTGCCACTGCCTGTGACGCCATCAAGTAGCCAGCAACGGAAACCATCGTCAAACGACTCAATCGCCTCGACGGCTTTGGCTTGTTCATCGCTCAAATGCGGTTTGTCGGAACGAGGGGCAGCCAAGCGCCATCGCTCACGTTTCTCAATGCGTTCGCTGTGAATCGCCCCCTGCTTGATTAACGGTTTCCCCACTTGGCGCCAACCAGGCATCCGTTGTTGGAGCGCTTCGGCATTTAAGCCTTGTTGCTCAGCGGCCAAGACTTCGAGCAGTGCTTGCTGACGCGGGGCGCGCTTTGTCAGGTCGCCGGCCAGTTTGTCGAGCCCTATTGCGGTGATCGTGATGCGTTCAATGGTCGGGTCGACCATGCCACCTTGCCTCAATAGCGGCGGTAAGGCCGCCATCACGACCTCACCGATGGGTTGGTGGTAATAACGCGCTGCAAAGTCGATCAGTTTTCGGTCGCGGTCATGAAACAGGGGCGCTTCATCGATATTTTCGCGAACCGTTTTGAGCTGCGACACCGCAAGGTTGGGTGACGGATTCGTGTCCCAAACGACGCCACATAGCGTCCGACGACCGAAGGGCACTTTTACTCTGGAACCCGGCTTCGGCACGGGCTCGCCGGGCTTGGGCAGATAGTCAAAGAGCTGACGCAGTGGGACGTCGAGCGCAACGGAAATCCGCAAAGGCGCCTTATGTGATTGATTTACCGTGTGTTGTGCCAAGGCCTGTGGATAACTCTGTGGATTGTCAACGCGTGAACAGCTGATTGCCTAGGATATTGTGGCAGAAGCTGTCAATGACTTTTTATCGGAAGATCTTTTTCTCTATACAAAACAGAGGCTTACTCTGTATATGGTTATTGCCGGCAAGATTTTGCCGCTTTTAATCAATCTGTAACGCGGAATGTGCATAACTGTCTCCATGTCAAGAGCAGTTAGCGCCGGTTGTTGATCGATTGTCGATTATCTCATGCTCAATGCGAAGACGCTGCCTATCCCGAGGAAGATGCCTTTTCGCATGATCAGATTGATTTCGAGGCCAATGTTTTGCAGTCTTCAGTAACCGGAAAAAACTTAGCGCTGTTGAAGTGTGGGGTGGGGATGATCGCAAACGCACCGACCGGGTTATCACAACAGGTCCTACGAACGGACGTGGCGGGTATGCCACTCGAGTGGATCGACTACAAAGAGGCCGCTCGGCTTTACCACACAGAGCAGGTCGCCTATGCATGCGGCTCATTGCTTTATCGGATCAGAGGCGGCGTTTCTGCTGCGAGTGGTCTCAGAAGCGCTATCGACGTCAACTCTATTATCGCGACCTATGGCACGCATCAAGGGCTCGCCGAGCGACGCGATCACTACATTCCGCCGTTGAATAACCGGACGTTATTCCGTCGTGATGCCAACATTTGTTTGTATTGCGCCCAGCCTTTCAAAAATAGCGAGCTCACGCGTGATCACATCACACCGATTTCGCAACAAGGCGAAGACAGATGGACCAACGTTGCGACCGCCTGTCGGCGATGTAACAACCACAAAGGCGGTAACACACCTGAGCAAGCGGGTATGCAACTGATCGCTGTGCCATTTACGCCGACCTATGCTGAGTACATCTACCTCAAGGGGCGCCGTGTGCTGGCAGATCAGATGGAATATCTACTGGCGCATTTCCCGCGTTCTAGCCCCTTGCATCAACGCGTGCGCATACACCTGGATCAGAACTCGGTGTCAACGTTACTGGTGATGCGTTGACGCGCTCGAGACCGGCGATCTGACAAAGTTCTAAGCTGTCCGGTGGACTGCTAGAATCGAACGCATGCTTTATCTGATTGACGCCAGCGTTTACGTTTTTCGCGCCTGGTTTTCAGTGTCTGATGACATGTGTGATCCGGCCGGAAATCCGACCAATGCCTTGTACGGTTTCACACGTTTTCTAGCCGACTTTATTGAGTACGAGTCGCCCAAGCATATTGCTGTTGCATTCGATGAGAGCCTTGCGAGCTCTTACCGCAACGATATTTATCCGGCTTATAAGGCAAACCGAGAGCCAGCGCCACCGGAGCTCGACCGCCAATTCAAGCAATGTCGTCGCATGGCTCGCGCGCTCGGGCTCCACGAAGCGGCCAGTGATATTTATGAAGCGGACGATATTATCGGGACGCTTGCGCTAGACGCACGCGCGGCTGGCATGCCGTGCACAATTGTTAGTCGTGATAAAGATTTGACGCAATTGCTATCACCGGTCGACGCATTTTGGGATTTCGCTGCGAATCGAAAACTCGGTTATGACGATATTCCGGACGCATTCGGTGTTTATCCTGAGCAAATTGCCGACCTACTCGCGCTCGCCGGAGATAGCGTCGACAACATTCCTGGTGTGCCGGGGGTCGGCAAAAAGACTGCCGCCGCTTTGCTCAATCACTTTGGAAGTCTCGACGTGTTGTACGCCAACCTCGATCGCGTTTCGGAGGTGAATATCCGCGGCGCCGCCAAACTCGGTGAGAAACTGGACCAGCACAGGGACATTGCTTTGATCTCTCGACAACTCACGATGATTCCCGATGACGTGCCGTTGCAATTTTGCGCTCGGACCGCTGTCCGGAGAGCGCCGGATCTCGGTGCATTCAACGCGCTGTGCGACGAGGCAGGGTTTGGGCCAAGTTTTCGACGTCAGGCTGAGCGAATTTCCGATCTGATTTGATCGCTACACGTTGTCGCCCAGAAAGTCTTCTTTGAACAAATTGATCAAGAGTCCCTCTGGTGTTTGAACCTGGCTGATACAGGCGCCGATGCCCACGGCGCACGGATGAAGCCGCCCGCCGAGTCGATCGATTGCATGTCCAAGCGCCGCAAGGTCCGACACAGCATAGCTCAACTGCAAGTCACGACCTCGTAGGGGCTCGCAAAGGCCGATGGCGACATGACCTGCGCCAAGCCGCAGGTGCTCGGGAGGGTCACCCATCAGGCCGAGCGACGAGTGCGTATAGGGCGCCCAAAACTGTGCGCTGGCGAGCGCATTTCGTACCGGCAAAGAAATCTCAAGAAAGCGACCCAGCAGGCTCTCTGGTGGATCGAATGTGGGCGGTGAAAAGGTGCGCGCCTCCACAAGCATTAGCGTATGTTGATCGGCATCGCATAACGTGATCTCGTGAAACTGATCTGGATCGATACGCATCGATTGCAGATAAGGGCTGTCGCCTAGATTCGGCGCAGCCTTGGCGAGTTCCGGTTGCATCATGGTTAACGTCGGTGCCGAAAACGCGCGTTGGTGTAGTCCAATGTTGACGAAGCCATCGGTGATCGCTGCATACGGATAATCGCGCGCGTCGTTGGGTGTCAGTTCTGTGAAGCCGAGCGTGCGGTAAAACGCCAACGCCGCGAGGATGTCGTCGCTCTCCAACGCGACTTCCAAAAAGCCCGTGTTCATTGCGCGTCCGCGAGTTGCTCCAAGGCGTCAGCGCGCTTGGCGCTATCCTCTACCGTCTCATTGAATGCCGCGATGGCAGGATGCCAATCACTCGTTGTCTCGATGATGAGCTCGCTGAGTGCCGCGATTTGACCCGCCGTGTCATTCAGCGCGGGGATATAGCGAAGATCTCCACCCCCAGCTTCGACGAACAGATCGCGATTTTGTAATGCGATTTCTTCGAGCGTCTCAAGACAGTCGGCCGAAAAGCCTGGACAGATGACATCGACATTCCCAACTTTCTCAGCACCCCAGTCTTCAAGCGTGTAGTCGGTATAGGGCATCAACCAAGGTTCGCGGCCAACACGTGACTGGAATGAAACCGCGTACTGATCATTGCGAAGCTCGAGAGCATCAGCTACTAATCGCGCTGTCTTTTGGCATTGG
The DNA here is from genome assembly GCA_039700805.1 of Pseudomonadota bacterium. Taxonomy (GTDB): domain Bacteria; phylum Pseudomonadota; class Gammaproteobacteria; order Steroidobacterales; family Woeseiaceae; genus CALBPI01. The sequence continues at coordinate 738 of JBCAZE010000055.1, read as the reverse complement.
CAATGATATGGGTCGCCGGCTCTGAAATAGCGTTGAGGTATGCCATGAAAGGAAAACAACAATCGCTCCCCCTGGCCATGTTTCGCCCAGTGATCGCGGACGGTTTGTGCCAACGCTTCGATCAAGCGTGGTCGATCGTGGAACTGATTAATGAAACGTAGTTCTGGCACCCAACGCTGACGCGACAGGCTGCTCGCTACGGCATCGAAAACCGTACCGGTCGTCGTCGCTGAATATTGTGGATAGAGTGGCAAAACAACCAACCGACGGACATTTTTTCGCCGCAGCCGATCAAGCGCATCAGGAATCGAGGGCGTGCCGTACGACATGCCTAGTTCGACTTGTACAGGGCTGCCGGTTTTGTCCCGGACCTCCGCCGCCAGTTTTTCAGCGATCTGTTGGCTGTAAAGTAGCAATGGCGAGCCGGCATCTGTCCAGATTTCCTGATAGGCCGCTGCCGACTTCTTCGGGCGAATATTCAGAATGATTAAATTGAGGATCAGCCACCAGACAACGCGCGGCTGTTCAACGACGCGCGGATCCCAGAGGAACTGCTTCAAATAACGTCGAACCGCCTTGGGTGATGGGTCATCAGGCGTACCCAGATTGACCACCAACAACCCGATTGACTGCGTGTCGCCGTGCGCAAAATTAGACTCACCGATATATCGGGACATGAAAGAGCTTGTCCGACCGTGAAAACACCGGCTACAGTAGCAACTGCTTAGCGAAGAGGCC
>JBCAZE010000238.1:0-4068 GCA_039700805.1 Pseudomonadota bacterium | reverse complement strand
GTGCACTGTAGTTATGTGGTTCTAGCTCGAGAATGCGATGCGCATGCGCGCGTGCTTCGTCGTCCTTATCCTCAAGCCAGGAGAGCCAAGCAGCGTGTTCCAAGAGGCTGATGTTATCCGGATGCTGCGGTAGTACCCGAGACAAGATATCTCTCGCGGCGTGCGTGCGGCGGCGCTCGATCAAGCCATCGAGCTGATACAGCGCCTGCTCAAGTTCGTCTTGTGGGAAATCGTCACTCATGCGCTAACGCTCCCCGATAGAAAATCTGGCGAAGCAAAAAGCAGACCGCTGATCAGCGCGCCGATGATGCAACTGACGATCACCAGGACATACGGGCTGGGGCTATCGCCGCCCGCAAACTGTTGTACGCGATAGGCTTCGCGATGCATCAAAAAGGCAAGACCGGTCAACAGAAATCCACCGACACGATTCGCCAGCCGGTAGTCACGATGCACGATGTCTTCTATGGGCACGATGGCGCCGTTCGCATACAGGTAGGACACCACGCCAACGGCAACCCCAGCCGCAAGCCAGATAATGATGTCCTTGGCAAGCCGTTGCTGACGCACTGAATTGACTGCGGCAACACACAATACGGCGAAGCTGCCACCGAAAAATGCAGCGGCAATCAGGGCGCCTGTGGAATAGAGCGGTTTGTGCTGTCTGGTCGCCGACAGCGTTGGCTTTAGCAAATCGTCCTGCATGCCGGAGCCCTGATGTTGTTATTCGAATTGCCTGAAGGATAATTGTTCGGGCGATCGAATTCGAGCCGGGTCACTGCGACATGTCTTGGACAGCTAGTGTGTTGTGTCGATTTTCATTAGTCCAATGACAATCAGGCCGGGACCGCCGTGTACGCCGAAAACAGCGCCACACTCGGTAACCACACTGTCTTGTACGTTGGGGAACGCGTCGAGCAGTAGTTTCTCGAGTGTTTTTGCGTCGTCCTCACACTGCGCATGCCCGACGGCAAGTCGATACCGTGCATTGGTGTCAAAGCGCTTGGCGATGTAGCGCACGAACTTCGGTAATCGATTGTTTTTACCAAGAATCATGCCGCCGGATGAGACCGATCCATCCGGGCTCGTACGGAGAACAGGATTGATATTCAACCAGTCGGCAACCATTTTCCTCGATGCAGGCACCCGACCGCCTCTCACCGCATAGGTCAGATCTTTTACCAGCGCAAAGGTATGGGTGTTATCGATGGCTTGATCGACGGCGGCGCGTATCGTGTCGATATCGTCGCCGGCCTGCGCCATTTCGGCGGCCATCTTCGCAATCAATCCCTGACCCAGTGACGCATTGCGCGAGTCGACGATGTGTACTTTGCCATTCGCCATGACTCGCGACGCTGCGGACTGTGCGGCAGACGTTGTACCACTGACCTTCGACGATAGACTAACCGCCAACACATCATTGTGATGGCTGGCAAGAAACTGATACTGACGGCGAAAGTCACCGGGGGAGGGTTGAGACGTCGTTGGGTGCTCGGGCGTCGTTGCGAGTAAATCGAAAAACTCAGAAGGACCGATGCTGAGTTTGTCGAGATAGCCTTGTTCACCGAACTGTACGCGCAGCGGCACCATGTGGATGTCGAGTGCTTCCATGTCATCGTCTCGGAGGTCTGCCGCACTATCGGTAATGATCGCAACGCATTCCGAGTTGCCATGTGTGGAGTGTTGCTTATGCATGTCGTCGGCTTTCTCGCCGCTGACAACACCGTAGTCACGAGCAAGAGCGAACACCTTGTCTGGCTCATTCACGTGCACGTGGATCTTGGCTTTATATCGTGAGCCCGCGAGTACTAAGCTGCCACCCATGGCGGAAAGCTGTTCGCGTAGTTTTCGGCGATCGATGTCATCACCAGTGACCACACACTCTGTGCAAAACCGATACTCAAGATCGATTTCGTTTTCCGCCATCGGCGCGTCCGGCAGATCCTTTGGTAGATCGATATGCTCGATGGTCTCGCCGTCACGAATGTAGGCCAACATGCCTTCGAGTAAATGAACGAAGCCTTTTGCGCCAGCGTCGACCACGTCGGCTTTACGCAATTCCGCAAGCTGCGATGTGGTTGCAGTTAACGCGCTATTGGCCGCTTTGAGCCCGTCGTCTAGTAAAGAGGAAAAATCTACCTGCGCCGTATGCTTTACTCGCTCGACCAAGTGATGGGCAAAGGCATCAATCACCGACAAGATCGTTCCTTCCCTTGGATCGGCAATGGCGTCGCGCGCGTAGGCACTACCGGCGAGGACAGCATCGGTGAATGTGGACGCGCTAAACTTGGTCAGCTCCGCCGCCTTGTCGCTCACACCTTGGAAAAACTGCGCCATGATGGCGCCAGAATTGCCTCGCGCACCATCCAGTAGTGCATCTGCAGAGCGTGCGAGCAGCCGATGCAATGGCAGCGACTCGTCTTTTTGCAGCACTTGACCCATTGCGCCCATCGTCAGCGCCAAATTCGTGCCCGTATCACCGTCAGCCACCGGGAATACGTTGATCTTGTTCAAGCCATCTTGGCTGCGAATGACACGTTGCACGCCGTTGCGAAGCGCGAGACGCATCGCGTCGCCGTCTAAAAATTGCATATTAACCCCCCGTCGGTCGCCACTGTCATATGGCTGCGGATTATGGCTTCAGCAGCAGGCGTCGCGATCTGAACTCAAGAATAACACCTTGACGACTGATTTCGGCGACGTATGGTCCTTCGCTGAGCCGGCCACCTTCGGTAATCTTCTGACCGTTGATGAAGCCGAAACGCGTCGATGGGTCTTCCGTAAAGACATGAAGCTCCAGCGTCAACGCTGGCCACTGCCAATCGGCAACCGCTTGTCCTATCTGATAAACCGGAACCTGCTCGTTGGTGATGGCATTCGATTCCGGCGGCGCAATGGATGCAGCTGGCGCATCATTTTTGTTGTCTGGTGGTGATGCCACGGCGCTTGGCGTTTGTTCTGCTTCGCGGCGCGCATCGCGCGCTTCATCGATGGTCTCAGCGAGCAATGAGCGTACCTCGGCTCGTCGCGTCGGCGTGACGACAGGTTCCGCTGCCGGTTGGGCAACCTCGGTGGCTGGCGAGACGGTAGTCTCGGCCGTGCTCGGTGCCTGTTCTCGCGATGTGAGGACCCAGACCAGTATTAACGCGTTGACCGCCAACAAAGCGACGACCGGCCAGATCCAGCGTGGCGTCGAAGCTTGTGGCGTTTGGGCCGTTGGACTTGCCACCGTCGGTGCACTGGATTGGTTGCGCTCGTCATCGGATTTTCTGAGAGCGTCGAGTATCAGTGACATCAGTTGACTCCCGTGGTCGCCGTAACCGCCGCTGCATCATTGCGACTGATACTTGGGACGTCTTTGAGACCTAGGTCGCGAATGATCATCATCTGTGTCCGCTGGCCGGCCAAGCCGTCGACGGTCAACAGGCGCGAGCGCTGGTAATCTCGAACCATGGTCTCAAGCGCATCGTCGAACTGGTCAGAGTCGAGCGGTTCGGCAGTCTGTCCCATGATGGCGGTCAAACTCTGACGTAGCCAGAGTACGGCAACCCCGCGAGCGCCTTTGCGTAAGCTTGTCACTTCGTTGTTTGGCGGTTGCCATAGCATTAAATACTCGCCGAACCAGAAGCGACTCAATTCCCCAGTTGGGATGGTGATCTCGTCATCACCCGTACTGAGCGTCAGCGTGTCGTCCGAAGAGGCGCTTAGCACAACCTGATGTGCTTCGCCGCTGCGGTCGCGTAGCGTCATGATCGCTGGACGATCAAGTATCAACAATTCCGCGATTGAGCTTCTGTCGGCGACACACCGCAATCGCAGTGCGCGTGCCTGCTGGCAAGCAGCGACATCGGTGTCGTCTAATCTTTTGTTCCAAAGCGAAAACAACGTCTCAAACGCGCGTGTCGTCCCGGTGACATTGCGTCGCTGTTGCAGCCATTGATCGAGGTCGGGCACTGCCGGTTCGGCAACGACAACTTCAGCGGGCGTCGGTTCGGCAGGCACCACGCGCTCGATTGTCTCAGCGAGCGGTGCGGGCGATGACGGCGGGTTCGTCGACATTTTCTGAAT
>JBCAZE010000237.1:0-4073 GCA_039700805.1 Pseudomonadota bacterium | reverse complement strand
GCAAGAGGGCAGTGACAGGCACCGGCACGGCTTCGGTCGCCCACCAAATCGCCATTGGTGCTTGCAGCACCGTTGGGTCTTGCAAGCAGCCGCGACGCTGCAGCGGCCTACGCGCATCCAACGATTTTCCTTTTTCTTGGTGGTTTTGTGATGGCGTTAGCACTCGAGCGGTGGAATCTGCATCGTCGCATCGCTTTGGCTGTGTTGTCTAGAACAGGTACCAATGCGTCGCATCTGATCGCTGGATTCATGTTGGTTTCAGCTGCGCTGAGCATGTGGATGACGAATACATCGACGACCATGATGTTGTTGCCGATCGGTTTGTCGGTGATCACGGTCATGCGGGAGAACAACGATGACGGCAATGCCGATCAACAAGCAAACTTTCAATTGGCACTGTTGTTGGGTGTCGCTTTTGCTGCGTCGATCGGGGGGCTCTCAACACTGATTGGTACGCCACCCAATGCGCTGTTGGTTGCCTATCTGGCTGAGCGGGAGAACATCGACATCAGTTTTGCGCGTTGGATGCTGGTTGGCGTGCCGGTCACGATCGCTTTGTTGCCAGTGGCTTGGTGGTTGCTGACTCGGCGTCTGTTTCCCGTGACGATCAACCCGGGCGCAGCGGTTATGGCACATCTTGATAAGATGCGTGATGCGCAGGGTCCGATGACAATCGCCGAGCGCCGTGTGGCGATCCTTTTTGCTTTGCTGGTTGCTGGATGGATGCTCCGACGGCCGCTGCAAGCATGGTTCGGTCTGGACGGTTTGAACGACACTGCGATTGCCATTGCAGCTGCAGTGGCGCTGTTTCTGATACCGAGCGGAGACAACGAACAACAGCAGTTGATGGTGTGGTCAGAGACCCGTCGCTTACCGTGGGGCGTTTTGATTCTGTTCGGCGGCGGGTTGTCCCTCGCTGCTGTCGTCAACAGCTCTGGTCTTGCTGAGTGGCTGGGTCAATCGCTCGCGCCGCTCAGCTTGCTCGGCATCGGCGTTCTAGTCCTCGCAGCTGTGACGATGACGATCTTCTTGACAGAATTCACAAGCAACATGGCGACAACAGCGACCTTGCTGCCGGTAATGGGTGCGATTGCGTTCCAGGCTGATTTGGCACCCTTGCTCTTAACTGTGCCGGTGACGATTGCCGCAAGCTGCGCATTCATGCTGCCGGTCGCGACCGCGCCGAATGCCATTGTGTTTTCGACGGGCATGATCGGAATTGGTCAGATGGTGCGCGCCGGTGTGTTCTTAAACCTACTGGCTATTGTATTGATCTGGGTGATCGGTTTGTTCGTCGCGCCAGCACTGTTGTAGCCTCGAGGCGCGATGAAAAGCGAGTTGAAAACACGTATCGAATCAGCGAGGCTGAATACTCGGGGATAGGGAGATGCAACCGCGGTGCTGTTTCGTAGAGTAAGAAAGCACGTCAAGGCACATGACTGGTTCGCCGTTGGCGTGGACTTCGTCATCGTCGTCATCGGCGTGTTCATCGGTATCCAGGTTGCTAATTGGAATGATGCGCGACAAACGCGGCAACGTGAGGCGCATTACTTGGAGCGTCTCGACGTTGAGTTCGACGTGATTCGACAGCGATTGACCGACGGCACCGCAATTTTCGAACAGTCTGTTCGCAGGATCGACTTCTTACTTGATGCTCGTCGACAATATGCAGCCGACAATGAGGCGTCATTGCCTGATGATGAGTCGCTCGGTGTAGCAATCGCGACGCTCGCCTCCGGTCGAATTCCTGCGGGCTCGCCCGCCGCATTCAAGGAGATGGTCGCGAATGGTGCCCTCGAGACACTTCGCGACGATAAACTGCGACAAGCGTTGTTCGCTTACGATGAATTTGCCGCTATTGCTCGAGACGGTTGGCGCACCATTCGGGATGAGCACCGCGACGCTGGGAATCGTATGACCATGCTGCTTGACGCCGCTGCGCCTGAAGACCTTGATGCACCAGAGTTCGTTGCTTCGAATTCTCTGTTGCAGACCACGTTGATTGGTATCGATCGCGCGGCATTCTTCAATAACGCCACCGTTTCGGGTGACCTAGTCATCCTATTGCGTGCCCAAACCAACCAATACATGTTGCTCGCACAGCAACTGGAATTGGCGAATGACATAGAGGCGTTAATCGCCAACGCACGACGATAGCGCCAGCTCTCTGCCGTCCTGTTTCAACCGCTCAACACGCGCTAGAGCGATGTCGTCCGCCGCTACCGAACGCTGTGATGACCGCTAGCCGCGCACCCTGAAGGAGTTTCTTGCCACGCCAAATCTCCCACCGATTGACCATCGCGGTCGTGTTCTCAATGGGCTAGGGGTGGCCAATAGTCGGGGCTCTCATGTGATTCGTCATGTAAGTCAACATGTTATATGAGCTTCTTCAATTTTCTATCGAATATATTTAAAACAGTAATTTAGCGTTTCACATGTAATATCTGTTGCAATATCACATGTGATGTGACATGTTGTATCCATGAACGTCAAAACCTCAGCACATTACCAGCGCGAGTACCGCCGCCGCCTGCGGGAGCAGGGTCTGGTCAAAAAGGAAATCTGGATTCGCCCCGAGAATGCCGAGCGCGCCCGGAGCCTGGAGAGCGAGCTTCGTGATGAGAATGCGGGTGCGAGTGTTAACGCGAATACGTCTGCGCCTTGGCGCACCGGTGCGCTGTACGACGAGCTGGCAAGCCATGCCTTAGTGCGCGAGGGTCGGGCTAGCATCGAGCTCATCGAAGGTGTCGATCCCACGTTGCACTTGGTGATGCATCGCTACGGGGATTTGCCGGTGTTTGTTTCGGTGGCGGGCAACCAAATCATTGCGGAGGCGATGCTATGGCCGGTCGCGTTGGTTAAAGACGCCGTTGAATTCAATGAGACCGTTCTGCGGACTCAAAAGTACTTCCCGCTATCCACGATTTGCCTTGGGCAGCGGATGGACCAGGACCACTACCTAATGTTTGGGTCGTTAAGTTCTGAGTCCTCTTTAGAGGATATCGTTACCGAAATCGATGTCCTCGCTAGCAATGTTATCCACGCCACGGAAGCGTACGTGGATCTACTGTCATCAGACTATGGATCTGAAGGAGAACTATCATGAATGTCTGGTCAAAAATGATCACCGCCTTGAGAGGTGGAATAAACGAAGCCGGTGAGGTCATCGTTGACAGCCAGGCACTGCGCATACTCGATCAGGAAGTACGCGATGCTGCCGAAGAATTGAAGCAGTCGAAAGACAGCCTCGCTGCCATCATTGCACGCCAAAAAGTGGCGGAAGAGCGTGTGAGCAAAATCGGCGAGCAAATCAAAGAGCACGAAGGCTACGCAGTCGCTGCACTTGAAAAAGACAATGAGAATCTAGCGCTCGAGGTCGCGGAAAAAATCGCTGCGCTCGAAAGCAAGCTGGATACCGAGACGGCTACCGCAAAAGGCTATGAAGAGAGTGCTGATCAATTGCGCGCTGCGATCGCCGATGCCGAGCGCGACATACAGCGTATAAAGCAACAGATCGATACGGTTAAAGCAACCGATAGCGTGCAAAAGGCGCAGGCGGCTGTATCCGAGCGTCACAGCGGCTCTGACTCCAAGCTTCGTAATGCGAAAGAGTCCTTGGAGCGAATTAAGGAGCGTCAGGAGTTGCGTGCAGCGCAAACCAAGGCCGCACGTGAAATCGCTAATACCTCTGACGATCAAACGCTGGCCGATAAGCTCAGTGCGGAGGGTATTACCCCGCAGAGTCATAACGCGAAGGAAATCCTTGAGCGTCTGAAGTCCAAATAGATCAGCGCACGTCAATACCGGGAGAGAAAAGCAATGTTCGCAATCTTGCTCAGTGAAAAGATGAATCCGTTCTACGAGAATATCTCGTCGTTCCCGACGATCGTTTTCACGATTCTCTTGGTATTGACCGTGCTGTTCTGGGCGGGTGCCGTGCTTGGCTTTGTCGATCTCGACATACTCGATTTCGACGCCGACGTTGGTGACCTTAATGCGGACTCATCGCATGCGACACCGGATGTGCTTGCTGGACTATTGCTGCGATTCGGGCTGACTGGCGTTCCGGTCAC
>JBCAZE010000236.1:0-4075 GCA_039700805.1 Pseudomonadota bacterium | reverse complement strand
CGATAGAAGTCTTCTATCGGCAAACAAGCCGGGTATCAACATTTGACCCTCGAGGGACGCATCGAACACCAATCCAATAGTGCGCAATTTCAGTGGCTCGTTGACGAGACGTTCTACACACTCACGTCGAGCGTCGCTGCAGGTGACGAGTGGCTATTCGCACGACTGGGCGCGAACGATGCGGACTTTAATCTTCGGCGAGATACCGCATTGATTCAGAGACGTAAAGGCGAGGCTGAAACGGTATTCGCGAATGTCATCGAGCCCCATGGGCGATACAGCCGCGTAACCGAATTGACCGAACAGCCATTTGGCCGCGTCAAGTCGGTACAGGTCGTCCACAACGATGATCAATACACAGCTGTCGTGATCGATGTGGACGATCACGAGCTATTGGTGATTATCGCCAATGCTGACTTCTCGAAAGACGCTTCCCACGCATTACAGCTGGACGGACAGACCCAACGTTGGCAAGGGCCGTTCTTCTACCGCCAGCAATATGAGATCCCAACAATTCACGACTGAAAAAGGATAAAAAAACATGACCACACTTGAAGGCAAAGTTGCCATTGTGACCGGCGGTGCTCGCGATATTGGCCGTGCTGTGTCAGAAAAACTCGCAGCAGAAGGCGCAAAAGTCGTTGTGAACTACTTCAGCAACCCAGACTCTGGCAAGGAGACTGTCGCTGCGATCGAGGCTGCAGGCGGCACTGCAATTGCTGTGGCCGGGGACATGACTGTCAAAGAGGATGTCGACAACTTGGTCGCTAAGACACGCGAGGCGTTCGGCGACAGTATCGACATCCTCGTGAATGTCGTTGGGGGACTCGTTGCTCGGCAGTCGCTATCAGAAATGGACGATGCTTTTTTTGATCGACTGATGCGATTGAATGTCACAAGTACTTTTTTGACAACCCACGCGACGGCACCGCATATGGGTGAAGGTGGCGCGATCGTGAACTTCTCGTCTCAGGCTGGACGTGATGGTGGCGGACCCGGCGCAGCTGCGTACGCGACATCGAAAGGGGCAGTGATGACATTCACTCGAGCGATGGCAAAAGAGCTCGGCCCGAGCGGTATCCGTGTCAACTGCGTATGTCCCGGTATGATTGCGACCACCTTCCACGATACGTTCACCAAAGATGAGGTGCGCAAAAACGTCGCTGGTGCGACACCACTGCGCCGCGAGGGACAAGCCATGGAAGTGGCCGATCTGGTTACGTATCTGGCCTCACCGAAAGCGAGTTTCGTCACCGGCGCTAGCGTCGACATTAACGGCGGCCTTTTCTTCTCATAACGTCCGACGCACACTCAACTTATGGCAAGAATCACCGTCTTCGGCGAACCGCTACTCGAGCTTGCATCCACAAGCTCGGGTAGCGTGCTTGGCCCCTCCAATCTCGGCATCGCCGGCGACACGCTGAACACATCGGTGTATCTCTCGCGCCTCGGACACGACGTCAATTTCGTCACCGCTCTCGGCAGTGACGCCTACTCAGACGCGCTAAAGCACCGTCTACGCGAAGAAGGCGTTGGGACTGAAAATATCATCGAACATCCCAAACGCGTACCGGGACTCTACGCGATCCGCACGGACCATCAGGGCGAGCGATTTTTCACCTACTGGCGCGATCACTCAGCAGCACGTGCTTTTTTCGACTTGCCTGATGCCGATCGCGCGTTGCGCTCTGCCGTCGATAGTGACCTGCTTTACTTTAGCGGCATCTCAATGGCTATTCTTACGCCCACGGGAAGATCATCGGTTCTCGAGATCGCAGGGCGATGTGCTGACAGCGGCATCGCGGTTGCCTTCGATGGCAACTACCGCCCCTACGGCTGGGAAGACGACGAAACGGCACGCCAATGCCTGACCAATGTGGGCAAGATCGCAACAATGGTTTTGCCAACGAGTGAGGATGACGACAAGTTGTTTGGTGAGGACACACCGATCGCGCATGCAAAACGGTGGCGCGAGTTTGGCACTTCCATGGTCATCGTCAAAAATGGCCCGGACGGCGCCTGGCTGCTCGGCGAAGACCTGACTGAAACACATATCGCCGTTGACGAGATCATCAAACCCACCGATACGACCGGTGCTGGCGACAGTTTTAACGCCGGATTTCTTGCCGCGATACTCGACGGTCAATCGCCCACAATCGCCGCCGCGTCCGGCAATCGACTCGCAGGTCAGGTTATACAGCATCGCGGTGCGTTGATTCCGCACGAGGCGATGCCGGCTTAAGAGACGCCGTTAGTCGCTAGCCTTGCGCCAGCTGCGGCGCACTGCGCGTTCGCCGACACCACTGCGCAAGCGCACTCGCCAACTCATCACGTCGGATCGGCTTGGTCAGATAGTCGTCCATGCCGGCAGCAATGCAGCGCTCTCTGTCTCCGGTCATTGCGTTGGCGGTCAACGCGAGGATCGGCACACCGGATTCAGGGAACCGCTCTCTCAGCAGTTTCGTCGTGTCAAAGCCATCCAATCCCGGCATTTGGCAGTCCATAAACACCAGATCGAATTTGGACGGGTCAAAGCGCTGGATAGCTTCTTCACCGGATGCTGCGAGTTGAACCGTACAGCCCAGCTTGCGCAGCATTGCCTCGGCAACGTTACGGTTCACGGCATTGTCTTCGACCACCATCACCGACATTGAAACATCGCGGTCAGGCATCGAAATCTCCGCGTTCGCGACATCGACGATCGACTGGTCCTGACAAATCTCCAGGGGCAATTCGACATGAAATGTTGTGCCCTCACCGACCGTCGAGGACACGTAGATTCGACCACCGAAAAGATGCGTCAGCTCTCGACTGATCGACAAGCCGAGCCCTGTACCCTCGTAACGTCGACCCGAATCGTCATCTGCTTGTGCGAAGACGGAGAAGACATGGTCCAGCTTGGCCGCGTCAATGCCAATACCCGTATCGACGACATCGATACGCCACACATCCCGATCAGAAGCTGGTGCGACAGCGCGTATGACAACACCGCCGTCGTCGGTGAACTTGATCGCGTTGCTCACCAGGTTCGAGAAAATCTGGCGAAGGCGCAATGGATCCCCAATCACAAGTCGGGGCGCGTCCTCCGGGAACTCGAGCGTCAGCGACAATCCACGCTTGGTGGCCAGCCCCTCGAACAATCGTAGTACGCGCGCCAGCTTCAACTTGAGATCAACGACCTCGTGGGTCAATGACATTTCTCCGGCCTGCACTTTCGACAGATCAAGAATGTCGTTCACAATCGCCAGCAGTGCATCACCACTTTCAGAAACTGCGCTTACGATGTCCGATTGTTTGGCGTCTAATCCGGTATCCGTCAGCAAGTCAGTCATGCCGATGATGCCATTCAGTGGCGTGCGGATTTCATGGGACATGTTCGCAAGAAACCGGCTCTTGGCTTCGTTGGCCTGCTCGGCATTGTGTTTGGCCGTCTGCAGTTCTGCCGTGCGTTGCGATACGGCGACCTCCAGTGCGTGCTTTTGCTGCTGGAGTTGCTGCTCTTTCTCTGAGACCGCCGACAACGCATCCGACAGCCGCAGTTTGGCAAACATGTGTTTGCGCCGCGCCATCGCCGAGCGAAGGCCTGTTAACAAACAACCGATCAACACATAGCTCGTCGCGCCGACAATCAGCGCTCTTCCCGAAAATTGACCGGTATCAGGCAGGCTCAAAGGACCATTCAGCGAGAACGCAATGAGCACGGCAACGACCAGCGACGCGATCAGCGGCAAATGGCGCGCGTAAAGATAGGCCCCACCCGAATTGAGAACGAATGCGAACCCAAGCATGACGAACCACGTCACCTCTGGCGCAAGCAAACCAGCCAACGCGTGAACCACGACATCGCCCGAAAGCAATGCGCCAGTAATACGCGACCGATGCCAAGCCTTTGTCTTCCCAACGCGCCGAATGCCGATATGTAATGCAACACCGCAAACCGCAAAGAGCACACCAACAGCAATCGTCTGCACGCCATCCAACATCGAGTGCAACGCAATCAAACCGCCTGAGCCCAGGTAGCAAACAACAACCTCGTGCATACGAAGGTGCACGCGGCTTTCCTGGCGCTCAATCG
>JBCAZE010000054.1:0-17701 GCA_039700805.1 Pseudomonadota bacterium | reverse complement strand
GGCAGCCTGACAATGCCTGTCGCAAGAGCCCTCGGAGTTGTCGCTGCAGAGCCGTTGCGTCAGATACATGGCGCTCGTGCTCTGCTAACAGCTCGCGGTACTCACTCTTCCAACGTTCGGCATCACTACTCATTGCGTTTGCACTCCCGGTATTTCGGAGGTGAGCGGCCAGAACTCAAAAATATTGAGTCATCAGAACAACGCACCATCTTGGAAGCGGCTGGGTTACCATAGTCTTCGTTGATTAAGAGAGGGCAAATCGATGGCCGAAACACTGCAGACGGACTACCTCATTGTTGGCGCTGGTGCGATGGGAATGGCATTCGCCGATGTGTTGGTGGAAGAGACGGATGCCGATATTGTGATCGTCGATCGTTACGGAAAGCCTGGCGGACATTGGAATGTTGCCTATCCCTTTGTGACCTTGCATCAACCGTCGTCCTTCTATGGCGTGAGTTCACTCGAGCTCAGCAAAGGCCGGAAAGACAAGACCGGCTTGAACGCAGGGCTGCAGGATCTCGCTAGTGGTGCAGAAGTGAGCGCATATTTTGATGAGGTCATGCGGCACCGGTTGTTGCCGTCCGGACGCGTACGCTATTTCCCTCTTTGCGATTACGTTGGTGATGGTCGATTCGTTTCTCGGTTGCACGGAAAAGCGTATCAGGTGGAAGCGTCGAAAAAGACTGTCGATGCAACGTATCTCAACACGTCGACCCCCGCTACGCACAAACCGTCATTTAGTATCGCAGACGGCGTGCGCTTCGCCCCGGTTGGCGAGCTTCCCTCACTCCATCAACCCGCGAGTGGTTTCGTGATCATCGGCGGTGGTAAGACAGGCATCGATGCTGTGATCTGGCTGTTGGAAAACGGCGTCGATCCGGACATGATTCGCTGGATCATGCCGCGCGATGGGTGGCTGATCAATCGTCAGAAGACGCAGCCTTCGATGGAGTTTTTCGAGCAGACGATGGGCGGGCAGGCAGACCAGATGCAAGCGATCGCAGAGGCAGCGGATATCGATGACTTGTTCGGGCGCCTTGAAAAGGCTGAGGTCATGTTCCGTATCGATCAAGACATCAAGCCGTCGATGTTCCACGGTGCCACTGTCAGTGCTATGGAGCTTGAGCAGCTGCGCCGCGTCAAAAATATCATTCGTCTTGGTCGAGTGAGTGCGATTGAGCATGATCGCATCGTGCTTGCCGATGGCGACATCCCCACTGATGCCGGGCAACTGCACATCGACTGCTCTGCGAGCGCCATCACTAATCTCGAGACGCGTCCGATTTTCGATGGTGACACGATCACACCACAGACCGTACGTTCCTATCAGCCAGTGTTCAGTGCCGCGTTGATTGCGCACGTGGAAGCGGCTTATGAGACAGAGGAAGAGAAGCAAGCGCTGTGTCAGGTCGTCCCACTGCCCAATCATGTAACAGACTGGCCTGCGATGACCGCCGCATTCATGATGAACCAGTATCGTTGGTCGCAGGACAAAGCCTTGAGAGCCTGGCTGCGCGACAACCGACTAGACGGATTCAGTGAACTCACGAGTGGCTACGACAAAAACGACGCGGCGAAGCATGACATCATGCAAAGACTGCGAGCGAATATGATGCCGGCGATGGCGAATTTGCAAAAGCTGATGGCATCCAACGCGACGTGAGGATTCTTTTTCCGATCGCAGTTACTGTTTGGAAAGGTCCCATTCGATATCGCCAAATGTGCAAGGAGCGTTCCCAATGATCTACGACAGCATTCTCGACACGATTGGTAAGACGCCGGTGATCAAGCTGGCGCGTACAGGCCCAGAACATGTCACGTTATTGGTGAAGGCAGAGGCCTTCAATCCAGGCGGCTCGGTCAAGGATCGCTTAGCTTACGCGCTGATTCTTGATGCAGAGCGGCGCGGTGTCTTAAAGCCGGGCCAGACGGTGGTCGAAGCGACATCCGGCAACACGGGTATCGCGCTCGCAATGGTCTGCGCGGCCCGTGGCTATCCGTTCGTCGCTGTGATGGCGGAGTCGTTCTCGATTGAGCGGCGCAAGATCATGCGCGGCTATGGCGCGAAGGTCATTCTCACCCCCGCTGCTGAGCGAGGCACGGGCATGGTCAACAAAGCGAGAGAGCTTGCGAGTCAGCATGATTGGTTTTGGGCAAGTCAATTCGACAATCCCGCCAATCCTGCCTTCCACCGGGCGACGACCGGTCCAGAAATCCTATCCGAGTTTGCGGACAAGCGCTTGGACTACTGGGTCACCGGCTGGGGTACGGGCGGCACGATGACAGGTGCCGGAGAGATGATCAAAGCAGCGCGACCTGATGTTCAAATCATCGCAACGGAACCAGAAGCGGCACAGTTGCTGGCCGGAAAGGAATGGCAGCCACACAAGATTCAAGGGTGGACACCGGATTTCGTGCCTGAAGTGTTGAATGCGGACGTGTTTGACGCGCTCGTCCCCGTGACGGATGAGGAATCGATCGCAGCATCGAAAGCGTTGGCGCATCAAGAAGGCATTTTTACCGGTATTTCGGGCGGTGGGACGTTGGCGGCCGCACTGAAAGTCGCGTCTGACGCGCCCGACGGTTCAGTGATCCTCGCAATGTTGCCGGATACTGGTGAGCGCTATCTGTCCTCACCGTTATTCGCGGACGTTGCCGACGGGTCTGATGATGATTGGCTGTCTTCTATCGATTGATCGGCGCGCATCGTTGCCTTAGCCGCGCAATCACGACACACCAAGCCGCCAAGCTTGTTACCCTAGTGCGCTAGTCGAACTAGGGAACATCGTTATGCGTTCAGTAATCTTCGCTCTTGCACTCTTTGGTTGTGGCTCAGCGATCGCGGATGGTCACGATCCGCTGACACTTGAGAAGATCATGTCGGATCCGGATTGGATCGGCAATGCACCGGAGTCGGCTTACTGGGACGATTCATCGCGTGCAGTTCACTTTCGCCAAAAACGTGTTGGGGAGTCTATTCGTGACCCATTCGTTGTGGATACGACTTCGGCAGAAATCAGCGCTGTGTTACCCACATCCGGCGTCACGTCGAGTAATGCCACCCGCCGCTACGACGCGACACGCGAGCGTGTGATTTGGGTTTCGGACGGAGATGTCTTCATGCGCAGTCTGCCGGCCGGCGATGTGGTTCAACTAACCCGGACGGTAGCGCCAGAGTCTGCCGCGCAGTTTGTGCTAGGCGAGGAGGCGGTCAGTTATCAGTTGGGTGGGCAGTTCTACCGCCATGATCTAGCGACAGGGGCCGTATCTCAGTTAGCAAACCTGCAGTTTCAAGACGACCCCAACAAGGACGAGTCGTTCGATGCGCTGCGTGAACATCAACGGCGGGTCTATACGTCAATTGTTGAAGACAAGCGTCGTCGCGATGCGGTCCGTGATGTGACAAACGAACGCCGCGCGGAGAGCCCCGTTGGCTATCCGGCGACCGTCTATCTGGGCAAGAAGTTGGCGCCCGTCGTGCAAGTGTTATCGCCGAAGGGCGATGCAATACTCGTCGTGACGCGGCCAGCTGATGA
Organism: Pseudomonadota bacterium; assembly: GCA_039700805.1. Classification (GTDB taxonomy): domain Bacteria; phylum Pseudomonadota; class Gammaproteobacteria; order Steroidobacterales; family Woeseiaceae; genus CALBPI01. The sequence continues at coordinate 14,165 of JBCAZE010000054.1, read as the reverse complement.
GAAGAGCGGCAAGCGCGGCGTGATGCCGAACTACATGACCGAAAGCGGTTACACCGAGACGCGGGCACTGCGGCCGCGCGTGGGCCGCAATGTCCCCAAAGGCCACCGCTTCTGGATGGTCACTGTCGCGTCTGGCGCAGTTTCGGAAGTGACGCTCGATGATCTCGACGGCATTGATACCGATCCATTGTCAGCACTCCGACAATCTGCGCTCGAATGGCATGTCGACCACGGCGCGGACCCTCAAAAAGTAGAGAAGCAGCTCAAAGCCCCGGATGCACGGACTGTTCAAGTGGGTGGTGCTGCGTGGTCTCCCGATGGCAGCCGCGTTGCAATCCAGCTGCACGCGGTCGACAACAAAGATCGCTGGCTGGTTACGGTAGACGCAGACGCGGAGATGACGCTCGAGCACCGACTGACGGATCCTGCATGGGTCAACTATGCACACAATGATTTCGGCTGGTTCGCTGATAGTCGCGAGTTATGGTTGCTGTCTGAGGAATCAGGCTATTCGCATCTCTATCGCAAGAAAATTGGGGCGCGCAAAGCGCGAGCGCTGACCGAAGGTCGCTTTGTTGTCTCGGATGTTGCGTTAGGGGCTTCTGGAACGCATTTGTATTTTCGTGCCAATGCGGACGTCACTTCGGTTTACGAGATTTACCGCGTGGCTCGCACAGGCGGCGGCATCGAGAAATTGACAACACTGGGCGGTGTCAATCACTTCAGAGTTTCACCCGATGAATCAACGTTGCTCGTTATCCACAGCGAGTTCGCGCGACACGAAGACCTGTTTGCTGTCGACATCGGTACGCCAGACAGCGCCCAACGCTTGACGGATAGTGTGTCGTCAGAATTCAAATCGATTGATTGGGTGATACCGCAGATCGTTAAGGTGCCTTCAAGCAATGTTGATCGCGATATCTACTCAAAACTCTATCTGCCTGCTGATTACGATGGATCGCGAGCCTACCCTGTCGTCATGTTCGTACACGGCGCAGGCTATACCCAAAACGCACACGCTGGATGGCCGTATTACTTTCGCGAATTCATGTTCCATACGTTGCTCGCACAGCAAGACGTCATTGTGATCGATATGGATTACCGCGCCTCAAAAGGCTACGGTCGCGATTGGCGCACCGCGATTTATCGCAATATGGGTCGGCCGGAACTGGCTGACTTTGTTGACGGCATCGACTGGCTCGATGAGAACTACAACATCGATCGCGACAAATTGGGCATTTACGGCGGGTCTTACGGTGGCTTCATGACATTCATGGCCATGTTCTTAGAGCCGGATTTGTTCGCGGCGGGTGCAGCGCTGAGACCGGTGGCGGATTGGGCGCACTACAATCACGGCTACACGAGCAATATCCTCAATACGCCATTAGTGGATCCTGTGGCCTATGAGCGTAGTTCGCCGATCCACTATGTCGAGGGCCTCGCGAATCCGTTGCTGATCGCTGCGGGCATGCAAGATGATAATGTGTTCTTCCAGGATTCGGTCTTGATGGTGCAGCGTCTTTTGGAACTGCAAAAGCCCGATTTCGAGATTGCGCTTTATCCGCTGGATCCACATGGATTTACCCATGCAGATTCTTGGTTGGATGAATATCGTCGGATCTACAAGCTCTTCGATCGGCACGTGTTCTGACCTGCCGCGTATTTTTGGCTCTAAGCTATTGAAAAATATGGGGCGTAGCCCCATTTGAGCTATCAATCGAAGTGATTGACACAAATAATTTCACCTGGCGTGGCCTTTCGCACAGAATGGCCGCCAAGTTTCGTTAACCCCCAACCTGAAATAAAGGACAACCGTCATGGCATTGATCGGACAAACTATCCCGGAATTCTCGGCAGAGATGTTCCACAACAACGAATTCAAAACCATCTCTTCAGAAGATGTGAAAGGCAAGTGGTCGATCTTCTTGTTCTACCCAGCCGACTTCACATTTGTTTGCCCAACTGAACTGGAAGATATGGCGGCGCACTACCCAGAGCTTCAAGATCTTGGTGTTGAGGTGTACGCGGTATCAACCGACAGCCATTTCGTTCACAAAGCGTGGCACGAAACCAGCGAAGCCATCAGCAAAGTGCAGTATCCGATGATCGGTGATCCAACTGGACGTATTTCGCGCGGTTTCGACGTCATGATTGAAGAAGCTGGCCAAGCACTTCGCGGCACGTTCCTCGTCGACCCAGATGGCATCATCCAGGTTTACGAAGTGCATACCCTCGGTGTAGGTCGCTCTGCCAAAGATATGGTGCGCAAGGTGAAAGCAGCGCAGTACGTTCGCGAGAACGATGGCGAGGTGTGCCCAGCAGCTTGGGAAAAAGGCGCTGAGACGCTGACACCGTCGCTGGATCTGGTCGGCAAGATCTGATCGCGAAGCCCCTGAAAAAGGCAACCACACGGGGCGGTCTTTACCGCCCCGTGTTCCCTCAGTAACAAGGACATTCACATGCTAACTCCAGATTTGCTTGAAGCGGTCAAGCAATACACCGCAACACTTGAAAAAGACATCACGTTCGTCGTGCAAACCGGTGAGCATGAGAAGCGTGATGAATTGATCGACTTTTTGAACACATTCGCGTCGGCGTCTGATCGCTTAAGCGTCACCGAAGCAGCTAGCGAACTTCGCGGTGGCCTTAGCTTTACGTTGTTGGCCAACGGTTCGCCAACGGGGATAACCTTCTCGGGCATTCCTGGTGGGCACGAGTTCAGCTCGATGGTGTTGGCCGTATTGAACGCGGGCGGCACGCCAGTGAAACTCGATGATGCGCTTCAAACGATCATCGCGCGCGTCGATGCGCCGCTCAAGTTCGAGACTGTGGTGAGCTTGTCCTGCCACAACTGCCCGGACGTCGTGCAGACGCTCAATCAGTTCGCGACACTGAATGACAAAATCGCTGCCGAGATGATCGATGGTGGTGAGTATCCGGCGGTTGTCGAGGATCGAAATGTCCAAGGTGTGCCGGCTGTATTTCTAAATGGCGAGCCCTTTGTGAACGGCAAGATCGATACGGCGAAGTTGATTGAAAAGTTGATCGAACGCTTTCCGAGCATCGCGAAAGGCGATGCGGCTGATGCGCCCAGTTTGCCGTTGCAGGACGTTGTCGTTGTCGGCGGCGGTCCAGGTGGTGTGGCATCAGCCATTTACGCCGCACGGAAAGGCTTTTCCGTCACCGTTGTCGCGGAACGTTTCGGTGGCCAAGTGAAGGACACGATGGGTATCGAAAACTTGGTCTCCATTCCCGAGACAACCGGTCCAGAGGTTGTGAAAGGGATGTTCGAGCACATCAAGGATTACGACATCACCGTCAAAGAACACTTGCGTGTCGAGCACATTGAACAAGGCGATATCAAAACACTGACGTTGTCGTCGGGAGAAGTGATCCGTGCGCGCGCTGTCATCATCGCAACCGGTGCGCAATGGCGAGAACTCGGTATTCCTGGTGAGAGAGAATATATCGGTAATGGTGTGGCATATTGCCCGCACTGTGATGGGCCGTTTTTCAAAGGCAAGGACGTCGCCGTTGTTGGCGGTGGCAACTCTGGCATTGAAGCGGCGCTCGATCTCGCGGGCATCGTCAAACATGTCACGGTGCTTGAGTTCTTGCCGGAACTGAAGGCCGACAAAGTCTTGGTCGAGAAGGCGCTGGAACGCGACAACATCACGATCATCACCGACGCGGCATCCAAAGAGATTTACGCGACAGATGGCAAGGTGTCATCGATTGAGTATGAAGATCGCGTCAGTGGCGAAATTCGCCGTATCGATTTGTCTGCGGTCTTTATTCAAATCGGCTTGGTGCCCAATTCGAGTTTTCTCGACGGTGTCGTCGATCTTTCTGAGTACGGCGAAGTCGTTATCAACGAGAAAGCGGAAACCAGTGCAACGGGCATCTTCGCTTGCGGTGACGTAACGACCGTCCCCTATAAGCAAATCGTTGTAGCACTTGGCGAGGGCAGCAAGGCGGCATTAACCGCGTTTGAATATCTCGTCATGCATGCACCCAAGGTTGATTCGGACGCTGCCGAGGCGGCTTAGTTTACCGGTCGGCGTTCGAGTCCTGTATCCGTTATCGGAAAAGACAAGGCCGAGCATTGCTCGGCCTTTTTTGTTCTAGATACTTAGAATTCGCGCTCAGGGCACTTCTCCTATGACTGTACTCGCGAGGTCGAGATTAGGATCGCCGCTGGCTAGTCCATCGCTCAATACGGTTCCAGGTACGAAAAGAACGCCGCCGCTATTGCCGAGCCGTTCTTGCATCCCGATGCCGCTGCTGCCGAAGATCAGGTCGGAACTACCGTCCTGGTCGACATCATCGTTGATGATCGACGCGCCAAGTCTTGCATTTTCCTGGAAGCCTTGGATTTGAATGCCAATACCCCCTGGGAATGCGTCGACTGGAAACGTAATGCTGGACACGGTCAGTGCTTGCAGCGCCGTTTCTGTGAATGCGAACACTGAGCCAGCTTCGCGCCGTCCGGCAGCGTCATCGGTTGGTAGTGCAACTAACCAAATCGCGTCGCGCGTCTGCTCTCGCGGAACGATTGCGACACTTACCGCTGGTATCTCCAATGTCTGTGAAGCACTCTGGTTCGCGATCGTAAGTTCTACGCCGTCTGCACTAGTCGCTGGAATCAATGATGGGTCAGTACCATTAACGAAGGCAGCGTTTAGTGCAGCTGAGTAAACGGCAGCCGCGACTTTTTCGACGCCGCCATTGCCACGGTAGGCGATCGTAATGTCCGCAATCCCGTCGTTGTCGAGGTCGCCACCACTGGCGAGCCCGACGATTGCTACTTCGGCATTGCTGGCCATCTCTATCACCGAATTGGCATTGGCTGCTTCACTAAGGTTAAATCGTGTCGATGTCTGACTGGCGGTTTCAAGCGCCGCCCCGCTGATGACAAACAGGCCATCCTGAAGGCTGGGCTCCAGTCCTGCTCCTGCAATCGCTAGTGAATCGGTCAACGAATTATCAAGACCGGATAGCGTTTGGACGCTGGTTCCAATCTGTTGGAAAACTGCAAGATCGACCAATTCGCTTTGTAGTTGCAGCACCTCGCCAACGCCCGCGGTCGCTATATCAAAGTTGTCGCCTCTGGTCACAGCTTGCCCATAGACGATATATGCAGCGCCGATGTCCGGTGTCCCAAAAACAAGGTCGCAATTCGCGTCGCCGTCAAAGTTGCCTGTTGATAGTACCGCGCCACGTGCGGCCCTCTGCGGCAGGCCACCTATTAGCAAACCTTGGTTGCTCGTCAATGCCGTTAGGTCGATAGGTGTCGCAGGTCCCGTCGCAAGAAAGTCACCCCAAAGAACCGCTGCGAGTGGCCCATCTACCTCATCGCCGTTCTCGATAAAGTCGCGTTGTTCGTCAAACAAGATGGTGAGATCGTTAGTGCCATCCCCGTCGATATCGCAAGCCGGTGTCGTATGAAGGACTGATTCACGAGATGTTTCATTTCGATTATCACCACGAAGCTCAATCCGTTGGCCAACGCTGAGATCACTGACGATCAGATCGCCAGCCCCATCGTCAGCCATTTCGTCTCTGATCACACTGCCCAGTATGAGTAAAGCCGTTTGCTCGGGATTTTCATTCGTATCGAGAGACACCAAGATATCCGTGGACCCGTCGTCGTCAATGTCGCCGGCGTCACTAGTGAACTCGGCGATGGGCTGGTCAATCGAGCTTCCCGCGATGCGAACCCCCGAGATCACTCTTGAAGGCAGGTCCAGCAGCTGAATGCTAACGCTGCCGCTGCCAATGTTGGTGCCGTCGGTTGCACTGACGGAGACACTGATCAAATCCTGCGTGCCCTCGATATCGGCGTCGAAGGGGACTTCGACCGACAGAACGCCTGTTTGCATATTGACAGCGAAGGCCTCTAGTAGCCGATTGCTGTTAACCGGCTCTCCCAACTTTGAGACTTCAACGATGGAATAGTCGCTAACCGGTAGACCCTCCGGGTCAACCGCAACGAACGTGACGAGTGGCCCTGTAGCATTTTCGTTGAGGTCTACAATATCTAGCACTTCGAATTCTGGAGCCTCGTCGACGTCAGTGATGGTCACTCGGACTGTTTCGGAAACAGTTGCGGTGCCATCAGACAGCGTGACGGTTTGCTCGTAGATGTTGTTCCGATCCACATCCTGTGGGTCTTCGAAATTCAGCAGCGCATTCTGGGTGTTTGCTGATATCACTCCTGTTGACGTATCAAGAACGAACAGACCACCATCGCCACTAGAGCCGATGGTCACGGTGACGGTATCGCCATCAGGGTCCGCGACGTCTAATGTGAAGCTCACCGAAGCGGTTTCGGCAAAGGTGAATTCGGTATTGCCTGAGAAGCTTGGTGGGCTATTGACTACACCGCCGCCGCCGTTGGTGGGCGTGCCACCACCGCCACCACCACCGCCGCCACAAGCGGTCAGCGCGAGCGCTGCCAAGCCGGCGCCTAGCGCCCCTAACTTTGAGTTCATAGCCATAAAGGTACCTTTATTGCACTTGGTCTTGGACGAAAGCAAAGGTAGTTGATGACATCAAGAAAGCCATTGGTTTGATTTGGCTTTCGTGGCCAGCACCACGAGGCCGACGGCAATAACAAACACCAAACCTTGCAGAATGAACACAGCGTTGCCCGCCAGTTTCGCGGCGTCGCTGAGGATGAAGAGCCAGAGATCCTGCACGATCACACCGATGAGAGACACGATCAGCAGGGGCATCGCCCATGCTTTCTTAAGGATGAGTCCGAGGCAGCCGAGCGCGCCTAGCCAGACCGCGATGGCGGTGCCGGCAATCGACCAAGCCGGTCGCTCCAGGGCATACAACGCCTGCTGCGCCGCATCCATCGCGGCAATGTCATCCGCGCTGATCATCGCATCAGATAAATATGCCGCGCAGCCCATCAGATTCCAGAGCAATGCAACGATAGATAGTGGCAAAAACCACTTTGGTATGGTGTTCATGGTGTGTCCCCCGACATGAATATATTTTTGTTGTCAGCCGAGAGTGCGCTGATTACGGTCAAATTGCAAAAATGCTGTTGCGCCGGTTATGGGCTGCATTTGGCGGACCAGGTGCCCACTGGCGTATGATTATGTCCAACTGGTTCACGGTTAGACGCCCGCCGTTGTGCGATCATTTCATAAATAACCAAAAAAACACCGACACCCAGACCCATGAAAAAATTCATCGCATACGCGCTATTCGCTATCGTAGCAGGCTATCTCGGCGCCAAATTCTACATTCAATATCGGACGACCAAAGCCGTGGATGAAGTCATCGCCGCGTTACCACCGGGTATTGATGTTCGCTATGGATCTGTCAGCAGTACGATCGACGGTACGTTGTCGGTTGATGATCTGGTGATCAAGACGCCAGAGTTTCAAGATGAGTTCGTCGTCGGTGCGGTTGGCATCAAACTACCCAGCTTTTTCGACATCCTCGAGCTCCAAACACTGCCGGAACGGGTTGTGCGTGGGGCTAACGATATTCCGGATTCGGTGGGCGTGTTTGTCGATGAATGGCTCATCGATACGAACGCCGATTACGCAAGGGACATGTGGGCGGACATCGAGGCGGCTCGTGCCGCGTCAGGGAAACCACCATTGGACCCTTCGGTCGATCCTGTTGCCTTTTGTATAGATGCTTTTGGCTCTAGTGGTCTGGCAGCGCTTGGCGCTTCCGATCTTGAGCTTTCGTTCGATTACAAGGTTGAACAATTGACCGAGTCTTTTTTGGTGTCGATGGGGTTCGACCTCAAAGAAACTTATGCACTCGACATCGAGTTGGAGTTTGACGGTCGATTAAAGAGCGTCCTTGGCATGGGAAGCCCGCAGCTCACACTGATAGGTTTCAAACTCGAAACACGAGACGAGCGATTGATGGGATTGATGTTGGCGCGCTGCGAACGCTTCGGAGTCGATGCTGAAACAGCCAAGATGGCCTATTTCAACAGCACGATCGAGTCTCTGGTCGATATGGGCTTTGTGCCGGATGAGCGTATTTCGGTCCCGCTAAAAGCTGGCATCGATGCCGGGCACAAAGTGATCACCATCACGGGCCAGCCGCCCACGCCGGTGGATGTCTCACGCATCAGCTATTACAAGCCTGAGGATTTACCGGCCTTGCTAGGCGTCGATCTAACGACGCGCTGACAACCTTCTTTCAATGTCGATTGGTTAACGGCGCGCTTGCTGCATCTTAAGCGCGGGTTTGTTCGAACTCATCGCTAAGTCTTGTGAGGAAACGGTTATGAGTGTTGAGCATCACCCAGTAGCGACACGTCGTTTGAGTTATCTCGTGGCGATCACCGCGGGACTCGTGATCACCGCTTGCGGGCACGCTGATCGTGAGACGGTGGCCGAAACCACGCCGATCGCCGATACCGAATACACCTATCGCACGGCATCGAGAGACGGCACGGGTAAAGTCTACTTCGGCCGCGAGATTTCAGAAGTCATGGGCCATCTTGGCGCGGGCTGGTTGGAGCGAGAGGGTCGCGAGCGCGAGGAAGCAACGGATGTATTGGTCGAGAACCTACCGCTCGACCCCAACAGCGTCGTTGCTGATATAGGCGCGGGCACGGGCTACTTCAGTGTGCCGATCGCTGCGCGTGTCCCTGACGGTCGCGTGATTGCGATCGATATCCAACAGGAAATGCTCGATATAATCGACGCACGGATTGAGACCGGCGCGATCAACAATATTGAGACGCGTCTGAGTGTTGTTGACGACCCGCGAATCGCGCCGAACTCTGTCGACCTTGTCCTGATCGTGGATGCCTATCATGAATTCTCGCACCCCTACGAGATGAGTGCGGCAATCGCTGCTGGACTCAAGTCGGGCGGCAAGCTCGTGTTGATCGAATATCGTGAAGAAGACCCGAGTGTGAACATCAAGCCGTTGCACAAAATGTCTGAAGCTCAGGTTAAGAAAGAGATGGCAGCCGTTGATCTTGTTTGGCGTGAGACGCTAGACGTCCTGCCGCAGCAACATTTTCTGATCTTCGAGAAGCCTTGAGCGCATCGAAGACGTTAACGTAGCCCGCAAAGCGGGCGTTTCTACGCGCTGTCTAGATTCAGCTGCGTTTTTCTTGGTCTAGAGCCGTCGATGGTTCGCCGTGGCGAGCAAATCCGGTATTCTATTCAGCGTTTTCATTTGACGCGCACAATCTTATGACTAAGACGCCTGAAATTCTGATTGTCGGCGGTGGCACGGCCGGCTGGATGGCCGCCAACCTGCTACAACACTTGTGGGGCCCAAAGGGCGCCAAGATCACGCTGATTGAATCCACGGTGGTGGGCACTGTCGGTGTCGGCGAAGGTACCACGCCCAGGGTGAAAGACTATTTTGACCTTCTCGGTATCCCGGAGTCGGAATGGATGCCCGCGTGTAGCGCGACCTACAAATGCGGGATCAGCTTTCCCGGTTGGTCAAAGGAGGCGGGGTACGAGACGTATTGTCATCCGTTTTATTCTCAGATCGATGCCAATGGCGCCGCTAACTTTTTCCAGAATGCCAACCTGCGACGCGAGGGCTATGACGTCTCCGCCCATCCGGATAGTTATTTCATCTCCTCTCATCTCGGACGTGAATGCCGCGCACCGATCGGTAAGCAGCCTTTGCCACACCAGAAATTCTACGGTTACCATTTTGATGCGGCCCTACTCGGCGAGTATCTGAGGAAGCGCGGTGTCGACGAAGGTATCCAGCTGATCGACGACGTCATCAACGAGGTACACCAACACGAGAACGGTGATATCGCTGGTGTTAGCACAGAGCAAAATGGACGTTTTGACGCGGACTTCTTTATCGACTGTTCCGGTTTTAAAGGTCTGATCATCCGACAAACATTGGATGAGCCTTACATCTCGTATCGAGAGTATCTATTTAACGATGCTGCCGTTGCGATGCCGACGCCGGTCGCGGATGCCGAGAACATTCCCGCAGAAACCGTCTCCGCGGCGCTGACGCATGGGTGGGTGTGGCATATTCCATTGAGTCATCGTTTCGGTAACGGTTACGTGTATTGCTCCGATTACCTGTCGGCTGATGCGGCCGAAGCCGAATTGCGAGCGCTGCTCGGTCCGGCTGCGGATGATGCAAAGGCACTACATCTCAAATGGCAGCCTGGCACGATTCGCGAACACTGGAAGCGCAACTGTTTGGCACTCGGTCTTTCGCAAGGGTTCCTAGAGCCGTTGGAAGCGCCGATGTTAAACGTCATTCAATTTACCTTGGAGTCGTTTGCGAAGCGGTATGAAGCATCGGGTTTCGATGCGACACCTCAAGCCGAGTTCAATCGATTGGTGAACGGTCTGGTCGATGGCACGCGTGACTATTTGCAGATGCACTACCTAGCTGCGAGTCGCGACGATACGCAGTATTGGCGTGACGTTCGTGCGAACCCCAACCGCTCGGCTGAGCTCCAAGAAATTCTGTCGGCATGGGACAGCGACGAGAGTTTCGATAGGCTTGTGGGTCAAAAACTCGACCGACATCCCTACAAACGCGCGAGCTGGTATTGCCTGCTTTCCGGCATGGGGCGCTACCAACCGGCGGAGAAGAAGGCGCTGCGGTTACCGCAGAAGAAGCATGCGCGCAGTCTCGAGGCTTGTCGGGCGGCCGTCGATGACTATCATGAGCACAGCTCGTGGTTGAGTTCTCTGTATGGAGAGGCGCGATGAGGTTCGTGATCCTCATGGTCGCGTTTGCGTTGTCAGCGTGTGCGACGACGACAGGTAATAAAGCGTTTGATCCTGTTACCGATGACGTACCGAAGATCGATGCCAACTATCCGCCCCAGAACGTTGAACTGACGATCACGAGCGCCGGCAAACGATTGCCCGCCTATTTGATGGTGGCGAACGGCAAGGGGCCGCATGCTACGGTCGTATTGCTGCATGGCCTGCCTGGCAACGAGAAAAACCTCGATATCGCGCAATCGCTGCGTCGCGCAGGGTTTAATGTTCTGTTCTTTCATTATCGCGGTGCCTGGGGCGCCGACGGTGATTTCACCTTTGGCAATGTCGCGCGGGACGTCAGCGCTGTGCTCGGCTGGTTGCGGTTAAACGGATCGCAATATCGTGTTGACGGACTGAGTCTTTCATTGGTCGGACATTCTATGGGTGGTTTCGCGGCGATCCGTGCGGGTGCGCGCGATCAACGATTGGATTGTGTTGTCGGATTGGCGGCTGCCAATATTGGTGAGGTAGCCGAACGATCGAAGAATGAGGCGGACCAGTTTTCCGCTTATCTCGATAAGCTCTACATGTTGAATAATCTCACGGGCCAGGGCGGTGTTGCTGAGATTCGTGCGAACGCACGTAGTTTTGATCTCGTCAACGACGCCGCTGGTCTTGCCGGTAAATCTGTGTTGCTTGTTTCCGGTTTGCAAGACCAGGCCGTACCGATTTCGGTGCAGCGGCGCTTGGCTCAGGCCTATGGTCAAAACCCCAGAATCGGTCTGACGGCATTGGAGATTCCTGGCGATCATTCTTTTTCCGGCAACCGAATCCGTTTGCAACGTATTGTCGTTAATTGGATGGCGCAAAACTGTCGCTATTAAAAACGGCACGGCGCTAGGCTTAAGAAATAGGAGAGTTTGCGGGATGGACTTTTGTCGATTGTGTTGCCTCATGTTCCTTGCGGTCCACGTCAACGCTGAGGAGATCGTCAATTACGTTGAGTACTCGCCGTCGTTCGCCAGCGCCGGGCAGCCCACGCGCGCCCAGTTCGAGTCGCTGACCGACCGGGGTTTTGAAACTGTGGTCTACATTGCCTATAGCGATCATGACAACTCGCTTCAGAATGCCGACCGATTAGCGCATGCGTCTGGGCTCAACTATGTGCACATACCGATTGATTGGAATCGCCCAACTATTGCCGATTATCGCCTGGTGAGTGCCGTGTTATCCCAGCCGGAGAATGGTCGGACCCTGCTGCATTGTCAGCTCAACTATCGCGCTTCGGCATTCGCTATGCTTTATCGCGTCCTGGCGCTTGGTGTCCCGTTACCAGAAGCAAAGGCGGATATGGATGCTGTTTGGCAGCCTAACGCGACCTGGACCGCCTTCTTACGAGAGACGCTCGCCAGTAATGACGTAGATCCAGACTGTGAGGGTTGTACTTGGCCTGTCGAGGCCGACTAGTCGCTCTGGACGATAACGGCAATTCACGACGCAGTTCTCATTAGATGCGGTAATTTTCCGGTTACCATAAGGGTCATTATGTGAATAACGCCGACGAGGCCTTAACTCATGATCCGCAAAATCGCTATTTCCGTTTTGTTGCTGTCGGCCGCGCCGATCGCTATCGCTCAGACCACGCAGCTGAATATCAATAGTGGCAATTTGACGACCAGTCCGGTGTTCAATGATGTCACGAACTTCAATTTTGCCTTTGATATTGCGGTGCCACTGCAGTCGGGGGTTTTCAATAACCCGGATATCTCGTCGATCGTCTATGACGTCGGCGGGCAGTTGCCGACCGCCACGCCATCAGGATTCGATGCTTTCCTTCTTGAAAGAGAAATTACGGGCGCAGAATACTACGCACAAGGCAGCGCGCTGCAATTCGAAATTCGTGCGGGCGCCGAGCTATCGGATGGCGTTCAGATTGATGAGCTGGTCGGCAACGACATTGTATTCACGCTGAATGCTCGCGAGGTCAACAACGGCCGGTTCCACCCGCCGATTCTCGAGTTACGAGCGGACGGTACCGGCACTATTCGGAATTCGAATAACGTCGTTAGCGAGTCGCCGCTGCAGACTGTGGATTTCGGTCAAGAGTACATCACCGACTTCGTCTTCGATCCCGCGTCTTACACGATTTTGACGGCGAGTGGCACACCGCCACCGGGCACCAACGCGCCGCCACCGGTTGTCACCGGTTTTGGTGCGGCGGGCAGTGTTGGTTTGGCATCGTCTTTAATGCTGCTGCTACTCGCGATTCGACGCCGATGGGCGCGCACGCAGTAACGCGGTACTCCGACCGAACATCAGCGAGCTTGGCGACTCGTAAGCGCTAAGCGTCTTTACGCGCACTCAACATCGTTTGAATCCAAGCCCGAGTTTCTGCGGGCTCAATCACAGCATCGAACTCAAAGAAGGGCGCCGCGTTGATGGCTTTGCCCCGCTCATAGGCGTCTCTTATGCGGGCATTGAGCGCCGCTTCGCGTTCGGTATCGTCATCGATGGCTGCGAGCTCTCGGCGGTAACCAAGCTTCACGGCACCCTCGATGCCCATGGCGCCGAATTCTCCAGATGGCCATGATACGGTCGCTCGGGTTTCGTGGAACCCGCCGCCAGCCATCGCCATAGCGCCCAGACCATAGGCCTTCCGTACAACCACCATCATCATCGGGACCGAGAGTGAAGCGCCGGTAAGGAAAAGCTCGCTGGCGAATCGTACGTTGCCTTGCTGCTCTGACTCGGGGCCAACCATAATGCCAGGCGTGTCGCAGAACGAGACGATCGGTAATCCGTGTCGATCACAGAGTTTTAAGAAGGCGGCGGCTTTGTCTGCCGCGTCATGGGTGATCGCACCCGCCATGACGGCTGGGTTATTCGCGATCATGCCGATGGGCTTGCCAGCGACGCGCGCGAGCGCCGTGATCATGCCGGGCGCATAGCCGCTTCGCAGCGTCATCAAGCTATCGTCGTCGGCGATCGCTGCCAGCACCGCATGCATGTCGTAGACGGTGAGCCGATTGTCGGGGATCGCCTGATTTAAGGACTCTTCAGCCGGGGTTTTTCGCCAAGATTTTTGATCGCCTTGGAAAAACGCCAGGTATTCGCGTGCGGCTGTGACAGCCGCTGCCTCATCGTCTACCAAAAGGTCGACGACGCCGTTCTGGAATTGTACGGACGCGGGACCTACCTCATCGGGTGCGTACCGCCCAAGACCGCCGCCCTCGATCATTGCCGGCCCACCCATCCCGATCGACGCATCTTTGGTTGCGATGACAACATCGCAGCAACCGAGGAATGCCGCGTTACCTGCGAAACAATAGCCGCTCGCGACACCGATCAGTGGTACCTGGCCACGCAAGCGCGCAAGTGCGGCGAAACTGGGCACGTGAAGTCCCGCAATCGTTTGGACATCGACGTCTCCGGGGCGGCCACCGCCGCCTTCGGTGAAGAACACGA
>JBCAZE010000053.1:0-17752 GCA_039700805.1 Pseudomonadota bacterium | reverse complement strand
TTCTTGAGAATGCGGAAGAAAAGCGGCCGCCATTCCTCTGACGGCCGCTTCGCGTAGCGTTTCGCAAGACCGAGCATGCTGTCCTGAACGACATCCATCGCATCATCCGGATTGCCGAGCGCAAGCTGCGCCATGGCGAAGGCTTTGCGCTCGACTTCCATCAAGAATTGATTTAGCTGGCTTGCGTTGTCGCTCATTCACCCTGCCTAGTCACCTGCCGGTTGGAAGATGAAGCTCGCACGCGGGCTCGTCAGTCCATCCGTTTTGTCAGTATAACCAACGCGCGCGTGGATGCGCTGCAAGGCCGCGCCACTGGCCAGTGTCTCGTTCAATGCGACTTCAAGATCAGCGAAGTTACGATAGAGCGTGACGGTGCCGGTACCACGAACGTTGATCGCATAAGCACCTTGTCCGTCCTCTGTCGCAAGAATACTCAGCATGTCCAGCGGGTTGGTAAATGGGCGGGGAACACCGCGGATACGCAGGAACTCTCGAGAGGCTGAGATATCCACATTCAAGGTATCCGGTGCTGTGCTCAGAAAGGGCGTTGTTGATGGCGCGTCCAGCGGCCACTGGACGATCAACTCGCCAGGCCGATCCGCGAACTCAAGATCGATGACGGTGCGCGATACGAAATCCGCAGGTGCCGCACCAAAGTCATTGACCAAACCACGCACACGAACCAAATCGCCTTCCGTAACCGTGGTCAGGGCCAGACTGCCATTGTCGATTTCATAGAACGCTGGATCCGCATCGAGTTCCGCACTCATGCCGGTACCAGAAAAATCGAATCGCGCAGGCCGCCGCCCGTTCAACAAAAACACGTCAACTGCCATCGGAGAGGCTTGTACGACTTCGCCCGTCAACTGGCTCTGCTGCATGACAATACGACTCTCGCTTGCATCGAACGTCAGATCATCAACGGCCTCGCCAAATGCAACAACGCGCTGACCGACGGAGATGCTATTGATCGTCAGATCCGCATTATCTTCACCAGGTGCCGATACGGTCGTCTGCTCACCAAGTAGCACGGTAAACGTACCGCCGAACGTCACGGTGCCATCTTCAAACTCGATACTAGCGCCTTCAATAGTCAACGTATCCAAGTCTCGCGCAGAAACGACGCCTTTTACCACCGGGCTATCCGCCCACGGTACGCTCGATCCCGCGACAATCGTGTCCGCGGCCATCTCACGCGCCTCAATGTCACCGTTGGCGATCACCGGTGTACGCGGGTCTAGGGCAGCGAGCGCAGTAAGACCGTCTGCGCCGGTGTATCCAATGCCATCAACCTCGTATTGCGTTGTCTCATCAACGTTGACGATAAAGCGTCCAAAGTCACCCGTGCGATGGAAGAATGGGCGGACGACCAACGTCGCGCTGGCGGCTGCCTCATCGACGCTCTCTAAGACACCGCGCACCCGATGCTCCCGATCTTCCTCGAGCTCGGGTGTCGCGATAATAAACGGCTCCACCGTAACAACAGCGGGTGACACGGTATCGTCGATCGTATTGGACGCATCGAGATCAAAATCTAGGCTAAATGAAGCGGGGATTCCCGGTGCGATACGGATCGTGTCGCTGCTTGTCAGCGCGAGTCTCACCTCGTATTCACCGAGGGCCGCACCGTCCGGGTCGACAACAACGGCCTCACTGAGGACACCGTTTTCATCTTGCACAATCACTTGCGAGTCAGTGAAATCAAGGCGGAGGCTAGCCGCCACGTAGTTACCGGCAGGCACGGTTGCGATGCTCAGAAGTTCCGTGACTTCTGTCAGCTCGGCGAAATCGACGCGCGTCTCGAGCGGAATCGTCTCGACCGTCGTGCCATTGGCACGCTCAAGTCGCAGTGACATAACGTCGACGAGATAACTATCAAAGTCACCCTCGGCATCGGTCAATCCAACGTACAACGTACCCTGCTCGACTTCAGCGATCGGGGCATCATTATCAACGGTGGCACTACCACCGCCACCGCAAGCGGTCAGCATCGCGACACCTGCGCAGGCTAGCGCGACTCGCCAAGGGGCAGCGCCAGGGTTAATGGGATTATGTATAGACTCCATGTTTCGCTCCTCATAAAACGGATCAGATTCAGGAGCTAAAACGCACCAAGCCGGATTCGGTTGACACACCGTGACAAATTATTGGTTGGGCAGCACGAGATCCACAGGCTTATTGCCACAATTGATCACTATTCGCCCACCTTAACGCCACAGACGAAACCCATGCTCTCCCACAGGCTGATGCGCCGGACGCAGAGGCGAACACCATCTTTTGGAGATTCACATGTTTCGTCATTCGTTATTCACCAAACTGCTTGTCACAGGCTTACTCACGTTACTGCTATTGATTCCGTTGGCCATGATCCATGGCGTCGTGACAGAACGCAGCCAGTACCGAAGTGCGGTGATCAACGATGTGACGCAGAGTTGGACGGGCGCTCAAACGTTGACCTCACCGCTGCTGCTCATCCCCTATGAGTACCGGTCAACTAAGGAGAGACGCGGTGGCGGCACGGATCGGACGTTCACCGAATACCAGAAAGGCACCGCGTTTCTTGTTTTGATGGCAGAGCAATTGAATATGCGTGCAGCGTTGGCGGTCGAGCAACGTTCACGCGGGATCTATAGCGTTCCTGTTTATGATGGTGACTACAAGATCAGCGGCGCTTTCGATCTTTCTCTGCTCGCTGCCAAACAACGCGACATACCAGGGTTTGTTGAATGGAAAACGCCGCGCCTTATTGTCCCGATCAGTGACCTGCGTGGCATTGGCGCCAATCCCAAGTTATCGATCGCGGAAGAACACCATCAGATCGAACCGGGGAGTTCGTTACCGAGTCTCGGCAATGGCATTCATGCATCACTCGATAACCTATCACTCGACGGCCAACTTCCTTTTGACATTGCGTTGAATCTTCGCGGAAGCGTATCGCTCAACTTTATCCCATTGGCTGGCACGACATCGCTGACGCTCAGCGCCAATTGGCCGCACCCAAAATTCGTCGGTCGTTTTCTACCCGTTACTCGCACGATTAGCGACAGCGGTTTTGAAGCGGCGTGGCAGGTATCCGACTTCAGCACAGGCGCCGGAGATATGCTGGAACGTTGCACAGTCGATCATTGCGCTGATTTTTATCGCATCATGTTAGGTGTCGATCTAATCGAAACCGTCGACATTTACACCCGCGCCGATCGAGCCACCAAGTATGGCGCGATGTTCGTGATCCTGACGTTCGTCGCGTTCTTTCTAACCGAGACGCTGACCCAAAAGCGCCTTCATTCGATGCACTATCTGCTTGTCGGCGGCGCGTTGACCATGTTTTACCTCCTGTTGGTATCGTTCGCCGAACATATCGGCTTTGGCCCCGCCTACACGATCGCGACGCTGGCATGCAGCGGCTTGATTGGGATTTACTTAACGGCGGTGTTGGGCGCCCGTCGACACGGCGCCACGTTCGCCGGCGCAATCGGCATTCTCTACAGCATGTTGTTTGTTATTCTCCATTCAGAGGACTATGCACTCCTGATGGGTACGCTTTTGCTTTTCATGGTGCTTGCGCTTCTTATGCTCTCGACGCGACATACCGACTGGGTGGCCGTCAGCACCTCTATGCGAGCAGCGGATCGAACGTCAGATGCATAGTTTTCAACCCGGTCTAGAGGGTGACGCGATAAACTGCGCATCCGAAACAAGGAGCAGACAACGTGAGCCGCGATCCGGCAGATTTATCACGCATTATTGAAATGGCCTGGGAAGACCGTACGCCCTTCGAAGCGATTGAGGCGACGTACGGACTCAGTGAAAAAGCGGTCATTCGCCTGATGCGCAAGGAACTCAAGCCAGGCAGCTTTCGCCTATGGCGACAGCGTGTCACCAGTCGTAAGACTAAGCATCGCGCGCTGCGACCTAAAGCTGTCTCTCGCGCCTACTGCCCAACACAATACAAACGTTAATCACGACAGCAGCAAAAGTCGCGTACACTCGGCGACATGGAACTGGTTGTCTTTGATCTCGACGGCACGCTGCTCAATAGTGAGAGCGTTATCAGCACGTATACCCGAGAAACACTCGATATGCTGACTGATCGCGGTGTCGCTTACACCGTTGCGACGGGCCGCACGTTACATGCATCACGCGACGTTTTAGATGGTCATGGTTTTGCGCTCCCACAAGCCTACAAAAATGGCGTTGTCATTTGGCACCCAGATCATCGCCGCTACAGTCATCGAAACATCCTGACCACCGGTGAGCTAGCTGCCGTGGTATCCGCCTGTATGACCGAAGGACTCGCACCCTTCGTGTTTACGTTGGAGGGCGATACCGATCTCAACGTTTACCATCCACCGTTGAAATCGGCGGCCGAAAAACACGTTGTGATGGAATACAGTGTCCGGCGCGGTATCGCCGCTCATCCACTCGCGGAAATTCCAGCGGATGCAGAGATCAGTAACATCAGTGCCATCGGCGACAAGGCGCTGATCAAAGCCGTCATAGGCTTCGTGAAGGAACAGCCGCATCTTGTGGCCTATTCCGGTGTCGCCGTCGAATCGAAAGACCTGTATTGGCTGGATGTGCATCACAGCGATGCAAGTAAAGGCGGCGCTATCCAAACATTGAAACAACTGGTCGGCGCCGAGCGTGTCGTTTGCTTCGGCGACAGCGACAACGATGCGAGCATGTTTGCTGCGGCAGACGAGAGCTATGCACCGGAGAACGCCAAATCGACCATCAAGTCGCTGGCGACTGCGGTCATTGGCCATCATGACCAGGACGGTATTGCTCGATTCCTGCGTGAACGTTTCAGTTTGCCTGGTTGAGAAAAAGCGGCGGGCACTCATTCGCGCCGATCTGTGGGAGAGAGGGGCAGCACCCGCCGCTAGGTAACGCTATTGCGCCAACGCGCGTTCTGCATTGCCAAGATTGCGTCGTACCAACGCACTTCCTGGCTCAAGCTGACGGGCCTTTCTAAAGTCGCTGACAGCACCGCTCACATCACCGAGCTGCATCTTGGCCGCTCCGCGATTGTTGAAATCACTCCAGTGATTGGAACGTTTATCCAACGCAGAATCACACGCTGCCAGCGCTGCGGCATAGTCGCTCGCTACAAAATGCGCGCGACACGAGAGCGAGGCGGCTTCGGCACCCGCTCCGGCCCGATAAAGCGTTCGTTCGTGTTTCGCCAACATCGATAGCGCATCATTAGTGCGTCCTGCCGTAACGGCACGATCGACTTCTGAAAGAATCTGTTGGACTTGATATGACATGGCCACGCGTTGGCCGGCAGTTGAGTTTGCAACCACAGTCAGGCCAAGAACACTGACCAAAATGACGAGGATAGTTTTGAGATTGTTCATCGTGTTTCTCCATTTCGTACAAGGGGGGGATGTACAGTCGAAACTCTAATGCGTTAATATATGCATATCAATTTCGTTTTTTTATATTTGATATACGAAAATGCATAATAAAGATGAGCCTCGCGATTGGGGCGATATGCGACTTTTCTTGGCGATCGTAGACCACGGCAGCTTGGTCGCAGCCGCTGAGCATCTCGATCTGACCCAGCCAACACTGGGACGTCGCCTTACAGCATTGCAGAAACGACTGGGCGTCAAACTGTTCTTACGCGATGGGCGTCGAATGGCGCTCACGGATTCGGGGCGGGCTATTCTTGATAGCGCGAGACGCATGCAACGCGAAATGCATGCCATACAGCGCGCTGTCGATGTCAGCTCCACCGGGCTGACCGGGACAGTGACGATTTCAGCGACGGAAGGCATCGGCACCGAGTGGCTTGCACCGGCGCTTGTCGAATTCAACGAACAATATCCCGATATTCACCTCAATCTGCTGATCGAATCGCGCGCTGTTGACCTCGTGCAGCGTGAGGCAGATATCGCGCTCCGACTGAACGAGCCGAAACAACCAGACCTGATCGCAAAACGATTGACGGGCATGGCATTTACGCTTTACGCGAGCCACCGATACCTTGATCGTCACCCCCCAATCAACAGCGAGGAAGACCTCAGCGGACACACATTCGTTTCATTGGCTTGGCCGGGCCATGCGAGCGGCGTCATGATCGGCCAACCGCACCCACTCGACACCCAAGTGCGTATCGCCCTATCGTCAAACAGCCCGACTGCGCAGGTATCCGCAGTTCGCGCGGGGTTTGGTATCGGTGCCCTATCGTGCCGCTGGGCCGCAATGTACGACGATCTGATCCCTGTTATCCCGGGTCATGTCTTTGCCAAGACCGACCTTTGGCTAGTGACACACGAAGAGCTTCGACACAGCGCGCGAATACGTGCCGTCTTCGACTACCTGTCTGAACGTGTGCAGCAGTCCCGCGCCCAGTTTCGACCGCCTAAGAAAACATGACGAATGTCATGTCAGATAGATGTCTTCTGACAATGGTTGCCAAGTGATCAACGCGCAATACTGACGCCATCATCACCACCGGAGTCAGACTTTGACCGCTGCAATCGAACTCCAATCGCTGGTCAAGCAATTCGGCGATACGCGCGCACTGGATGGCGTCAACCTCTCTGTAAAGCGAGGGGGAATATTCGCACTGCTCGGGCGCAACGGCGCCGGCAAATCCACTGCGATCCACTGCGCCCTGGGTTTGGTAAAACCGGACTCAGGCACCGCCACGGTCCTTGGCAATCCCGCCGGCAGCATCGCCGCTCGTCGTCAAATAGGCGTCATGCTGCAAGAGGCTCATCTTCCCGATAATTTGACCGGACGCGAGCACCTCGCGCTGTTCGCCAGCTACTTTCCCAAACCGGCGGACCTAAATGCCTTGATCGATATCACCGGTATCGGCGATTTCGCCGATAAACTCTACAAGAAGCTCTCGGGCGGTCAGAAGCGCCGCGTCCAATTCGCGGTATCGCTTGTCGGACAGCCGGATTTGCTTTTTCTGGACGAGCCGACGACCGGTCTCGACAAAGATGCACGTGAGGCGGTCTGGAACAGCATCCGAACACTCGCAGCAGACGGGCGAACCGTTGTACTCACCACACACTACCTCGAAGAGGCGGATGCACTCGCCGATCGTATTTGTATCGTCAACAATGGCCGCGTTATCGCCGAGGACAACGCAGACGCAATCCGTCAGCAAGTTGGCGGCTCTTTGATACGTTGCCAAAGCGAACTTGCCCTTGCCGATGCGAGATCACTACCTGCCGTTCGTGAGGGTCAACGACAAGGTCGCTGGTTAACCCTGCTGTCCGATGACGCAAATGCCACATTACGGTCGCTGCTCACGGAAGACCCATCAATGACTGACCTGACGGTCAACAAGCCTAGCCTCGAGGAGGCGTTCACGGCCTTAACCAACCAACATCCGGAGGGACACGCATGAGTGCATCCGTTTTTTCGCCGCTGCTAGCAGAAATTGGCGCTGAAATGCGTCAGTCAATTCGCGCGCCCGAATTTTTGATCCCGACGATCGCCTTACCGGTTATTTTCTATTTGATGTTTGGCGTCATGTTGGCGCGTGGAGGCACCGAAGGATCGACCTACTTGCTCGCGACCTACGGCATCTTCGCCGTAATGGGACCGGCACTGTTCGGCTTTGGGGCGGGCGTCGCGGCGGAGCGAGAAAAAGGCTGGTTGCGTATCAAACGCGTCAGTCCCGCACCGGCGACTGGATACATCGTCGCCAAACTGACCTCGACGTTGGTTTTTTCGTGCCTGGCTTTGATGCCAATCTATCTGTCTGCCGGGCTACTCGCCAATGTCGCTTTGCCAACGCAGGTCTGGCTTGTGCTCCTCGCCAGTCATTTGTTGGCCGCCATACCGTTCTCGTTGCTTGGACTATCAATCGGATTCTCGTTCGGCTCCGGTGGTGCTGTCGCAGTGGCCAACCTCTGTTTTCTCGGGCTCGCGGTATTGGGTGGCCTTTGGTTTCCCGTCATGCTGTTCCCAGGCTTTTTGAAGACGATCGCGACGGCCTTGCCCTCTTTCCACTTGGCAGAAATCAGTCTGGATATCGTCAACGCGGATTCCGCAAGACCGGTCGCACGCCATCTCAGCGTCGTCGCTGTCACCACCCTTGCGCTCGCAGCTCTTGCCGTTTGGCGTTGGATCAGTCAGCGATAGTCACCGCGCCGTCAAAGACAACGCCCAAAGGAGTATCGATACATGCATCAGAGATTTGCCCTCACGGTCATCACGACGACATTCATCCTCTGCGCAATTGTCATTGCGCTGCTACCGAAGTCCGTGACTGAGTCGTCAAGCCTAAGCAGCGAAACACTCGACGGTAATAGCTGGTTAATCAAAGACGCCACGGTGTATGACGGTGAAAACTGGCTCGGCGTCACCAATATCGTCGTCAAGAATGGCGTTATCACGGCGATTGGCAAGGACGTCGATGACGACACGATGACCGTCATTGATGCCAGCGACAAAGTGATCATTCCTGGTTTGATCGATGCACATACGCACACCTATGGTCCGGCACGCGAAGATGCCCAACGCTTTGGTGTCACAACGATGCTCGACATGTTCACGGCGCCAGCAATGCTTTCTCAAACCAGAGCAGACCGCGAGGCCAGCGGTCGCAAACAGGGAGCCACTCTGTTCAGCGCAGGTATGCTGGCGACCGCCGCGGGCGGGCATGGCACGCAGTACGGCATTCCAATCGATGTACTGAGCGATCCGAGCCAAGCCGAACAATGGGTTGCTGATCGTGTTGCCGAAGGATCTGACTTCATCAAGCTGGTGTACATCCCCGAAAGCAATCGAATCAACAGCATCGATCTTGAAACCGCCAAAGCCGTTATCGACGCAGCCCACCGTGCCGGTTTGCTAGCGGTCGCGCATATTGATACGCAACAAGCAGCCAGTGACCTACTGTCCGTGGGCGTTGACGGACTCGTCCATATATTTGCTGATAGTGAAGTGACCGACGCATTCATTACCGAAGCGCTCGCCCGCAACATCTTTGTGATTCCGACACTGAGCGTAATCGCTGTGGTTGACGGTCAAGCACCAGGCAAAATGCTGCTTGAAGACGAACGTATCGCCAGCGCGTTGACAACTGCCGGCAGTGCATCCCTCAATACAGACTTCGGCGGACGAATCCCTGGTTTCGAATTGCAAACTGCCCTCTCGAACGTCCGACGCTTGGCCGACGCGGGCGTGCCGATCCTGGCCGGCTCCGATGCGCCGAATCCAGGCACCGCACACGGTGCGACACTACACCAAGAACTCATGCTACTCAGCCAGGCGGGTTTATCGAATGAGACGATTCTGCACGCAGCCACCGGACTCGCCGCAACACGCTTTCCGATCGGACAGCACGGCTTACTCTCGGTGGGAGCGCCGGCAGACCTTTTGATTTTGACTGAAGACCCACGTGATGATCTCACCGCGACGCGCGGCATCGAAACGATGCTCAGGAATGGGTACGTGACATCGAGAGCCGTGCCGGTGATCAACGCATCAAATATCGTGCTGCCAGCAACACTCGCAGATTTCGATAACGGGATTGAAGCGCCTGATAATTTCATTTGGTCCGAAACCAGCGATTCGATGATGGGCGGTCAATCTTCGGCAACACTGACCTCACTGGCACAAGGTGCTGATGCGTCTGCTGGCGCACTAGCGGTCGACGCCAATGTCAGCGCGGACTTTGCATTCCCCTGGGCCGGGGCGTTTTTCGGCATGACAACCAACAATGGCGCCGCTTCACTGGGCAGCCACGACACGATCGAGTTTTGGACGCGCGGCTCTGCCGGTCGCTACCGGTTGATGGTATTCGGCAAGGAACAGATGGGTGCGCCGCCAACGCTTGAGTTCGACGTCACTGATGCATGGACCAAAGTACAGCTCGATCTTACCGCTCTAGAAAACCTAGATCGCGGCAATGTCACTGGTTTTGCGTTCGTGACACCGATGCGCGCAGGGCAATACACGTTTGCTATCGATGAAATTCGACTGACGCGTGCGCCCTAAAACGTCGCCATAACGTGTCGCGAAACCGCTGAACATGTCAGACTATCTGCTATGAATGACGAGCCACAAGATAAAGCACGTCCCCTGCGCTGGAAATTATTCAACCTCATCTATGTGTTGTTCTACTTCCCAGAATGGCTGTGGCGTCCGCCAGGTGCTGCCGACATCGCTGCTTTCGTCATTGGCTTCGCGATCTTTCTGCCGATCTACTTGCGCTCGTTCGAAACGGGTGGTGACCACGGTCTCAAGTCCATGTTCGCGATGGAGACTATCGCACTCGCCCTCTCTCCGTTTTCGGGCCTGCATGGTGTCTTTCATATCTATGCCTGCGTACAAGCGGGCTTCTTGCGACCAGGCAAGCTCGCGGTAAAGTGGATTCTTGGCCTGACGGTGTTCTACGCCGCGTTCACGCTGCTCTCTACCAGCGACTATCAAGATTGGATCAACGCGGCCTTTGCGCTGGTGTTCGGTGTTATCAGTGGCATCGGTATCATCTCGTCCGCGGAAGCCTACGAACACGCACGAATTCGCGAGCGGGCCCAATCGGTCGAACGGCAGCACGCACGACTTGCCGAACGAGAACGGATTGCCCACGACTTGCATGATGTACTCGGCCACACACTGACCATGGTCGCCCTCAAGTCCGAAGTGGCGGCCAAACTGATACAAAAGGATCCTGAGCGCGCGCGCGAGGAAATAGACGCGGTAACGACGGCGGCGCGAAGCGCACTCGCAGAAATCCGCGAGACTGTGTATGGCATGACGATCACGACGCTCGATGCAGAACTCGATCTCGCACGGCATGCCTTGGCCGATGCCGGCATTACATTGACCGTCGCAGGTTCAATCCCCGATCTTGATGCAAAACAAAGCAAAGCACTTGGGCTCGGCGTGCGGGAAGCTACCACGAATATTGTCCGCCATGCCAATGCCTCGCGGGCGGAGATCACGTTTTCAAATGAGAACCAACAGATTCATGTCACGATTAGTGACGATGGTCGCGCTGCTGCGGATAAAGTCCGCGAAGGTGCAGGACTGACCGGCCTCAGACGACGTATCCGAGAGCTCGGCGGTGAAACTGAAATTGGTGGCGAGCGCGGTATGTCAATCAGCATCATGTTGCCGCACACATCATGATTCGCATTCTGATTGCCGAAGATCAATCGATGTTGCGTGGCGCATTGGCAACGCTCCTGTCACTCGAGGACGATATCGACGTTGTAGCGGAAGCACATAATGGTCTTGAGGCGCTCAACTTAACTCGTGAACTGAAGCCAGATGTGCTGGTCACCGACATCGAAATGCCGGAGATGAGTGGCATCGATGTCGCGGAAGCACTCAAAGAAGAAAAGACGACAACACAGGTCTTGATTGTTACGACGTTCGCGCGACCCGGCTATCTGCAGCGTGCGATGCAAGCCGGTGTCACCGGCTACCTGCTAAAAGATGCCGGCAGCGACGAACTCGCCAACGCGGTACGCGCCGTTGCCAGTGGTCAACGCCACGTCCCAGCAGAACTTGCCGAGCTTGCCTGGCGTGCACCCGATCCGCTGAGCGATCGTGAACGAGAGGTATTGCGACTCGCTGAAGCCGGCATGAGCAACAAACAAATTGCGAGTAAGCTATCGCTATCGCCCGGCACGGTCCGTAACTATGTTACTGAGGCTATGAATAAGCTGAACGCTGCGAATCGAATCGAAGCGTTTCGATTAGCGCGAGATTTAGGACTCTTGTAATACGGTTAGAATCTACGGCATGACACCCATCATTTCGGTTCACAACGCGTTGCAGCTGTTCGCGACCAATGGCGCCCGATTCATCGACTGTCGTTTCTCGCTCGCCGATCACGATGCGGGCTATCGCGACTGGTCTCAATTGCGGATCACCGGCGCACGCCACTTACATATGGAACACGACTTAGCGGGCTATTCCACCGGCAGCAATGGCCGGCATCCGCTTCCCACCCGAACGCAATTTGAAACTTCACTGCGTCGAGCGGGTATCTGTCAGGGGGATACGATTATTCTCTACGATGATCAACGTCTAGCGGGCGCCGCTCGCGCCTGGTGGCTGCTCAATTACTTCGGTGTGTCGGCCGTGCGTATCTTGGACGGCGGTTTTCGCGCTTGGCGCATCGCCGGCGGCCCAATCGATGCCACGACGCCATCAAGCGATATCGAGCATGGCGACGTGAAGTTAGGTCCCGCGAATGAGGCGTTCGCGATCAACAAAAAACAGATGTTCGCGGAGCTCCATCGTCGACCGCTCGTTGACGCACGCGAGCCGCCCCGCTTTCGCGGCGAGGTTGAGCCGATTGACCCAATCGCTGGCCGCATTCCCGGCGCAATCAATCAACCGTGGACCGAGGTGACGACACCGAGTGGGTACTGCCTGCCTCCGGCGATGCAGCGATCGCGATGGCGGCTCAATGCGGGCGGTGTTGAGCCAGTGCTGTACTGTGGCTCAGGCGTCACTGCGAGCGTCAATTCGCTGTCACGAGTGATCGCTGGGCTCTCGCCTGGCATTATTTACGTCGGCAGCTATAGCGAGTGGTGTAACGACCCCTCGATGCCAATTGCACGTGACAAGCGGGACTGAGAAGGTCACACTATTCGAAACATTGCCCAGGAGTTCGATATGCGCCGTCTTGTCTTCGCCCTCGCCGTTTTGTTGCCGACGCTCGTACACGCCGATAGCGATGACAGTCAAGCGTCAGATATGCATGACGCAGACGCAACGGTCATTACGGTGAACAAATCGCCGAGTTGTGGCTGTTGCAAACTGTGGATCGCGCATCTCGAAGAAGCGGGTTTCCAAGTAAATCCATTGGACTCGGATGATATGACGGCGATCAAAGAGCGCTATGGTGTACCGGAAAATATGCGCTCCTGTCACACCGCCATCGTCGATGGTTATGTGATCGAAGGACATGTGCCGGCGAGCGATATCCGTCAGTTGCTTGCGGAAAAACCGGACGCAACCGGCATCGCAGTACCCGGCATGCCGTTAGGCTCACCAGGTATGGAAGTGCCAGGCCGCATCGACGACTACAAGGTCATGTTGTTCGATGAAAACGGGTTCTCAGTCTATAAGGACTACCCAGCTCCAGACACCGTTGCCTCCGAGGGCGAATAACGCTAGTTGAGGTACCAGGCGTCAACCCAACGTTGTGAGACCAACGTAAAATCCAACTCGTCCGTTAAACGTCGGTGGAAGTCGGGCAAGTGAGCAACGCCATAAAAGATCGCGAAGGACTGATGATCGGTGGTATCGAGCTGATCCAGTAACACCTCGATAGCGCGCGCATTGCGTGCACCAATGATCGAATTATCAGCGTCGTCTCCCAACACCTGCGATAGCGTATCTGTACGCGTCAGCTCACGTGCGAGCATGACTTTGATACCGTTATCGCCTCTTGCGCCCAGCAGATCCCCGAACATCTCCGCCTGACGATGCGGCATTGAACTAACCGCGCCTTCACGAAGGCTATATGAGAATAATCGCCAAGCTAGCACGATCGGGGACTCACCGCGTTCGCGCATGGCTGCGCCGACCTCAGAGGGTGATAAGTCGGCATGCACAAGATTGTCCACTTGATAATCGATGCCATCCAACTGGAATTGAAGGTCTAACCCTTGCGTCATCGCATACTGTGTTTTCGATAACCAACTATCCGGTTTTTGATTCGGTTGGACACGAGCCCCCTCCGGCGCAACTAGCTCATAAAGCACTGCGTCGTAGGTAGCGAACGCGTCATTCAATTCATCGTAGTATTCCGGCTCCCCGATATGCACAGCACCGATTAAATCCACGGTCCGTGTCACCCCATCGAACTCGATTTCATAGCGCGCGATAGCCATCTGCAGGGTCGCTGGGAGGCCAGCCGAGTCGTTTTGAATACGGGCAAAATCGGGCACCTCCGCGGCTTTAACGCCGCCAACGGACGCGCATAATGCGAGCAACCAGCCAAGATATTTATCGGTAGTACGCATCGCCATAGCTCCAGTTATTCAACACAGGGATTAAAGACCGAGTCGCATCTTGCCGAGGAAATGCTTCTTCGACAGAGAAACGCCCTCAATGCGCAACATATCGTAGAGGGTCGCCGCATGAAAATGAAAGTTCGGTAACGCGAACGACAATATAAAGTTCTCTGCCGTGAACGGCATTTCAAGTTCACCCATTCTAAAGATGACCGGTTTACCCGCATAGCTATTCAACTCATCGGCATCGACAGTCCTCAACCCATCAAGCGTCTCGGCGACCAAGTTCTGAAGCCCCGCATAGTCCAGTGGTTCGATTCTCGGCGGCGGCCCGAATTGACCTTGTCTTACGCCTTCGATCGCACCCAATGACTGGTGCGTCACAGCCTGAGCCTGAAAGTGGAATGGCAACATATCATCACGCAATCGCGAAGCGACGATTTCATTCGGCGACTTCCCATTAGCTTCGTAGAATTCATGGCCGAGACGCATGACCTCGGTAACGCCAGCGAGACCCTGCACAAAAGAAGCAACCGAAATATCGTAGAGTGTTGATGACATCAAAGTATCCTCGCGATTAACATGGTCCCATTGTCGACGAATCGCTGAAAAGACGCCAGTGCTTGTCCGGCGCGCTACTACTAATGACTGAAGACACGATCGTTTGCCTTAACTGTGGCACCACCCTGAACCGGAGCGATAGATTTTGCCATCGATGCGGCCAGCAGAATCTCGGCCCCGAGGCACGCCACTTATCAACACTGCTCAGATCCAGCCTAAAAGAAGTAACCTCGCTCGACGGCAAGGTATGGCCTTCGTTTTTGCGTTTACTGTTTAGGCCTGGCACGTTGACACGTGCCCACATCGAAGGTCGGCGTCATCAATTCCTAAAACCCATCAGCGTTTTCCTGATGGCGAACTTACTGTTCTTTCTAGCACCACCATTGTCCGACTTTAACATCGTGCTCTACGACCAGTATTCGATCCAGCCCTACAGCGGCCTGATTAGCCCTGTGATCGATAACGCCATCGCAGCCGCCGACACAACCTTCCAAACGGTGGCGACCGATTACAATCAGCGCGTTGTCGATATTGCAAAGATGATGGTGATCTTTCATGTCCCGTTTATCGCGCTGTACACCTTCGTACTTGGATTTAATCGCGAGTATCTATACGCCGATCACGTTGTCGCGGCGCTCCACTATTTTTCGTTCCTGATGGTATTCCAAGCGCTTTACCCCACGCTCTTCAGCTGGGTAACAGCGCTCGTCCCAGAAGTGAATCGAGGCCTGATTTGGGATGGCATCGGTGTGATCCGTTACCTGTATGTCCCGTTCATGATTCACTTCGCATTTCGTCTGCCGTGGTATCGAACCTTGGTCATCGCCGCTGCCTACATGCCCGTACTGCTCGGCGTGCATTTCATCTACCGATTCGTGCAATTTTGGATTGTGTTTGGACTGGTGTGGCCATAAGGAAAGCAACAAACAGTCTGTGACCTCCGCAACGTCGACGACGAATCAACCGTGACCTAAACGACCGAACAGCAATAAATCGCTAAAGAAATTCTGTGCGAGGCCGACAACTGTCCTCCAAGGGATGGTATTCAGGGAAGAATCGATGGCCGTCGCCGACTTCGCAACGAGCATTACCGGCAGCTTTATCGCTGCGCCGCTGCACCCTCAAGAAACAGCGCGACTGCATTCCCTGAAGTCGCTGAATCTACTTGATACCTGCGCCAATGCGCGCTTCGACGCGATAACGACCCTTGCTGCAGACGTATTCGATGCGCCGATAGCACTCGTCTCATTGGTTGACCTAAAGCGCCAGTGGTATCTATCTCGATGCGGTTTCGCTCGCCCGCAAACTGCTCGGCACAAGTCATTTTGCGCTCACGCCATCCATGAAGATGAGATTCTCGTCGTCGAAGATGCGATGAAGAGCCCTGTGTTTTCAACGAATCCGATGGTCGCTGGCGAACAGGCGATTCGTTTCTACGCGGGTGCCGTCATCCGCGATACCGATGGGCTCCCATTGGGGACACTATGCATCATGGACCGACGACCGCGTTCATTATCGGAGCGTGATCAACGGCGCCTGATTCAGTTCGCAACGCTGGTTCGCGAAGAGATGCTTTTGTCGCCAGAGGCTAACGTAGATCGCATCGGACAGCAGATCGCGGCACATAGGGACCCGATCAGTCAGGCTTACTGGGGCGACACCTTTTTTGAGCGATGCGATTCGGCCGCATCCGATGATCTGCGCAGTCGTCGTGTCGCAGCCGTCCTGTCACTCGACAATATCGATTTTCTCGCGAACACACATGACCGCCTGATCGCCGACGATATCGTGATCAACGCCGTCAACCTGTTTCGCGATGCATGTCACAACTACGGCCGACTCATCGACGGTCGACTCGATGAGAAGCGATTCGCGATGTGTATTTTCTTAACGGGCGACCAATCCCCGGAAGAAGTCGCTAGTCGTCTGCAGAGTGAACTCGAGACAATGTTGTCAGGCGGCGTCGCGACAGCAGCGGGTCTCATCACGCCGCGCTTCTCTATAGCTGTCGCGCCGTTCACAAACGACGAAGACAGCGCCGCTGAAATCGTCAAGTTTTGTCGCTTATCCGCCGATCGTATCTCCGATGACGCCACCCGTCGCAGTCTGCTGATTGGTGATGCGGAACGCATAGAAACGACTGCACGATTTCGTGTCGCAGCGGATCTTACGAATGCGATGCGCTTCGACGAGTTGCGTATCGAACTCCAACCCAAGGTGTCCACCAGCACAGGCCGCGTCACCGGCGCCGAGTGTTTGTTGCGTTGGCAACATCCGAATCTCGGTGAGATTTCACCCACCGAAATCGTCAAAGCCGCGAAAAGTTCGCAGAAACTCCTGGAACTGGATTGCTGGGTCCTAAAAAAAGCGCTTCAGTTCATCAGCAGCTGTGAACGCATTGGCAGCAACTACGGTCGTTTATCCGTCAATCTCAGCGGATTTACTTTGTCGAGCCCAAGCTTTCCGAAATGGTTGGAACTTCAACTCGCAACGTTCGGCGTCTCTGGTGCTGCACTCGATATAGAGATACTTGAAAGTGCCGTCTTCCAAGACTTTGAGCAAATACTGACGGCCATGCGCAAGATCCACGAACTTGGCGTCTCGTTCTCGCTCGACGACTTTGGGACGGGACATTCATCGCTCTGCTATCTGCGCGAGCTACCTGTTGATCATCTCAAAATCGACAAGTCTTTCGTGCGTGATATCGCGCAATCAAAGAAAGCAGCGACGTTGCTGAAAGGCATTACCTCATTGACCCATAGCCTCGGTATGGCGGCTGTCGCAGAGGGCGTCGAGACCAAAGCGCAGTACGATGTTGTGAAGTCCCTGCAGTGCGAGCAAATCCAAGGTTGGCTATTTGCTAAATCGATGCCCCCGTCGGACTTCATACGCTACTTATCGTCACCACCGCGCGTGTGCGCTTAGCTTGCCACTACCTCGCATTGATAGTCAGTGCACGGTAATGCACGACGTCACCGAATGGTGACCCGTCATCATTGGCGGCAGAGACAGCAACATAGAGTCTGACGTCGTTTTCGAGCTTGGACGGCAGCTGCCACTCGAAATCCCAAGTGACGCGGCCGGCGAGCAGTGCCTTCGGCGCCATGGTTCGCAATTGCATACCAAACTGACCGATTTCTGTTGATGGGTCTTTCGTTGACAGATGGCCTGCAGGTTCTCGATCACCCTCGATGATCAATTGAAAGCCCGCCGTCTTCGCAACCTCATCGGAAAAG
>JBCAZE010000235.1:0-4114 GCA_039700805.1 Pseudomonadota bacterium | reverse complement strand
GCTTGTCCGACCGTGAAAACACCGGCTACAGTAGCAACTGCTTAGCGAAGAGGCCAGCGTTTGAACAACCAATCTCCCCAAAATCAGGAAGCTGACGAGAACACGTCGAACAATGACTCGGTTGCATCGGCGGTGGCGGACGAAACCGAATCTAATCTGCCGAGCAAGCAGCAGTTAATTCGTGATGCGATTGTTTTTCAGGTCAAGCTCGTCATCGATGGATTCCGCGATTTGGTGCTGATTCCGGTGTCACTGATAGCGACCTTGCTCAGTCTGGTGAAGTCGGGTGATAGAGCCGGTAGTGAGTTCTACGACGTCGTTGCGTTCGGCAAGCAAACCGACGAGAAGATCAATTTGTTTGGAGCCGCGTTGGACGATGGCAATGCCCAAGATTTACCTGCCGGCGATGTTGATCAGGTGATTGCAGAAGTTGAAGCATTTGTCAGCCGAGAATTGCAAGGCGATCGCTTTAGTCACGCGAGACAGCGTGTTGGTGAGGCGATGTCGACTTTGAAGAGCCAATTCGACAAAACCAATCGTGAGTGACGCAAAAGCCTGGCACGACCGATGGCGCGACGGTCGAATCGGTTTCCACGCGGATCACATCAATCCTTATCTAGAGGCATTTTGGTCAACACTCAGTATTTCGTCCGAGGCTTCCGTGTTCGTGCCGCTCTGCGGTAAGACACTCGATCTTCATTGGCTTGCAGCGCGTCAACGCCATGTGATTGGTGTTGAGTTATCGGCGATAGCGATTGCGGATTTTTTCACCGAAGCCGATCTTCTGCCTGAACGAACAGTCCGAGGGCCATTGACGTTTTGGACAGCCAACAATCTCACGCTGATTGAGGGTGATTTCTTCGCACTGGAGTCCGTACACCTGGATCAGGCGACTAGCTTTTTCGATCGCGCCGCGCTGATCGCACTGCCCGTGGAAATACGAAAACGTTACATGGCACATCTCGCGAATCTAATGCCTCCCGACAGCATCGGACTCACCGTGACGCTCGATTACGGTGGCGGCGCAATGACTGGGCCGCCGTTTGCTGTGCCTGACGCCGAGTTCTCAAGTCTTTCGCAGAGCCGGTTCGACATCAATCCATTACAGCGGAAGGACGTGTTGGCCAACGAAGGCAAGTTTCGCGATCGCGGCGTCACCCATATGACGGAGACTGCGTGGCGGCTTCAACGCAGTTAAAAGAACCGCGTGATCGTGAGCTGCCAGTGATCCTCATTCGCGAATACAGATAGCGCATCGACATCGGATTGACCTGAAAAGAAACGCGCTTCGAGGCTGCCGCGCCAGTTGTTTCCAAATCGTCGTGAGGCTTCGATCGAGGCAATACGGCCGTTGCTTTGTCGATCGTAACTGTACAGCGCTAGTAGCTCGCTACCCGCGAAGTCATTGGCGCCAATTCGCAGCCCCGCCACCAGATCGTCGTTCGCGACACTCACGCTTTGCAATAGCCGGTCGCTGCTGCGGCTGTCATATTGGTACTCGAGAATCAGCCCGAGATCCATGCTTGTTCCAGCGATTGCGGGTAGCGTCAGTTCAAAGCCGCCGACTGCCGCAAGATACCGTTGTAGATCGTCTCTTGCCGATAGCGCCTCGAGTTTCCAAAGCCAGTCGCCGGTAACCAATGAGAGCTCAAGACCGGTGCGATCTGTTAAAAAATACAGTGGGCGTAGTGTCGGTAGTTCAAACGGCGTTTGCGATGGGGAAAGGCGTAGCAATGGTGTCCGTGCCGTTCCGCTGAAATGCGAAAGCGCGTAACTCAGCCCGCCAATGTAGCTTCCGTAGCGCACCGCAAGATCGAGATGTTGGTTGCCTTTGTCCGATTCGAAGCCCGGGTTGGCGTCGATTAATTGCAATGGGCCGCGAAGGCGCCCGCGACTCCCCGGCAGTCGCTGCTCGCGAAACCGTGGTAATACGAACAGATCTAGCTCGTGCCTGCCAGGCGTGAATGACAGCCGCAACATCGGTTGGCCGAGCTTGCTGTCGCCATCGAGTTCATCAACACGGTTCGTTTGGTTGATGACATCAACAAGATGGAGACTTTCTGTCGTGCCCCAAAACACCTTGTCGAGGCCGACTGATACCGCGGCGTGTCGCCATTGATAACGCCAGGTCAACGTGCCGATGTCCCATTGGCTTCGTTCTCCGTCATCGCTATCGATCCGGCCCGTAATGGCTAAGTCGAACGATTGTCGTCTGTCGTCGAAACGATGGTTGAGCCTGAGTTCTCCCGATACTGAAAAATCTTGGACGGATTGTCGTGGGTCGTCTGTACTTTGCACAAACCACCTCGCCGATGCGCCGAGCTCTCCCTCATAGTCCACAGCATGGGCGACAGGAGAGGCGGCGGTGATGGCCGATAGCGCGACGAAGCTAGCGCCAGCGATCCAGCCGCGACGGCTCAAATTCACTTTCATCAAGGTCGTTGTTAAACGCGTAATTTCGCCAGGTCAGCACCGTTTCCCGACCATTTTGTACATTGCGCATATGCATGCGATGCGGGCGCCAGTATTTTCCAAGGTACTGCTGGAACTCGCTGACTGCGAGCGTCTTCAGAAGCGTCCCGCCTCGGTCGTAGTAGTCGACACGGACCAGACGCAAAGCCTCTTTGTCGAGCCAGACCTCCTGACGGCTATAGCCCGAATTGCCGGTCGGCACCCGTTCCATATGGTGCGTTTCGATATCATCCAGAACGACCTCGCCGATGTAGCGATAGTGATACTTGTCGACCTCATCATTGCCAAGATCTTCATAGGAGAATTCGCTCGACATGAACGCCCCGTTTCGCCGATTAGCTGCGATGCGCTTGACGCGCTTGAGTGCCGGCAAGTAGAGCCATTGGTCGTTGACGCGGTCGGCATGACTGTGCGTGAGAAAGGCGGTGCCTCTGACATCCCGTGGATCCTCAAAGATCAATACCGTTCGGTCACCATCATTCGCCATTTCGCGCGTTTTGCTTTGCATCGACCGGCTGACACTGTTGCCGCGACCATCGAACAGTGTCATCGTCATCGCGGCTTGTGAATCACTAAAGCCATCATCTCTTCTCGCCGCTTCATCGGCCAGCGCACGACCATTGGCCTCAGCGGAATTCTCTGGCGCGAAACCGGGAATGGACTGCGCGCCAGCATGAATGGCCAAGGTGAAGCATAGTAGGGCGAACCATCTCATCGCATTATTGTTCCAATAGATGTGAGTCGAATTTCCGACGGATAAGCGCTGCTATTTCGCTGTTGACCAAAGGACTCCCTCGCATCCCGTCAATCGGTGGTGAGCGAACGAGTTCCCTATGGAATAAATAAATATCCGGGAATACGCTTTTTCGTTGGTCCAGTTTACCGTCTGGTGTGATAGCGATAATGGCAGGCAAGCGCATCCTCGTCGACTGGCTTCTAGCACTGAGCAGCTGCTTGTGCCATGGCATTTTATGTTCGTTCAGCATGACGATTCGGATGCCATCGTATGCTTGAGCCACCGCTTCTGAGGCCTGCGTGAGTCGTCGCGTTTCTCGGCAATGCAGCCCATTAACGTACAAATAGACATAGGCGCGTTCACCGCGTGCTGCTGCCGCGGCATGTTGGTTACGAAGATACGCCGTCAAGCTGCTCTGATAATCATAGTCGTGGATCCACCCATCAGGGATTGGACCGAAGGGGGGCGGCTCCTGTTGCGGCTTTTCGGTGGCGCAACCTGCGATCGATACGATCATTAAAACCGCCATGCACAATCGGCTGCCACGCGATGACGCAGTACGGATGATCTCAACGAACATAAACGCTGGGCCCCACAAAGATCGCGAATTGAAGATCATACTGTCGGTTAAAGCGAATCACCATTCGTGCCCGCTCTCGGCCATCCATGGCCTTCGCGGCTAGGCTATGACTCAATAACAACGCACAACGATCTCTGGATCGGATCGCGCGCTTTCCCTCGTTCGGTGAAGACACCGAGAGCCCGGCTATCGCTGTCCGCACCGGCCTCGGTAATCGCGTGCCCGCTCGAAATCTCGCTATCCGTTGTTGTTGAGTCATAACCTCCGTTCGTCCTGAACATCGCCGCTCTCGGCCATCCCTGGCCTCCGCGGCATACCGTTCATCC
>JBCAZE010000234.1:0-4120 GCA_039700805.1 Pseudomonadota bacterium | reverse complement strand
ATTGGTAATGCATTTTAAGGGTTATATCGATGTTTAAGTCTGTCTTTACAAAAAGCCGCTTTGCGGTGATTGTCGCTTTCGCTGGGGTCCTGTTGTCAGGGCAAGCGAGTGCGCAAGAGCTAAAAATCGGTGTCGTGAATATTCAGGCACTGCTTCAAGCTGCACCACAAACCAAGACGGCCATGGAAGCGCTTCAGGAAGAATTCGCGCCACGCGAGCGTACAGTTCTCGCGAAACAGAAAGAGCTTGAAGAGCTGAGCGAGAAAGCGCAGCGTGACCTGGCGGTCATGGGTGATGCTGAGCGTCGCAACATGGAACGCGACCTTCGCGAAGGGCAGCGTGAGTTGCAACGGCTGCAACAGGAATTCGTTGAAGATCGAAATCTTCGCCAAAACGAAGAGCTAGGAAAACTGCAGAGACTCTTGCTCACAGAGGTTGACGCGTTCGCAAAAGCGAACGGCTACGATCTGATCCTGAGTGATGGCGTTGTCTTCGCAAGTGGTCGTGTTGTCGTGACCAGCCAGATTCTTGAGCAGATCAAGTCGAACACAGGCGCTAACTAACAACGAGGCAGGCTCTTGCGAGTTGCGGATCTTGCAGTCAAGTATGGCTGCGACATCGTCGGCGATATCGATTGCGAGGTAACGCACGTTGCCACACTGCAAAATGCAGGTGTGTCCGCGCTGAGTTTCCTGTCCAATCCGGCCTATCGTAAGTACCTACAAAACACAAAAGCCTCGGCGGTTATTGTCGCCGAGGCTTTTGCGTCAGAGGTGCCGGGTTGCGCAATTGTCGCTGAGGATCCTTATGTCACCTATGCAAGGATGGCCGCCGACCTTCATCCGGCGAGTCGTCCAGAAGGTGGGGTTCATCCATCCGCTATTGTGGCCGAGTCGGCCAGTGTCGACCCGTCAGCGACAATCCGCGCCAATGCTGTGATCGAAGCCGGTGCCAAAGTCGGGCCAGGCTGTATTGTTGGGCCTTGCAGTGTTCTTGGCGAGAATAGCGCGCTCGGCGAGAATTCAGTCCTCGAGTCTAATGTATCCATTATGTCGGACGTCAAAATCGGCGCGAGATGTGTGTTGCACTCGGGTTGCGTCGTCGGCGCAGATGGCTTCGGCATCGCACGAGCACCAGAAGGCTGGATCAAAGTGCCGCAGGTAGGCGGCGTACGCATTGGTGATGATGTTGAAATCGGTGCTTGTACGAGTATCGACCGAGGCGCGATCGAGCACACCGTCATCGGCAACGGCGTTAAGCTTGATAATCAAATCCAAATTGGCCACAACTGCATCATTGGTGATCATACGGTGATGGCTGGGATGACCGGCATCGCGGGCTCAACGACTATCGGTCGGAACTGTGTTTTTGGTGGAAACAGTGGCACCACTGGGCACTTAACCATCGCCGATGGCGTTGTGATTACGGCACGCTGCACGGTGACCGCTGATATCGAGTCGGCCGGTACGTTTGGCGGCGTGTTTCCGCATGAAGAGTTTCGCCAGTACCAGAGAAATCTGGCAAGATATCGCCAGTTAGACAAACTGGCGCGGCGGGTTGCAGCTCTCGAAAAACGCAACCGTTAGACGCCTTCTGGAGACTTGATGGCCGAGACGACCATTGCGGATCAACTAGATATTCGCCAGATCATGGCGCTGATCCCGCATCGCTACCCCTTTCTTTTAATCGACAAGGTCACCGCATGTGTACCCGGCGAGCGAGTGACAGCGATTAAGAACGTCACGTTCAATGAACCTTTTTTCCAAGGTCATTTTCCTGATCGACCTGTCATGCCTGGCGTTTTGATCATTGAGGCGCTGGCCCAAGCGACCGGTATTCTTGCTTTCGCGACCACGGGTGACGGTCCAGGCGAAGGCAAGCTCTATTATTTTGTTGGCATCGATAAAGCGCGATTCAGAAAGCCTGTCGAGCCAGGTGATCAGATGCGTCTCGAGGTGAGCTTAATTCGTCGCATCAGAACCGTCTGGCGTTTTGAAGCGAAGGCGTATGTTGCCGATGCATTGGTTGCCAGCGCCGAGCTCATGTGTGCGCCCGGCGAGGCTTGAGCGTCATGTCGAAAGTTCACCCAACAGCGATTATTGAAGACGGCGCGACGCTCGGTGCGGATGTCGAAATCGGCGCTTATTCGGTCATTGGTAACGATGTCACTATTGGCGATGGCACAAGGATTGAGTCGCACGTCGTGATCAAGGGGCCGACAACCATCGGTGCTTTGAACAGGATTTATTCTTTTGCCTCGATTGGCGATGATCCGCAAGACAAGAAATATGCGGACGAACCCACCACGTTGACGATCGGCGATCGCAATACGATACGCGAGAGTTGCACGATCAATCGAGGTACCACGCAGGATCGCGGTGATACCGAAATCGGCAATGACAATTGGATTATGGCGTACGTCCACATCGCGCACGATTGTGTCGTCGGTGACCATACCATCATGGCTAACAATGCGACGTTGGCCGGGCATGTCACGGTTGGTGATTGGGCCATCCTTGGCGGATTCTCCGGTGCCCACCAGTTCTGTCATATCGGCGCACATAGCTTTTGCGGTATGTACAGTGGCATCGGGAAGGATGTGCCGGCGTATGTGATGGTCATGGGGCAGCCCGGTGTGCCGCGCGGCATCAATGCTGAGGGGCTAAAACGTCGCGGATTTTCACGTGATGCGATCCGCAATATTCGCGACGCCTATAAGGTCATTTATCGCAGTAATCTATTGCTTGAAGACGCCGTGACCGAGCTCAAGGCCCGTTTGCCGGAACAGCCCGAGCTTGAGCTTTTGGTAGAGTCTATTCTTCGCTCCGAACGCAGCATCATTCGGTAACGTATTGTGCTCAGAGTCGCGTTAGTCGCAGGCGAAGTCTCTGGCGATACGCTCGGCGCCGGGCTGATTCATGCAATCCGCGAGCAACATCCTGACGCGATTTTCGAAGGTGTTGGTGGTGACGCGATGCAGGCGGCCGGCCTGGATGCATGGCACCATTCTGATGAGCTCGCTGTCATGGGTATCACGGAAGTGTTGAAGCACTTGCCACGACTGTTGAAGTTGCGTCGCGGACTAAAAAAGCGCTGGCGGCAAGCGCCTCCCGATGTATTCGTTGGCATAGATGCCCCGGATTTCAATCTCGGTCTAGAAGCAAAGCTGAAGCGCCAAGGAATCCCGACAGTGCATTACGTGAGTCCATCTGTGTGGGCGTGGCGGGAAGGCCGTGTAAAAACCATTGCCCGCGCTTGTGACCGAGTATTGTGTTTATTGCCTTTCGAGCCCGATTTCTATGCGACACACCAAGTCACGGCAGATTTCGTGGGGCACCCGTTAGCGAAACGCATACAGCACGTTGATGACTCGTCAGTCCATAAAGCGGCACTCGGCGTGGCATCAGAGCGTACAGTGTTGGCCGTGCTCCCGGGTAGTCGTCTCGGCGAGATTGAGCGCTTGGGTCCGATTTTCGTCGATGCGATACGATTACTGAAACAGCGATTGCCTGAATTGGCCGTGGTTTGCCCACTCGCCAATGCGCGAGGCGAAGCACGTTTTCGTGAATTGCTGGAGCACGCGGGTATTGCAAGCACCGTTAAGCTGAGTGTTGGCAATGCCGCCGAGTGCATGCGCGCTGCCGATGTCCTGTTGATGGCTTCGGGAACAGCGACGCTTGAAGGTCTTCTTCATGGCAAACCGATGGTCGTTGGCTATCAGGTTTCCGCATCGACCTATCGGATCGTGACGGCTCTTAAACTCATGAAAGTCGACCGCTACTCGTTACCTAATCTCTTGGCCGGTGAACGTGTGGTGGATGAATTCATACAGGATGAAATGACAGCGGAGAATCTCGCTGACGGCGTCAGTAATTTGCTGTCCGACCCAGGTCGGGTTCAACAACTCTCGAAGACGTTTCAGCGCATCCATGAAGAACTGGCGGTAGATAGTGATGAGCGCGCCGCCGCTGCCGTGTTGATGGCTGCGGGAGCGAAGGCATGGCAGTAGACGTCATTGCCGGCGTTGACGAAGCGGGCCGGGGTCCTTTGGCTGGGCCGGTGGTCGCCGCGGCCGTGGTGTTTGATCGCACCAACATTCCGGCAGGTATCAATGATTCGA
>JBCAZE010000233.1:0-4135 GCA_039700805.1 Pseudomonadota bacterium | reverse complement strand
CGGCGGTCTTGAGATCTGTCTCGCCTGCCACTACCGAGTGGCGGCCGATAATCCGGCGGCAGGTGCGTGCCCTGAGTCATAAGTTGCAATGCACTTTGCTGGCCGATCAGGCGCGGCAATCGTTGTGTGCCGCCTCCGCCGGGCAACAAGCCCACTTTAACCTCTGGCAATCCAAGCACCGCCTTCGGATTATCGGCCGCCACTCGGTAGTGGCAGGCGAGACAGATCTCAAGACCGCCGCCGAGTGCCGTCCCGTTGATGGCCGCCACAAATGGCTTACCGCAGGTTTCCATGGTCCGCAACAACGTCTGAAAGCTACGAGACTGCTCGTATTTTTCTTTGACTGAGCGACCATCTTCATAGGCGTTCACGAGATTCATGAGGTCAGCGCCAGCAATAAATGAATCCTTGGCGGATGTCAGCACAGCACCTTTAATCGCCTCATCGCCGGTGACCTTCTCGACCGCACTAGCGAGATCCGTAAGGAACTCTGGTGTCAGCACATTCATCGAACGTTCTTTGACGTCGATCGTCAGCAGCGCAACGCCATTCGAATCAACTGTTAAATCAATCGTTTTCATGTTGTTTAAATCCTTTAGCGAAGGCGCGCCTTACACGCGTTCGATAATCGTTGCAGTGCCCATACCACCGCCGATACAGAGGTTGATCAGAGCAGTCCCCTGCTCGCGACGCTCGAGTTCGTCGAGCACCGTTCCAAAAATCATGGCACCCGTGGCGCCGAGCGGATGGCCCATCGCAATCGCACCGCCGTTAACATTGATCTTGTCGTGATCGACATCGAGTTTGTGCATGAATAACAACACGACAGAAGCAAACGCCTCATTCAACTCGAACAGATCGATGTCGCTGGCCTTCATACCGCAGCGCTTCAGTACTTTTTCGGCAGATGGTGCGGGCCCCGTCAACATGATCGTCGGATCGGTTCCGATCGACGAAAAGCCGCGAATTCGAGCGCGCGGCTTCAATCCCAGCGCATCGCCAATTTCTTTGCTCCCGATCAGGACGCCCGCCGCACCATCGACGATGCCACTGGAATTTCCACCGGTATGCACGTGATGAATACGTTCGACCTCCGGATACTTTTGAAGAGCAACCGCATCGAAACCCGCCTGCTCTCCTGGAATTGCAAAAGCGGGGTTTAGGCTTGCCAGATCTTCTTTGGTGGTCCCTGGACGCATGTGCTCGTCATGCTCGAGCAAGGTCATACCCAACTGGTCTTTCACGGGCACGATAGAATTCTTGAAATAGCCGTTTTCCCAGGCATGCGCTGCGCGCGCCTGGCTGGCCACCGCGTATTCGTCCACATCGTCCCGGGTAAAGCCCCATTTCGATGCGATCAAGTCAGCACCGATTCCTTGCGGCGCGAAGTACGTGTCATAGGCGACGCGCGGGTCGGCGGCCATTGCACCGGAATCGGAGCCCATCGGCACCCGTGACATGCACTCAACGCCACCACCGATGGTCAGATCCGACTGACCGGACATGACTTGCGCTGCCGCAGTGTTGATGGCCTCGAGCCCTGAGGCACAGAACCGATTGAGCTGCTTCCCAGGTACCGCCTGATCGTAGCTCGACGTCAATACAGCAGCGCGAGCGATATTGGCGCCCTGCTCGCCGACCGGCGACACGCAGCCCAGCACAACGTCGTCGAGATAGCTCGTATCTAATTCACTGCGTTCAGCCAGCGCGTCGAGCATCTGAGCGGTCAAGCTGATCGGCGTCACTTGATGAAGCCCGCCGCTCGGCTTACCGCGTCCTCGCGGTGTTCTGACATGATCGTAAATATAGGCGTCGGCCATGATGTGCCCTCTTGTTGAGATAAGTAAATTTAGGTCGCGGGCGCTGCGTTCAGTAGTCGCGTCCGCAAAGATCGTTTGAAGCTATCTTTGATTTCATCAAATCGAAGGCTCACCGGGTTGAGCAACCACAGATAGGTCATACCCGCTAGGTGAGCCACATACTCTGCCGCCTCGGCAGTTGCCGAGACACTTGAATCAATAGTGCCCGCATTAACGCCTTCCGTGATCCAACGCTCCGCATCGGCAATCTGGCGCTGAAAGGCGGTTCGTGCAATATCTCTAAGTTCTGACGAGGGTTCGCTGCCCGCGTAATAGAGAATGTGCAGTACGCGAATATCTTCTGGGGCATCGCTGACGAAGCGATAATAAGCATCGACCGCCAAACACATTGCATCAACACCCGTTTCCTCACCAACAGCCTCCGACAGATAGCTGACCCAGCGACGATGGATGTTCGTCGAGACTTCTCTAAACAAGCCTGCTTTGGACCCATACCGGTAAGTCGCAAGCCCGCGGCTGTATCCGGCGCGCTCACCGATGGCTGCCAATGTAGTCCCTTCAATACCACGCTCGAGGATCAACGTTTGCGCCGCAGCCAACATGGCACTGTCGGACAACGCTGTGCGCTCCGCCTGCGTTCGCGGCGTGGACAGACGTTCACTGGACTTAGAATCCGACTGCAATATCGCCCCCGATACCATCAAGAATGGAGCGTAACCGTGCCGTCAAAAATACTTGTTGTCAACAAGCAAGTGTGTTGAAGTGTGTGAAATGGTCGAAAGATCCGGGCACAAAAGCTCATCTAGTTTCTGAAGTTGCG
This sequence comes from Pseudomonadota bacterium, assembly GCA_039700805.1. Taxonomy (GTDB): domain Bacteria; phylum Pseudomonadota; class Gammaproteobacteria; order Steroidobacterales; family Woeseiaceae; genus CALBPI01. Next base: position 1,495 of record JBCAZE010000233.1, on the reverse strand, counting down.
CTTAGGTCCAGATTTTTTCCTCAGTTTTTTCAGGAGCTTGAGATGGTAACCGAGACTGTATCTAGGCAATCACCCGACGACGTCCCAGGCGCCAACAATCAAGTCACCGATATTCCAGGCGAGGACGGACTGCCCTATTTCGGCGTGGCGCGCGAGTTTCTGACGCGCCCTCGTGAAATGGGTAAGCGCATGCGCGCGGCCTATGGCTCTGTTTACCGCACGCGGTTTCTCGGTCAGCGCTCTGTCATGCTCTCCGGCGCCGACGCGTTGCAATTGGTACTCCTGGATCGGGACAAGAATTTCTCAAGCCAGATGGGCTGGCATCATTCATTGGGCCGCCTGTTCTTTCGCGGCTTAATGCTGCTCGATTTCGACGAGCACCGCTTCCATCGCCGGATCATGCAGGCGGCGTTCAAACGAGACGCCTTGATGTCCTATGTCGACGACATCAATGCGGTCGCAAAACCAGGCGTTAGCGCCTGGGGCACGCAATCGACATTCCGTTTCTATCCTGCCATCAAGCAACTGACCCTGGATGTCGCTGCTAAGGCATTTCTAGGCCTAGACCTCGGCAAAGAGGCGGACCGGATCAATAAAGCCTTTGTTGACTCCGTCGCCGCGAGCCTTGCGGTTGTCCGCGTGCCGGTGCCAGGGCTAGGCCTTTGGCGGGGTTTGCGAGCGCGAAAAGCACTGGAGCAGTTTTTCGCCTCCCAGATCGAGGCACGACGAGCAGGTAATGGCACCGATATGTTTACTCGGCTGTGCCAAGCCACAGACGAGGATGGTCAACAGTTCAGTGACGAGGACATTGTGGATCACATGATCTTCTTGATGATGGCTGCGCACGACACGGTGACAAGCTCACTCACGACCGCCGCCTATGGGCTGGCAACGCATCCGGAGTGGCAGCAAAGGCTCCGTGACGAAAGCCTGAAGGCCAAGGGACAGTCAATCGCCTACGACGACCTAGACGACCTCACGGACAGCGCTTGCCTATTCAACGAGGCACTGAGGCTTTGGGGTCCGGTGCCGTACATCCCAAGACGCAGCGTTCGATCGTTTGAATACGGTGGCGTGCGGGTGCCCGCGAACGCGCAAGTGAGCGTCTCGCCGGATTCCGCCCACTATGACGAAAAGTATTGGACGAACCCTCAGCATTTCGACCCTGAGCGATTCAACGACGAACGCGCTGAGCACAAGTCCCACCCGTTCGCGTTCTCGCCCTATGGTGGCGGTGCCCATAAATGCATCGGCATGCACTTTGCGCAGTTACTCGCCAAAATTATCTTGGCGGAGTTTGTTCACCAATACGACATCACCATTGACGCCGATTATTCGCTGAACATGCAGCAAATCCCGATACCTAAGCCTTCGGATGGACTGCCCTTGATCCTGACGCCGAGGGAGTCGGCGTAGCCGGCCAAGAGCCACTATCGGCTATAGGCTAGAGACCAGATGGCCACCATCGACGGGTATGGTCGCCCCGGTCATAAAT